>JANPAZ010000461.1:0-16287 GCA_031430225.1 Rhodoferax sp. | reverse complement strand
CTGATTTTCAAGAAAAACACGCAAGCCGCGCAGGCCCTCACGGCGAGGCGCGACAGCATCATTGAGATGATTGTCCGCTTCGTGCGGAAGTAGCCGCTGCGGTTTACCAGGACGGTACGCAGGCGGCGGGACGGCATAAGGGTTTCTACTGATTTCAATAAAACTAACTAGTTCGTACATTATGGTTCGAACTAATCGAGGAGACAAAACGTGATCGAGAACTTGATCGATGGCTACTGCAAGCTCCTGGGCTACGTGATTGCGGCCATGCTGGCCGTGATGGTGGCGCTGGTGTTTGGCAATGTATTCATGCGCTACGCCTTCAATTCGGGCTTCACGTTGTCAGAAGAACTTTCCCGATGGTTGTTCGTCTGGATGACTTTCCTGGGTGCGGTGGTGGCGTTGCGCAGTAACGGCCACTTGGGCACGGACATGCTGGTTGGCAAACTCAGCCCCCTGGGCAAGCGCATCTGTATGGGCCTGTCCCTGGTATTGATGCTGTATTGCACCTGGCTGATTTTCAAAGGCTCCTACGACCAGACAGTGGTCAACTGGGATTCCACCAGCGCGGTGATGGAAGTCTCCATGGGCTACTTCTACGCCTCCGGCATGGCGTTCTCCATCCTGGGTTCACTGGTCATTCTGAGCGACCTGTACCGCCTGCTCGCCGGCAAGATTGACGACGACCACCTCATGCTGATTCAGGAATCTGAAGAAGCCCCGCATGCTGGCGACAGTGAAGCCCCTTCCAAGACGCACTGAGACTGGAGCCAGACATGACGATTGCGATTTTTCTGGGTTCCATGCTCGCCGCCATGGCGCTTGGCATTCCCATTGCCTTCTCCTTGCTGTTGTGTGGTGCCGCCTTGATGTGGCACATGAACATGTTTGACGCCCAGATCCTGGCGCAAAACGTGATTGAAGGGGCCAACAGCTTCCCGTTGCTGGCCGTGCCTTTCTTTATGCTGGCTGGTGAAATCATGAACGCCGGCGGACTGTCCCGCCGCATCGTGAACTTCGCCATGGCGCTGGTGGGTCACGTGCGTGGTGGCCTGGGCTACGTGACCATCGTTGCCGCTGTCATCATGGCTTCCCTGTCGGGCTCCGCCGTGGCTGATGCGGCCGCGCTCACTGCCTTGCTGTTGCCCATGATGGTGGCCGCGGGCCACGACAAGGCGCGCTCTGCGGGCCTGATTGCCTCAGCCGGCATCATTGCCCCCATCATTCCGCCCAGCATCGGATTTGTGATCTTTGGAGTGGCAGGGGGCGTATCCATCTCCAAACTCTTTATGGCGGGTATTTTTCCTGGCTTGATGCTGGCGTTGTCACTGGTATTTACCTGGTGGTGGCTGGTGCGCAAGGAAACCATCGTTCCGCCCCCGCGCAAGACGCTGGCCGAGGTGTTTGAGGCCCTGCGCCTGGCCACTTGGGCGCTGGTGCTGCCCTTCATCATCGTTTTTGGCCTGAAGTTTGGCGTGTTCACGCCCACTGAGGCGGCGGTAGTGGCGGCGGTGTACTCGCTGTTTGTCTCTACCGTGATCTACCGCGAGCTCAATATCAAGAAGCTGGTGCCGCTGTTCATTTCTGCGGCCACCACCTGTTCTGTCGTGATGTTCCTGGTTGCAGCGGCCATGGTCTCAGCCTGGCTGATCACGGTGGCTAATCTGCCAGCGCAAGTGGTGACCCTGCTGCAACCTCTGCTGGACAGCCCGCGCCTGCTGATGTTGGCCATCATGGTGTTGACCATGGTGGTGGGCACGGCGCTGGATATGACGCCGACCATTTTGCTACTAACCCCGGTGTTGATGCCGGTGGTGAAGGCTGCCGGCATTGACCCGGTCTACTTTGGGGTGCTCTTCATCATCAATAACGCCATTGGGCTGATTACGCCACCGGTGGGCACGGTGCTTAACGCGGTGGCCGGCGTGGGTAAGGTCAGTATGGACGAGGTCACCAAAGGTGTGATTCCGTTCATGATCGCCCAGTTCATCATCATGTTCCTGATGGTGGCCTTCCCTCAACTGGTGATGGTGCCAGCACGCTGGTTCTACTGATTCTTTAAACGGCAGCTGGGCGTGCTTGGGTACGCCACGCCTGGCAGCCATCACATTGCGTACAGCCATCGTCATTTCCCCCTTTCAGGAGACAACCATGAAACGTCTAGTTCTCAAAACCATCGCCGCTGCTGTGGCCTCCACATCGCTCTTCGCTTTTGGCGTGGCGTCTGCTCAGGACATCAAGGAGCACACGTTCAAGTTCACGCTCAACGGCCCTGAAGGTCATCCTGCTGTTGCAGGCATGAAGAAATTTGCTGAAACTGTTGCCGCCAAATCGGGCGGCAAGATCAAGGTGAACCTGTTCTACAACGGCACGCTGGGCAGCGACCAGGCGGTGGTGTCTGCCATGAAGGGCGGCACGATTGAAATGTCTGTCATGAACAGCGGCATTCTCGCCAGCGAGGCCAAGGAACTGGCGATTTTTGACTTCCCCTTCCTGTTTGCCAGCGAGAGGGAATCGGACGCCATTGTGGACGGACCCGTCGGCAGAAAAATGCACGCACTGCTTGAAGCCAAGGGGCTGGTTGGCTTGTCGTATTGGGAGCTCGGCTACCGCCAGATGACCAACAGCAAGCGCCCCCTCAACAAGGTGGAAGACATTGAAGGCCTCAAGCTGCGCGTGATCCCTAACCCGATCAACGTGGCCTGGGTCAAGGCACTGGGTGCCAACCCTACACCGCTGCCATTCCCCGAGGTCTATGCCGCCATGGAGCAGAAAGCCATTGACGGCCAGGAAAACCCGATCAGCGTGATTGCCGCCAACAAGTTTTGGGAAGTGCAAAAAAACATCGCGCTGACCAACCACCAGTACAACCCACAGTCGGTCATTTTCAGCAAGAAAGTTTGGGACACGCTGACCCCGGTTGAAAAGAAACTGATTGACGACGCAGCCGATGATGCCGCCGCGTTCCAGCGCAAGGAATCCCGCGCCGCTGTGGCTGCCAATCTGGAACTGCTGAAGAAAAATGGCATGACGGTCACCCAGTTTTCTCCCGCCGAAGTCGCCAAATTACGCGATAAGATGAAACCCGTGATTGCTCAGTTCAGTGCTAGCGTAGGCGACGCGACCGTGAATGAAATGATGGCCGAGCTGGCCAAGCTGCGCAAGTAAGCAGACGCTGCTGCACCAAACCATTCGCAGGCGCTCAATGTTTGCGGGTGGGTTGGACGATGTCCAGACCTACGAGCCTCAATGAACAAAACCCGAATCGCGATTGCCGGGGTCGGATACATCGGGTTCGCCCACTTGGGCGTCGCCCAGGGTAGCGATACCTGCACTCTATCGGCTGTGGTCGACCCGTCACCCGGGGCGGTTGACATTGCAGCCCGTGCCGGGGTGCCGCTGTACAAATCCATTGATGAATTGCTGGCGACAGATCGGCCCGACGGCCTGGTGCTGGCCACGCCCAATCATCTGCATGTGCCGCAGGCGCTGCAATGCATTGCAGCGAAACTCCCGATCCTTCTTGAAAAGCCGATCGCCAGCACAGTGGCCGAGGGCGAGAAAATCCTCAGGGCGGCCGAGGCTGCTAATGTCAAAGTGTTGATTGGCCACCACCGTGCCCACAGCCCCATCATGGCCAAGGCCAGGGAAGTGGTGGAGTCCGGAAAACTGGGAAAACTTGTGGCGGTGATGGGCAGTGCGATGTTTTTCAAGCCGGACCACTACTTTGCTGACGGCCCCTGGCGCAAGGAGGCCGGTGGCGGCCCAATCCTGCTCAACATGATCCACGAGGTGCACAATCTGCGCATACTGTGCGGCGACATTGTGGCCGTGCAGGCCTTCTCAAGTCACGCCACGCGAGGGTTTTCCGTTGAGGACACCGTGGCCATCAATCTGCGTTTTGCCAATGGCATGCTGGGTACATTCCTGCTGTCCGATACGGCGGCCTGTGCCCGCAGCTGGGAACAAACATCGCAGGAAAACAAGGCCTACCCCACGTATGGCGACGAAGATTGCTACGTCATCACCGGTACCAACGGCAGCCTCTCCGTGCCCACAATGCGCCTGAAAACCTACCCTCGTCACGAAGACCGTTCCTGGTGGAAAGAGTTTGAAACGGGCGTGGTGGGCGTGGTGCGTGACGACCCGCTCAAGCATCAGATGGAGCATTTTGGGAAGGTCATTCGCGGCGAGGCCAATCCACTGGTCAGTGCGCGTGACGGACTGCTGAACCTGCGCATCACCGAAGCCATTGCGGAAGCGGCCAAGACTGGGCAGGTCGTCCACCTGACCGATGCCTGATCCGTTACTTGTAATCATTTTTTTGAAAGAAACTCATGAATATCCTGGTACTCAACGGTGTCAACCTCAACATGTTTGGCAAGCGCGATCCAGCGCAATACGGCACCATCACGCTGGCCGAAATCAACGCGGGTCTGATTTCACTGGGGCAGGAGCTCGGCGCAGGTGTTGAGAACTTCCAGACCAACCATGAAGGCGAGATGTGCGAGCGCATTCACCGTGCGCACACGGAAAATGTGGACGCTGTGCTGATCAATGCAGGTGCCTGGACGCACTACAGCTATGGCATCCGCGATGCGTTGTCCATTCTCAAATGTCCGATTTTTGAAGTGCACATGTCCAACATTCATGCGAGAGAGACCTTCCGGCACCACTCGGTGATTGCCGAAATCGCCCGGGGGCAAATTGCGGGCTTTGGTGTGGACAGCTATCTGCTGGCCCTGCGCGCCGCGGTGTCCGCCCTGAAATCAGCCAAGAAATAAACCACTGCTGCGCCTGTCATGCTCATCAACGGCCATACCGAAATCATTGCTCACATCGGGTTCCCCACCCACGCCTTCAAGGCGCCGATGATCTATAACCCCTGGTTTGAAAAGGCCGGTGTGAATGCGATCGTCGTGCCCATGGGCTGCCAGGCGACGGATTACCCCGATTTTTTGCGCTCGGTTTTCAAGCTGAGCAACCTACGTGGTGCGCTGATCACGATGCCGCACAAAGTCACCACGGTTGGACTGCTTGACGAGTTGCTTCCTACGGCGGAAATTGCGGGCTCGTGCAACGCAGTGCGTCGCGCGGCAGACGGGCGTTTGCAAGGTGACATGTTCGATGGCGAAGGCTTCGTGCGTGGCGTGCGTCGCAAGGGCTGTGTATTGGAAGGTGCCCGTGTCCTGGTGGTTGGTTGCGGGGGAGTGGGTTCGGCTATCGCAGCGTCCATGGCCGCTGCCGGGGTGGGTGCGATCAGTCTGTTTGATGCGCGAGACGAATCCGCTCAGGGCCTTGGGCAGCGCTTGACCAAACACTATCCACTTCTGGAAGTCTCTACGGGAAGCAATGACCCCGCCGGATTTGATATTGTCGTGAACGCAACCCCCATGGGCATGAATGAAGGCGACCCGATGCCCATGGATGTGTCCCGCATCGCCCCCACTTCCTTTGTTGGCGAAGTGGTCATGAAGACCGAGATGACCTCATTTTTGACGGCTGTGCAGGCCCGCGGCTGCCGTTTTCAGGTGGGTTCGGACATGTTGTTTGAGCAGATCCCCGCCTACCTTGAGTTTTTTGGTTTCCCCAGCACTACACCCGAAGAATTACGTTCGGTCGCAACATTGGCCTACTGATGCGCGTTCGCAGGTGGCTTGTTTCTGGCGGCACGCATAATTCCGCCCTATGGACAAACTCAAAGCCATTGAATCCTTCGTCTCGGTGGCGACCCGCGGCAGCCTGACGGCCGCGGCCAAAGCGGAAGGCGTGGCCCCGGCCATCATGGGGCGCCGACTGGATGCCCTGGAGGAGCGGCTGGGGGTCAAATTGCTGGTGCGCACCACAAGACGAATCTCGCTCACCCATGAAGGGAGCGCTTTCATGGAAGACTGTCAGCGCCTGCTGGCCGATTTTGCGAACGCCGAGGCCAGTGTCAGCGCGGGGGGCGTCAAGGCCAGCGGGCATTTGCGCATTACCGCACCAGCAGGCTTTGGCCGACGCCATGTGGCTCCGCTGGTGCCGCGCTTTCGGGAGCAACATGCGGATGTGACCATCTCACTTAACCTGAGCGACCGGGTGGTGGACCTGGCCGGCGAAGGTTTTGACTGTGCGGTGCGAGTGGGGGATCTGCCCGACTCATCGCTGGTCAGCGTGAGGCTGGCAGACAACCGGCGGCTGTGCGTGGCCACCCCGAAATATCTCAAACAACATGGCGTACCTTCGCACCCCAGTGATTTGCTGAAATTTGACTGCCTGACATTGTCCAGCGATGCATCTCAAACACGAGGCTGGGCTTTTACCGTGCAAAAAGGAGAGGCCACCGAAGTGATTCATCTCAAACCGGGTGGGCCGCTGGACTGTTCCGACGGCCAGGTTTTGCACGCCTGGTGTCTTGCAGGCTATGGATTGGCATGGCGCAGCATATGGGAGGTGGAGGCTGAAATTTCGGCGGGGACGCTGGTTCCTGTGCTCGAAGAGTTCGCAGCGCCGCCCAATGGCATTTACGCAGTTTTCCCGCAGCGCAAGCACTTGCCACTGCGGGTACGGTTGTGGATTGATTTCCTCAAGCACCACTACGGGCAAACCGGTTTTTGGCAATCACGACCCTAAAAAGAAAACCCCGCCAGACTTGAGCCGGGCGGGTCGCCAACCTTGGAGGGTTGGATTCGCGGGTCGTATCGCTCGACTTACTTTTTGGCAGGCTCAGCCGCTTTGGCCGCTGCGACCGGCTTGGCTGCGTCGGCAACCTTGGCCGCCGGTTTGGCTTCAGCCGTCTGGTCAGCCATACACTTCTTGATGTGGCTGGCCTTGGCGGCACCGGCCAGCTTCTTGTCCGCTGCGGACTTGTCGCAGGCTGCTCCGTCAGCCGCTGGAGCCTTCGCGCTCAGGCATTCCTTCATGAAGGCTTTGCGGTCATCGCCTTTTTTGTCACCCGCATCTTTGTTGCAGGTACCCATCTTGCTTTGCTGTGCGGTCTTTTCTTCGGCGGCGTGAGCCACGCCAAAAGCCAGCATCAAACCCATGGCAACAACGGTCATTAGTTTTTTCATCATGTTCCTTTTTTCGAGGTGAAGTGAAGTTGAGTGAAGCATCTGGAAGTGAATCACGCGGTGGATTCCAGCATATAACGCGCGGGATTGCAATCCCGCTGACAGGCCAATGCGGCTTGTTTACAGTGTCCCCCGACCAGCCTCGTAAAATCAGGCCATGTTGTCTGTAAAACTTGAATTACTCGAAGTCCTGGCTTCTGAACTGGAAAAATTGGTCCCTGGTGCTGGCGCCAAGGCCGTGTTTGAATCGCCCAAGGTCGCATCCCATGGTGACCTCGCGACCACAGTCGCCATGCAATTGGCCAAACCCCTCAAATTGAACCCGCGCCAGTTGGCCGAAACCCTGCGCAATGAATTGTTAAAGACGTTGCCATTTGTTCACTGGGTGGACGCTATCGACATTGCGGGGCCCGGCTTTATCAACATCAAACTCAAAGCTGCCGCCAAGCAACAGATCGTGCATGACGTACTGACCCAAGGCGCGGGCTTTGGCAGCAGGGCCAGTAACGGACAGCGCCTGCTGGTGGAGTTTGTGTCGGCCAACCCCACCGGACCACTGCACGTGGGCCATGGCCGCCAGGCCGCACTGGGCGACGCCATCTGTAACCTGTTTCAAACGCAGGGCTGGGACGTTTACCGCGAGTTCTATTACAACGATGCGGGTGTGCAGATCGGCACGCTGGCCACCAGTACCCAGTTGCGTGCCAGAGGCTTTAAGCCCGGAGATGCGCAATGGCCCAGCGGTGAAAACGCGCAGGCTTACAACGGTGATTACATTGCCGACATTGCGGCTGACTTTCTTGCTAAAAAAACAGTTCATTCAGACGACCGTGAGTTCACCGCGTCAGGCGACATCGAAGACCTTGACGGCATGCGCCAGTTTGCTGTGGCCTACCTGCGCCACGAGCAGGACCTGGACCTGCAGGCCTTTTCCGTCAAGTTTGACAACTACTATCTCGAGAGCAGTCTGTACACCAGCGGGCGAGTGGACGCCGCGGTCAAGAAGCTCACGATGGCTGGCAAGACTTTTGAGAAAGATGGCGCGCTGTGGCTCAAGTCAACCGACTATGGCGACGATAAAGACCGCGTGATGCGCAAGGGCGATGGCACCTACACTTATTTTGTGCCGGATGTGGCCTATCACATCACCAAATGGGAGCGGGGCTTTAGCAAAGTGGTCAATATCCAGGGCACAGACCACCACGGCACCATTGCGCGTGTGCGCGCAGGCTTGCAGGCTGCGGGTGTGGGCATCCCACCGGGGTACCCTGATTACGTTCTACACACCATGGTGCGGGTAGTGCGGGGTGGCGAAGAAGTCAAAATTTCCAAGAGGGCTGGCAGCTATGTGACGTTGCGCGACCTGATCGAGTGGACCAGCAAGGACGCGGTGCGGTTCTTCCTGCTGAGTCGCAAGCCAGATACCGAATACGTGTTTGACATTGATCTGGCGCTGGCCAAAAACAACGACAACCCGGTCTATTACGTGCAATACGCCCATGCGCGGATTTGTTCGGTCCTGGCGGCTTGGACTGGTGATGTTTCAACTTTGAGGGGCGTTGATCTGTCGCCGTTGCAAAGTCAGCCCGCTTTGGCACTCATGCTGCTCTTGGCCAAGTACCCCGACATGCTGACAGACGCGGCGGTGGATTTTTCACCGCACGATGTCACGTTCTACCTGCGTGAGCTGGCGGCGTTGTACCACAGCTACTACGATGCCGAGCGTATTCTGGTCGACGATGAAGCCGTCAAACTCGCACGTCTGGCCCTGGTGGCTGCGACTGCACAGGTACTGCACAATGGCCTGGCGGTGCTGGGCGTCAGTGCGCCGCAAAAAATGTAGATTTGTGAACCAGTAAATGAGGCAGTGCATGAAACAGCAGTTAGGCGGAACCGTATTGGGGTTCATCATCGGAGTGGTGGTAGGGCTAGGGGCTGCGCTGGCCGTTGCCGTGTATGTCACCAAAGTACCGGTACCCTTTATCAACAAGGGTCAAACCCGCTCTGCTGACCAGGACGCCGCCGAAGCCAAGAAGAATAAGGACTGGGACCCGAACGCCCCCCTTTATGGCAAGAACCCGGCGAAGCCCAATGTGCCGGCTGTTGCTGCTTCGGCTCCGGCATCGCCCGCTTCTGCAGGCAAAGCCGACACCACAAAACCTGAGGTTGCCAAACCTGATGCGCCCAAAGCTGATACGGCCTCGACCAAACCGGAATCCAAGCCGGCTGCATCGGCTGATCCGTTGGGTGATTTGGCGCGCGCCAAGTCATCCGGTTCGGCACCTGAGCCGTTTGTGTACTTTGTGCAGGTAGGTGCTTTCAGAACGCAAGAAGATGCTGACGCCCAGCGCGCCAAGTTGTCACTGAGCGGCGTTGAGGCCAGAGTGACCGAGCGCGAGCAATCAGGGCGGGCGGTATTTCGGGTGCGGGTGGGGCCGTTTGACCGTAAGGAAGACGCCGACCGCACCAAAGAAAAGCTGGATGCAACAGGGTTGGAAACGGCGATGGTGCGCACGCAGCGTTAGCTATCGTGTTTATGGTTCACCTGAACTTTTGCGCCCGGGCAAGCTCTACCTGAGCCTGGGCAGTTTGCAATCTATTTTTTGGAGTGTTTGACAATGAAGCGTCGTGATTTTTCTCAAGCCTGTGGTTCCGCACTGGCCGGCTCGGCTCTGGGCCTGCCCGCTGCTCAGGCGATGGCGCAGGCTAAAAAGCCGGAGGCAGGCGCAGACTACCTTGTCCTGGACAAGCGTGCGCCGGTAGAGGCTCCTGCTGGCAAGATTGAAGTGGTCGAGTTTTTCTGGTACAGCTGCCCGCATTGCAATGTGTTTGAGCCCACCCTGGATGCGTGGATCAAACGTGCCCCCAAGGACGTTTCGGTGCGGCGCGTTCCTGTGGCTTTTCGCGATGACTTCGTTCCGCAGCAGCGGCTTTATTTTGCGCTGGAGGCAATGGGCCTCGTCGACAAACTGCACGGTAAGGTATTTGCGGCGGTTCATGTTGAAAAACAGGCGCTGAACAAAATTGACGACATCGCTGCTTGGGTAGCCAAACAGGGCGTAGACAAAGCCAAGTTTCTTGAGCAGTACAACTCGTTTTCTGTGTCCACCAAATCGGGTAAGGGCACCCAGCTGCAGAATACCTACAAGGTAGAAGGTGTGCCCGCGCTCGGTGTTGCCGGGCGTTTTTACACGGACGGTACGTTGTCCAAGACCATGGAGCGTGGTCTTCAAATTGTGGATTTCCTCGTGTCCGAGGTCCGTGCCGGGCGCTAGCACGGGGAGGTAGTTTTCAGGCCGATCCCTGGGTTGACTCGGGCGTGCGCTGGCGCGATAGTAGGGGCTGTTTTTTATTCACAGGAAGTCACATGCCCCAGCAAAAATTCAGACTCGTCACCCGTAGTGATTTTGACGGTCTGGTATGCGCCGTGTTGCTCAATGAGCTTGAGTTGATCGATGACATCAAGTTCGTGCATCCCAAAGACATGCAGGATGGCAAGATTGCGATCACCGACCGTGACATCACCACCAATCTGCCCTATGTTGCCGCGGCGCATCTGGCGTTTGACCACCACGCGTCCGAGACGGTGCGCAACACGGGCGAGCGTGCCAACCACATCATCATTCCCGACATGCCCTCGGCGGCCCGCGTGGTCTTTGAGCACTATGGGGGTCAAACGCGCTTCCCGGCGCGATTCAATGAAATGATGGCGGCGGTGGACAAGGCGGATTCGGCCCAGTTCACACGTGACGAGGTTCTGGACCCTACCGGATGGGTGTTGCTGAACTACCTGATGGATTCGCGCACCGGCTTGGGGCGTTTTCGGGAGTTCCGAGTGAGCAATTACCAGCTCATGATGGATTTAATCAAATATTGTCACGACCATGACATTGATGAAATTCTGGCCCTGCCCGATGTGGTCGAGCGCGTGGAGCTTTATTTTGAGCATTCCGTCAAGGCCAAGCAGCAAATCCAGTTTTGCACGACGGTCCACCAGAATCTTGCCGTTCTGGATCTGCGCAGCGAAGACACCATCTATGCCGTGAATCGGTTCATGATCTACGCGTTATTCCCCAAAACCAACATTTCGATCCATGCGTTGTGGGGTGTCCAAAAGCAAAACACGGTATTTGCAACGGGTAAATCCATTCTTGACAAGTCGTCTAAAACCAATATTGGCGAGTTGATGCTGGTTTATGGCGGCGGTGGGCACGAAAACGCAGGCACCTGCCAGGTCGAAAACGACAAGACTGATCAGGTTTTGAAGGAACTGGTTGCAAAAATCAACCTGGACGGTTGAAGCCGTTCAGCAGTGCTTGCCGAACCAGTAACAGGTTGCGCTTCGCAAAGAAAAGCCCGCTGATCGCGGGCTTTTTGGTTTTCAGCAGCCACTGGGCCGCTACAATCAAAACGCAATGTGTCAGAGCAAGATTCGTGCCTTTATGAAATTCAGTGTGTCTCCCCTCGTTTTAGCGGTCCTGTGTGTTCTGGGGGGCGGCGCAGCGCTGGCTGAAAAGGCAGACCGTAACAAGCCCATGAATGTGGAGGCGGATGCCCTCCGCTACGACGACCTCAAGCAGACAAGCGTGTTCACCGGCCGGGTTGTGCTGACCAAAGGCACGATCCTGATCCGGGGTGCCAAGCTCGATGTGCGGCAGGACCCCGAAGGCTACCAATTCGGGCTGGTAATAGCAGAGCCGGGCCAGCTGGCATTTTTCCGTCAAAAGCGGGACGGCGTGGACGAATTCATTGAAGGCGAGGGCGAAGTCATTGAGTACGACGGCCGCGCCGATACGGTGAAGTTCAGCAAACGGGCCCAATTGCGTCGCTATCGCGGTGCAATGCTCAACGATGAAATGACGGGTGGCGTGATCATGTATGACAACACGACCGATGTCTTCACCGTTGATGGCAGTGTGGCGAGAGGTGTGCCTGGCGCACCGGCAGGTCGCATAAGGGCCGTGTTGACGCCCAAGCCAGATGCAGCGGCACCCTCCGGCAGTTCTGCGCCGCGGGGAAGTCCAGCGGCACAACAGCCGGCACCCGTCTTGCGCGCCACCCCGGCACTCGCTGGGGAGAAAAAGTGACCGGCGAGGTAGCAGACACTGGGCTCGATCAAAGCCGGCTTGAGGCACTGCACCTGCAAAAGTTTTATGGCAGCCGCAAGGTCGTCAAAGACGTGTCTCTGGTGGTGCGAAAGGGCGAGGTGGTTGGCCTGCTAGGCCCCAATGGCGCTGGCAAAACAACCTCTTTCTACATGATCGTGGGCTTGGTGCGTGCCAGCGCGGGTGACATCACCATAGACGGCAAGTCGGTCGAGCATATGCCCATACACCTTCGGGCACGCTTGGGGCTGAGTTATTTGCCGCAAGAGGCTTCCATCTTTCGCAAACTTAATGTTGAAGACAACGTACGCGCTGTGCTGGAACTGCAGAGGTACTCGGACGGCCCCAAAGCGGGAAAGCCGCTTGAAGCGGCCGAAATTGAAAGCCGTCTGACCAGTTTGTTGCAGGATTTGCGGGTGGAGCATTTGCGGATGTCCCCGGCATTGGCTTTGTCGGGTGGCGAACGCCGCCGCGTTGAAATTGCGCGCGCACTGGCCACCCAGCCTCGTTTCATCTTGCTTGACGAGCCTTTTGCCGGTATCGACCCGATTGCCGTGATCGAGATTCAGCGCATCATCAGTTTCCTCAAAAGCCGTGGTATTGGCGTGTTGATCACTGACCACAACGTGCGTGAGACCCTGGGCATCTGTGACCATGCCTACATCATCAGCGATGGCAATGTGCTGGCCGAAGGAACGCCCTCCGATATTGTGAATAACGCTGATGTGCGCCGGGTGTATCTCGGTGAGCACTTCCGAATGTAGAGATGTCGCCCCCACGCTGGTCACTTCGTGTACTGTGCTGCCCCCCAAGGGGGCTAAGCCCGCTTGGGGCGGCCCAGCGCGGACTTGCCCCCAGGTCTGTCATCGCCTATAGGTCTTCGCGTGGGCCAGATCGGCAATTTGCCGCCGGGCCGCCCCAAGGCAAATTAGCCCCCTTGGGGGGCAGCGACCCGCGCAGCGGTGGAGCGTGGGGGCTATGAAACAAGGCCTGTCATTACGCGTTTCGCAGCATCTGGCGCTCACCCCCCAGTTGCAGCAGTCCATCCGGCTGCTCCAGTTGTCCACCTTGGAGCTTAGCCAGGAGGTCGACCAGATGCTGGACGACAACCCTTTTCTGGAGCGCTCTCTGGACGACGCATCGCGTGAGGACTTTGGCATGCCGCAGGCCGATACCCGTGTGCGGGAAGATGATCGCGAAGCCGAGGCAGCTACAAATTCTGTAGCTGATTACCCAAGCGATTCAGGGGCTGGTACCCAAAATGATGCCGAGGCAACGCCCCTGTCCGCTGAAGACACGCAAAACTGGGAGGGGGATGGCACGGTTGAAATGACGCCCGACGACAGTGAATGGGGGGGCGATGCCAAAGCCAAAGGCAACAACCTGAACGGCGACGATGAAGTGGACGCTACCGAACTGGCGCGCCAGCAGGAGTCACTTCAGTCGTTTTTGCACCGACAGGCATTGGGTCTGCGCCTTGGCGCAACCGACGCTGCGGCATTGCGGTTCCTGATCGAGTCGCTCAACGACGACGGGTACCTGGAAGACACCTTGCAAGCGCTGGCTGAAGGCCTGGCCGGAAGCCATGACCCCGAGCAGATCGAAGACCTGGTGCATCATTTCACGGTGGCTTTGGGCCTGCTTCAAAACCTGGAGCCCGTTGGCGTGGGCGCGCGCAATCTGGGAGAGTGCCTGAGTCTGCAACTGCGTGCGATGCTCAAAAATCAGTTGTTGTCTGGCGAAGAAGCCGACCGGACGTTGAACGAGCCAATCAACGTGGTTAACGCCGCCCTGAGTATTTGCGCCCAGCCCATGGACCTGTTGGCGCGCCGTGACATTAAAAAACTCGTCCACCTGTGCGCCAGCACGGACGCTGTTGTGCGCGAGGCCATCGCCCTGATTGGTCGCCTTGAGCCCAAACCAGGCCGACGTTTTGTCGATGTGGAGCGTAACGTGGTGGTGCCGGATGTGCTGGTCGTCAAAGTGGGCACCGGCACGCTGGCCAAGTTTCGGGTGCAGCTTAACGGTGACGTCATGCCGCGACTGCGTGTACACGATATCTATGCCAACGCGCTCAAGGCCCACCGTGGCGGGGGACGCGACGCCAGCAACCACGCCGCGTTGCAACAACGGTTGCAAGAGGCGCGCTGGTTCATCAAAAACATCCAGCAGCGCTTTGACACCATCTTGCGCGTCAGTACCGCCATCGTTGACCGCCAGAAAAACTTCTTCATGCACGGCGAGCTGGCCATGCGCCCGCTGGTGCTGCGTGAAATTGCCGACGAACTGGGCCTGCACGAGTCCACCATCAGCCGTGTCACCACGGCCAAGTACATGGCCACGCCGTTTGGCACGTTTGAGCTCAAGTACTTCTTTGGTTCCGGCCTGGGCACGGAGTCCGGTGGCAACGCCTCCAGCACGGCCGTGCGCGCGCTTATCAAACAATTTGTCAGCGCCGAATCCGCCAAGAAACCGCTGAGTGACAACCAGCTGTCTCTCATGCTCAAAGAGCAGGGCATTGAGTGCGCTCGCCGCACCGTCGCCAAATACCGCGAGGCGCTGAAGATTGCGCCCGCCAACCTCAGAAAAGACTTGTAGTCCGGCGGCACCATGAATCAACTCCAACTATTTTTACCTTGCGCTGCCGGCGTTGAGGACTACCTCGCTTCCGAAGTGCATGGCCTGACCGGCCTGATGGGCGAAGACCTGCTCACCCGCCGTGGTGGCGTTTTGGTGCGCGCGTCGTGGCGTGACGCCATGCGCCTGAACCTGCACAGCCGCCTTGCGCAACGCGTGCTGGTGCAACTGTCCTACTCCGAATACCGCAACGAGCAGGATCTTTACCGTGCCGCATCGGAAGTGGCGTGGGAGATCTGGTTCACGCCCCGCGAAACCATCAAGGTGGAAGTCACGGCCCAGCACAGCCCGTTGACTTCACTGAACTTTGCCGCGCTCAAGATCAAGGATGCCGTGTGCGACCGGTTTCGCGCCAAGGCAAACGGCGTGCGCCCTGACGTCAACACCCAATGGCCCGACGCGCGCATTTTTGTCCACCTCACCACTGACAGTCTGTCGCTCTACATCGACACCTCGGGCGAGGCGCTCTTCAAGCGGGGCTGGCGCGAAGACAAGGGTGATGCCCCCCTGAAAGAAACCCTGGCTGCCGCCATGATTGCCGCCAGCGGCTGGGCCGATGGCGATGCTGACCTTCTGCCGTTGTACGACCCCTGCTGCGGCAGCGGCACCATCGCCATTGAAGCCGCACAAATAGCCTGCAACATCGCCCCCGGTTCACTGCGCCGTTTTGCCTTCGAGAAATACCTGCCGTTTCAGAAACACGTCTGGGATGCTATCAAAAGTGAAGCTAAAGACGCCGAAATTGTGAGGGTCCCTGGTCAAAAGCCCATTATTTTCGGTAGCGACGTGGCACACCGCATGGTGGACTTTGCCCAGCGCAATGCGCAGCGCGCAGGCGTGGCTGATGTCATTGAATTTCGGGGGGGCGATGCCTTGCAGCGTCTGTCGCCGGTGAACGTCATTGAAACGGGTGGCGGCGTGATGTTGCTCAACCCCCCTTATGGTGAACGAATTGAAGTGGGGGGTATCGCCAAAGGCGGTCGAGTAGATGAAGGCTACGAGTCAGACTCGCAAGACGACGCATCAGCAGGCCGATTTGGCGCTCGTGAACTGGCCCATACCGAAGACGGCGGCGAGTTCTTTAGCCAACTGGCCACGCACTGGAAGAAAAACTTCTCAGGCTGGACCGCCTGGGTGCTCACCCCCGACCTCAAGCTGCCCGGCAAGATGCGCCTGAAGGAATCCCGGCGCGTGCCCATGTGGAATGGTCCGATTGAATGCCGGATGTTCAAGTTCGACATGGTGAAGGGGTCAGCCCGAGAGAAAGCCAAATGAGTTCTGTTGTTCTGGACACCAATATCGTCCTGGACCTTTTTGTGTTCAATGATCCAGCCGCCGGGCTGTTGCGCGAGGGCTTGCAGTCGGGCCAACTGCGCTGGATTGCCACCGTGGAAATGCGGGACGAACTGGAGCGGGTGCTGGCCTACGCGCACATCGTGCCGCGACTGGACTTTTACAAACTCTCAGCCGCCGATGTATTAGCCAAATTTGAT
>JANPAZ010000460.1:0-1925 GCA_031430225.1 Rhodoferax sp. | reverse complement strand
GACAAGGAAAGTCAGGCCATTTTGCCCCTGCGCGGCAAGGTCCTCAACACCTGGGAGGTGGACCGCGACCGCCTTTTTGCCAACACTGAAATTCACGATATCTCTGTCGCAATTGGCGTAGACCCGCATGGTCCCAATGACTCCCCAGACCTCACCGGCCTGCGCTACGGCAAGGTCTGCATTCTGAGCGATGCAGACGTGGACGGCTCGCACATTCAAGTGCTGCTGCTCACGCTGTTCTTCAAGCACTTTCCCAAGTTGATTGAATCCGGCAACGTGTATGTAGCCCGCCCGCCGCTGTTCCGGGTGGACGCGCCCGCGCGTGGCAAAAAGCCTGCCAGCAAAGCCTACGCGCTGGACGAAGGCGAACTCACCGCCATTCTGGACAAGCTGCGCAAAGAGGGCGTGCGCGAAGGTGCCTGGAGCATCAGCCGTTTCAAGGGCCTGGGCGAGATGAATGCCGAGCAGCTTTGGGACACCACGCTGAACCCCGACACACGCCGCCTCCTGCCCGTGCAATTGGGCGCGGTCGATTTCGAGCAAACCGCCAGCCTGATCACCAAACTTATGGGCAAGGGCGAGGCGGCAGCCCGACGCGAGCTGATGGAACTGCATGGCGATGCTGTCGAAGTGGACATCTGATGTGTGCCGCGCGGGTCATCTGGCAGTTATTTGTAAGTCAAATTCAACATTGGCCCGCGTATCTATTGGGTAGTTTGCTATTGTTTTCGCAGCAAATAGCCATTGCGGATGTCTGGGGCTACATCGACGAGAAAGGCGTGGCCCACTTCGCCGCTGAAAAACTGGACGATCGCTATGAGATTTTTTACCGCGGTGGTGAGAGCTTTGACACCAGCAAGACGCCCAAAACCGTTGCCGTCGACACGCCGCGTCCGGTGAGCGTGCCCACCGTACCCGCCAAGCTGCTGGCGTTTTTTGACGTGTCGCCCAGCTATAAAGTGGTGAAACATCATTTGCGCGAGGCCTCGTACCTGCACAAGGTGGATTACGAACTGCTTCAGGCGCTCATCGCCACAGAATCAGGTTTTGATGCCAATGCTGTTTCACCCAAAGGTGCCATGGGCCTGATGCAACTGATGCCCGACACCGCCCGGCGCTTCGGTGTGGACGGTGACCGAAAAATTTCGCTGGAGAAAAAACTGTTTGATCCCAAGATCAATGTCAAAACCGGCACCCGTTACCTGCGCCTGTTGATCGACATGTTTCCGGGCCGGCTGGATCTGGCCCTGGCCTCCTACAACGCGGGTGAAGGTGCTGTTCAGAAGGCGGGTAACCAGATTCCGAACTTCAAGGAAACTCAAAATTACGTCAAAACCGTGATGCAGCTTTATACCGGCCTGAAGCCGCCGGCGGCTGTCATCGAACAGCGCTACCCCACCCGGGTGCGCATGGAAATGCTGGGTGGGGCGGCGCGCCGGGGCAACATGCTGGCGCCTATACCATCTGCCCTTTCGCCCCCCATCGCGTCCACCATCCAGCCCTCAAATCAACAGGGCGCCGCACAAGGCGCGGCGCCATCAGAGACCACTCCCTAAGCAATGAGCGACCCATCTTCCCCTGACCTCCTTGGCGACCCCTCCAGCAATCCCCCGTTTAAGCCGCCCGGCAATTCCCCCGGCACCCTCGCCAGCAATGAGGGTGACGATTCTCTCAACCTTGCCACCTACGCCCAGCGCGCCTACCTTGAATACGCACTGAGCGTCGTCAAGGGCCGGGCGTTGCCCGACGTGTGCGATGGCCTGAAGCCCGTGCAGCGGCGCATTTTGTACTCCATGTCACGCATGGGGCTGGGCTTTGGCGGGGCCAATGGCAACAGCGGCGCCAAGCCCGTCAAAAGCGCCCGCGTGGTGGGTGACGTGCTGGGCCGTTTTCACCCGCACGGTGACCAATCGGCCTACGACGCG
>JANPAZ010000459.1:0-19480 GCA_031430225.1 Rhodoferax sp. | reverse complement strand
GCCCGCCCCGACCTGTGGCAGCCCTATGCCAAGGCCCTGCCAGAAGTTCTCAAGGCTGCAAAACCAGTGGCTGCGCTCAAGACCCGTTTTGCCAGCCAGGCACCTGAAATAGACCGTGTTCTCGCACCTGCTGGAGGGTCTGCGCCCGGTCTGGTTTTCCTGCCCATGGTGGGCCGCAAAACGTTCTGGACGGTCTTTCTGGACCCCGTCACCGGCGAGATCAAGGCGACGATGCCACTGGACTCATTTTGAAACAAAGTTCAAAGCTTTTTCGATCAATGGCCCGCATGAAGCGTGCTTTGTTAGCTACTATTTGTATAGCAATTGGCTCAGCGGGAAATCTGCAAGCCCAGACCGTGATACCGGCCGGTGTGCCCACACTTACCCAGCTTCCCAACCTGGGTGACGGCAGCGAAATGACGATGAACGTCGAGCGGCGCATGGGCGACCGCATTGCCCGCGAAATCTACCGTGACCCGGACTACATCGATGACCCGGTGCTCATGGAATATGTGCAGGGCATCTGGCAGGCTCTGCTGGCCGCCGCGCGCACTCGCGGTGAACTGACGCCCGAGCTTGATGAACGGTTTGCCTGGGAAATCATGATGGGCAAGGACCGGTCAGTCAACGCGTTTGCGCTGCCCGGGGGCTACTTTGGCCTACATCTGGGTCTGGTGGGCGTAGTCAGCAGCCGCGATGAACTCGCGTCGGTGTTGGGCCATGAGCTCAGCCACGTCACCCAGCGCCACATTGCACGTCTCATCTCAAAACAGGGCGCGCAGACCCCCTGGCTGATTGGCGCGATGATTCTGGGGGTTCTGGCCGCCAGCAAGAGCGCCGACACAGCCAACGCGCTGATCGTGGGTGGGCAGGCGGTTGCCGCGCAAAACCAGCTGAATTTTTCACGCGACATGGAGCGCGAGGCCGATCGCATCGGCTTTGGTGTCATGACCCAGGCCGGGTTCGAGCCGCAGGGCTTTGTCACCATGTTTGACAAACTTGCCCAGGCCTCCCGTCACAACGACAGTGGCTCGTTCCCGTATTTGCGCAGCCACCCGCTGACGACCGAGCGCATCGCCGACATGCAGGCCCGTGTGCCCATGCGGGCAGCTGGCGCTGCATCGCCCGCCGCGGTGACCAGCCTTGAGCATGCGATGTTGTCGGCCCGCGCCCGCGCGCTTTCCAATTCAAGCGTTGATGGACTGCGAACTTGGGCATTGCAGGTGGCCGACCCGGGCTTTGAGGCGCAAGACGCACCCCGCAAGGCGGCCAGCCTGTACGGCGCCGCACTGGCAGCCGCCAAACTGCGCAATTTCAAGGAGGCCACTTCTTTGCATGCACTTCTGGCTGATCTGACCCATAACGACGCCGCTGCTGCACGGTTGTCGCGACTGCTCGGTGCTGAGGTCGCTTTGGCCGGCGATGACGCCCGTCAGGCACTGACGCTCGTCAACGAAAGCTCCGCCAAGCTGCGGCGGCCGGAAGTGATGTTGTCTGCGCAGGCGTTGATTCGTGTGGGCCAGCCGGGTGTTGCTGCCCAGCTATTGCAGTCGTGGGTGGTTGACCATCCGCGCGATGCCCATGTCTGGCAATTGCTCTCAACGGCCTATGCGGCGCAGGGCTTGACGCTGCGCGCCATTCGTGCCGACGCCGAAGCGCATGTGGCCCAGCTTGATTACACTGCCGCGTTGGACCGCTTCAAGGCGGGTCAGGAAGTGGCCCGCAAAGGGACGGGCGACCACATTGAAGCCTCGATCATCGACACGCGGGCGCGGGCAGTAGCGCTACTTCTTAAAGAACAGCCGGTCGAGCGCTGACTCGATCACGATGCCCATCAAAGAGTAAATCAGCGAGCCGATGAGCGCGGCCGTGAATCCTTTGACCTGAAAACCGCTCAGCACCTCAGCGGCAGCCCAGAACATCAGCGCGTTGATGACAAACAGAAAAAGACCCAGCGTGACCACTGTGACGGGCAGCGTGAGCACCACCAGAATTGGTTTGAGAATCGTGTTGAAAAGCCCGATGACAAAGGCCGCAATCAGGGCCGATGTAAAGCTGGTGACCACAACGCCGTTGTAGAGATTGGCAACGGCCAGAAGTGCGGCCGCGCTAAGCAGCCATTTGACGATGAGTTTCATGGGTGCAGAATAGCACCGCCTTGCCACGCCGTCACTGTTGTTTTGCGCGCAGGAGTCATGAGTGCAGGCCGGTGAGGCCCGCACCCACATCACATCACTCCGCCGCCAATATCAGCATGGCTCCCATGCCAGCTACCGCACCAGGTACGCTCCAGCGGCTGTCTGACCGCGTTGCCTGGTCGTGCGCAATGGGCTGCAAGTCGCGCCCCACTAAAACGCGTCGGGCGTCCAGCACACGTGCGCCTGCATACTGGCTCAAGAGCTGGGCCGTGAGCGTCGTCAAAACACCCGTGGCGACCAGCGGAACGACGGCGTCGCCTCGCGCTTTCAACGCAGGCGCAATCTGGCCAAACAGGTTGTCACTCCACTTACGGCGCCAGTTTTCGCGGGCACTGTTGCTGAGCCAGCGGCTGATGTGTTTTGTCATGCGGGGTGGGCAGGCCACCAAAATCCACTGGGTTGAAGGCCCTGCCGTACCCGCGGACTGGGCACCCGCTTGCGTGGGGTTGATCTGCGCAAGTGCGTGAGCGGCGTCGTCCAGATACACAATGATTTTGTCCATGATGCAATCCTTGAATTTAACGGTTGATAGTCAGGTTTGAAATGAAATGAGATTCAGACGGCAGACTGGCTGGGCAGGTCGCCGTTGTTGCCCGAACTGGCTCGACGGGCGGCCCAGCGGCCTGCGGCAAGCACACCGACAACGGCAACCGCATAGGTGCCCCAGCGGGCCGCCGTGTTGAGCATTTCAGGCGGATCAAACACGGCGTCCAGCAAAGGCTCGCTGACAATCATCTTGGCTGCGGTAAATGCCAGCACAGCCGAGCCCAGCTGGATGATGATGGGAAAGCGCTCCACCAGCTTCAGCACGACCGAGCTGCCAAACACCACGATGGGCACGCTGATCAGCAAGCCGATGACCACCAGGTCCATCGCGCCATGGGCCGCACCTGCAACACCCAGCACGTTGTCCACACCCATCAGTGCATCGGCCACCACGATGGTCTTCATGGCACCCCAAAACGTTGTGCTGACAGGGCCTTGATGTTCGCCGCCGCCGTCATCGGCCAACAGCTTGTAGGCAACCCATACCAGGCCCAGGCCGCCAATCAGCATGAGGCCGGGAATCTTGAGCAGCCACACAACGCCCAGCGTCATGACCGAGCGCACGCCGATGGCGCCGACGGTACCCCAGATGATGGCTTTGCGTTTGAGTTTGTCAGGCAGATGACGCGCAGCAAGCGCAATCACGATGGCGTTGTCGCCAGCCAGTACGAGGTCGATAAGGATGATGGCGAGCAGCGCCGACCACCAGGGGGCGGAAAGAAATTCCATAACAGTTCTCCGAGTCGTTTCGATCAACAACCCGCGGTGAGTCCGTTATGAGATGGCCTTGAACTTCAGGGAGTTCATAGCGCACTTCGACCGGACCCAAAACGGGTCACAATCGAAGGTCTGGCTCGGCATGAAAGCATGCGATATGTGCCCAACAAGCCGGAAGCTCTACATGTTAGAAGTGCTTCGTATTGACGACTTGCCGATACCTCCTGCAACGATGTCCTTTTTGGCCACCTCCCTGTGCTGCAAGAAGCGGGAGCTACTCCCCTTCGTGAAATGATTAAAGCATCTATATGTATAACCCGGCAAGCTTTGGGGTTAATGGGGGGTCCACGGGGCGGGCTATGATGCGCCTCCCTTAAAGCGATACCCATGGCAGGCATTCACATTACCGACATCGAGTCGGCCATCAACTACTGGCGCGCGATCAAGCCTTCGCCCGATGGCATTTCGCTGGCGACCGAGACCCGTGCACTGGCAGAGGTGTACGCCCTGCTGGTCTACTACCACGAGGTTGAAGCAGACGAGTTTTCGTTCCCAAAGGCCGCCTACGAAGCCTGGCTGGCCTGGTACACCACGACGCCTGACACGCCGTGCATCGCGATCTGCTCCACGAGCCAGGGCGACGACACTTGCAAAGGCTGCGGACGCAGCTTTGCAGAGGTTCAACACTGGGTGGATTTCCGGCCGGCAGAAAAGCGCCAGACCTGGCGGCGTATCACGATGGATGGCACATCGTGGCGCTTCAACAAATATGCCGAACGCGCCGTTGAAGAGCGTACTGCTACAGCCGGGAGTTGAGTTGTGTTCAGCAAAACGCTACTGTTTTAGTAGCTAACTATGCAGGTTCTATGTGGGCCTGCATTCGATTTGACTATTACTTCCAGCGAATGGGCTCAATGTCGACGTTGGTACTGCCGTCACCCAGCATCAGCACGCCTTCCTGAAGGGTCGCTTGCAGTTGCATGCTGCGCTGGGCCAGCGGAATCAGGGCCTGCGATGCCGCAGTGGGAACCCTGAAAACGCTCAGGTTTTTGGGCCGTGCCAGCTTGCTTTCCATGCCTCGCCACCACACCTCGGCAGCGTGATTGAAGCAGTACAACACCACCTCGTCCGCCTTGCCGCAAGCCTTCAGCAGGGGCTTGTCTTCGGGTTGGCCCACCTCAATCCAGAGGCGCGTCAGCCCCGTGTAGTCGCGCAGCCAGGCATCGGGCTCGTCGGGGTCTGACAGACCTGCGCCAAACGTCAGCGTGCCGTCACCGCCACACCCCGTTTGCAGCTTGTGCGCCTGCAAGGCCAGCGCCACCAGGCGAACCATCATGCGCTCGTCGGTTTCACTCGGGTGGCGGGCTAGCGTGAGTGCGTGATCGGCGTAATAGTTGTGGTCAATGTCTGCAATTTGCAGGCTGGCCTTGAAGATGGTTGATTTGATGGCCATCAGACTCTTTTTGCCAGCGCCGCGGCCAAGCCCACGTAACTTCCTGGCGTCATGGCCAGCAGGCGCTGGCGGTCCGCTTCGGGGATTTCCAGTTTGGCGATGAAGCCCTGCATCAGCTCACGAGTCATGGGCTCGCCCCGCGTGAATTTCTTGAGCTGCTCGTAAGGCTGGGGCAATCCGTATCGGCGCATCACGGTTTGAATGGGTTCGGCCAGCACTTCCCAAGATGCATCCAGATCGGCAGCGATGGCCGCTTCATTGATCTCAAGCTTACCCAGCCCCGCATTGAGCGACTGGTACGCCAGCACGGCATAGCCCAGGGCCACGCCCATGTTGCGCAGCACCGTGCTGTCTGTCAGGTCGCGCTGCCAGCGGGAGATCGGCAGTTTCTCGCTCAGGTGCCTGAGCAGTGCGTTCGCCATGCCCAGGTTGCCTTCGGCATTTTCAAAGTCAATTGGATTGACCTTGTGCGGCATGGTGGACGAGCCCACCTCGCCGTCTTTGAGTTTTTGCTTGAAATACCCCAGCGACACATAACCCCACACGTCGCGTGACCAGTCGATCAGGATGGTGTTGGTGCGGGCGACGGCATCAAATATCTCGGCCATGTAGTCATGCGGCTCGATCTGGATGCTGTAGGGCTGAAAGGTCAGGCCCAAGCCCAGCGGCTCGGGTGTTTCTACAACTTTGCGGCTGAAGGCTTCCCAGTCAAAGTCGGGCCAGGCCGACAGGTGCGCGTTGTAGTTGCCGACCGCGCCGTTCATCTTGGCCATGATCTTGACGTCCGCGATCTTCTCGCGCGCAGCGACCAGACGCACAACGATATTGGCGACTTCTTTGCCCACTGTGGTGGGGCTGGCAGTCTGGCCATGGGTGCGGCTGAGCATGGGCACGCTTGCAAACGCGTGGGCCATGCTGCGCAGTTTGGTAATCACGGTGTCCAGCACGGGCAACAGCACCTGGTCTCTTGCAGACTTCAATTGCAGCGCGTGGCTGGTGTTGTTGATGTCTTCACTGGTGCAGGCGAAGTGCACAAACTCACCCGCTTTGAGCAGCTCGGGCCGGGACTCGAACTTCGATTTGATCCAGTACTCCACAGCCTTGACATCGTGGTTGGTGACCTTCTCGATGTCTTTGATGGCCTGTCCATCGGCTTCTGAAAAGTTTTTGACCAATGCCAGCAAGTAAGTGCGTGCTCCGGGTGTGAGAGGCTTGAATTCGTGAAAACCAGCATCGCTGAGGCTGATGAACCAGGCCACTTCAACCTGAACACGGCGGTGCATGTAACCTTGTTCGCTCATCAACGGGCGAAGGGCGGCCAGCTTGCTGGCGTAACGGCCGTCCAGCGGCGACAGGGCAGAAATAGTAGAGAAACTCATGCTCGAATTGTAGGTGGCACGATCCAGAATGCCAGTCGGTAGAATGAGCCTCACTGTAAATTGACACTCCACATGAAATTAATCGGATCCCTGACCAGTCCCTATGTCCGCAAAGTGCGTGTCGTCATGGCTGAAAAGAAGCTTGACTACAACTTTGTGGACGAGAACCCCTGGTTGGCTGAGACGACCATCGGCGAGTCCAACCCTTTGGGTAAAGTGCCATGCCTGATCATGGAGGGCGCCGAAGCCCTGTTTGATTCCCGCGTGATCGTTGAGTACCTTGATACTCTGTCACCCGTGGGCAAGTTGATTCCGTCTGTGGGCCGCGAACGCGCTGAAGTCAAGACCTGGGAGGCTCTGGCAGACGGGCTAATGGATGCCGCCATCCTGGCCCGGCTTGAAACCACCTGGGATGGTCGTACCAAGGCGCAGCGTAGCCAGGCCTGGATTGATCGCCAACTGGCCAAAGTCAATGTCTGCATCAAAGCCATGAGCACCGGGTTGGCTGACAAGCCCTTTTGCGCCGGTATTCATCTGAGCCTGGCCGATATTGCGGTGGGGTGCGCCCTGGGGTACCTGGATTTCCGCTTTCCCCAGATTGACTGGCGCGCCCAATATCCCAACCTGATCAAGCTGCAAGACAAGCTGATGTTGCGTCCGAGTTTTGCGGACACGCGTCCGGCCTGATGCAGCCGCTCACGCGTTCTAGCTGTTGGCCCGGTGTTTGAGCCAGCGCATCAGGCTGCCCACCACCGGCAACTTTTCGTACAGTTCCTCAGCCGCGTCCCAGTAGTCACGGTGCATCCGGATGCGGCCGTCGTCTGACAGCACCAGGTGTGAGCCGCCCACGACGGTTTGCTGCACCCCTTTGTGGAAGTTTTTGAAACTGAACTTGAACTCCCAGGTCAGGAAGCACTGATTTCCATCGACGATCCGGTTGGTAACGATAAAGTGCGGCGCTTGAAGGCTGACATACATATGGCGGTAGACCTGTTGTACCGCGGCCAGACCTTGCACTGCGTTGAACGGGTCCTTGAACTGCGCGTCTGCTGTGTACCACCCGCCCAGGCGCTCGACCTGCTCGGGCGTGAGTGTTTCGAAAAACTTCACGATGGCGTCAACGTGTTGATTCATGGGGCAATCACAAGGCGCGGGTGACCTGGGCCGGACTGGCCGATGACGTGAAGCGGCGAACCGCCGGGAAAAACAGGCGGTAGGGCAGCAACTGCAAAACCTTCATCCAGACTGTGAAGCGCTTGGGAAAATGGATCTCAAATTCACCCCTGGCCCAACCTTGCAGAATTTGCCTCGCGGCTTCTTCGGGGGAGATCAGGGCGGGCATGTCGAAATCATTTTGCGCCGTAAGCGGCGTTTCTACAAAACCGGGGTTGATCAGTGACACCCCAATGCCTTTTTCGCACAGGTCAAGGTACAGCGTTTCTGCAAGGTTGATCAGTGCAGCCTTGGTCGGGCCGTAGGCCAGACTTTTTGGCAGACCCCGATAACCGGCAACGCTGCCAACCAGGCTGATATGCCCGACGTGATGGGAGCTGTCCCCTGCACGTACACTGGCTTTTGCCAAAAAATACGGCAGCACAGAGTCCAGCATATTCAAGGCACCCAGGTAGTTGATTTGGGTGTGGCGCACCATGTCACTGAGATCAAACGTGTCAGCACTCATGTCGTGGTAGTGCCCGGCGCAATACATGGCGTGGTCCAGTGCGCCACTTGCCAAAATGGCCATGCTGGTGGATTTGACCGATGCCGCATCTGAGGCATCGAGAGGCTTTGCCACTGCGCCAGGATGCTGGTCTACAAAAGCGTCGAGTGCGGCTGTGTTGCGGGCCGAAACCACAACCCGCGCGCCCTGCGCATGCAAGGTGGAGGCGGTGGCCCGGCCAATGCCGGTGGATGCGCCCACAATCCATACGGTCTTGCCGTGCCAGTCAGTGATGGGGGTGTTAAGCGGCATGGAAGATCAGCGTTTGGTGAAGGACAGTGTGACTTCGCCCAGGCGAACTCCGAATTTGCTCATGGTGGCTTTGTTGAGCATGACGCGGTCCGTCATCAAATACATCCAGTCGTCAAAATCGACCTGATAGACAGACCCGTCGACGGGCAGGCTCATGGTGTAAGTCCAGTGAAAGGCGTTGCCTTGCGCCTCACCCAAGGCAACCCCCACCACATCGTCCGCGCGGCCGGTGAACTTGCCATCAGCCAACTTTTTTAGGCGCCAGACGCGTTTTTGTTGGGTGCCGTCCGAGTAGGTGAAGTCTTCATCAAGCACGCCATCAGCGCCCTGCCAGCTGCAGTTCATCACGACCGTGAAGCGCTTCACAACCTTGCCAGAACGGTCGGTAAAGACGCCTTGTGCGTCAAGCACGCCATTGAAGTAGGTGGTGAGGTCCAGCACCGGTTTTTCTGCCGCATAGTCTGTGATCTGCTGGGTGCCACATCCGGATAGGGCGGTCAGCGCGAGAGCGCCCGTAGCGAGGGCAAGGCGTCGTTTCATGGGGAGTCTTTCAAAGGGCTTGCCCTGGGCTTCGAGGCCGGGCGGATGATCAAAAAATACAAGGCCGTCAAGGCAGACAACTTAAGCAAACAAGGCAAAACGCAGTACGCCACGACCAGGGCCTGCAGCGCGGATTCAGTGCGCACACCCGGTGCGTAACCAAACGCGCCTAGCACTGGCAGTGCCAGACCCGCTGCCAGCGCCAGATTGAGCTTGGTTGCGAAGTTCCACCAACCAAAATACGCGCCTTCTGCGCGGCCCCGGTCACCCGCTTCAAGAATGGTGCCAGCCAGTAAGGCCGCGGGCAGCGCCAAATCAGTTCCCAGGGCAACGCCCGACAAGGCGCACACGGCGATGAACCCTGCTGTGTCCCCAGCGTGCAATTGCGTGGCAAAGATGAAAACCGCTACGCTCAGCGCCATGCCCAAGCTCCAGGCGCGGGCCAGACCGATGCGCTTGACCACTTTGAGCCACAAAGGAATGGTCAAGGCGGCGCACAGGAAATAGCTGCCCAGAAAAACCGGCTCCATATTGGCGGGGGCTTGCAACCGGTCTTGCACAAAAAACAGGATCAGGGTGGCAGGGATGGCGCTGGCAATGCCGTTAAGCATAAACACCAGCAGGAGGCGCCGAAATGCGGGTCGGGAAAACGGCAGCCACAGGTCAACCGTTTTGAACGTCGGGCTGGTTTGGGGCTTGGCGGCCCGAGTCCAGGCCAACCAGCCAACAATCAAGGCGACATAAAAAAGGACAACAGTCCAGCGCAACCCCAGGGCCACCGGCGCAATCGATGCCAGGAGCACACCCAGTAACCCAAGCCCCTCGCGCCAGGCCACGATGCGACTGCGTTGCGCCTCATCTCCGCCCAGCATGGCGCCCCACGATTGATGCGCCACGCTCACTGCGCTGTAGGCCGCATAGGTCAGCACCAGCAGCGCGCTCGCCCATACCAGCAGGCTCTTGGGTTCATTCGTGGCAGGAAAGAACAAGCCTGCAAAGCCGATGGCAAGCACGAGAATAGCCATGGCAGAAAAAAGAAGCACGGCACGTGTGGAGCGCACAAACAGACGATCACTCCAGCGGCCCAACAAAGGGTCGATGACCGCATCAAACAGACGTGCGCCCAGCAAGATCGCGCCGAGCGTTGCCAGCGGAACACCGAATTCACGCGCGTAGTGGTTGGGTAATATCACATACAACGGCAAGGCCACAAACGCCAGCGGCAGCCCCATCAGGCCGTAGCTGAGGCCGTCGCGCCATCCGTTGAACGTCGTCTGGGTCATGTGGGCTTCAGCTTCAACAGCGACTTGCGCATGCCAGGCTCAGAGGTGGCGTCTGAGAGCCAGATGCCAAAGAACAGCCGGGAAAATTCCACGTCGGCAATGTCGCCCCTGACTTTCCCGTTGACCAGAAAACGCGCACCTGTACCCGGCTTGTGAATGCCGGTGATGCGATCCCCTGATTTGACGTCCGGGAAGATCGATGCCATGGCGGTTTGCCAGGCCCGCGCCCGTTCTGGGGCAATGGATGCCTGGCGCAGCATTTCTTCGAGGGATCGCTTGGCAATGGCGTTGCCATCCAGGCCCCGCAGGTACGTCAACTGCAATGCAAACGGGTGCTGTGCATATCGGTCCGGCTGAAAGTCTGGTGTTACCCAAAGGCTGGCGTTGTATACGTCAAACCCCCAGTACGTCAACTTGGCGGAGCCTGAAAGTTGGCTGCCGGGCAAGTCGGCGTTTAACTCTGCAGGCGAAGGGGCGTTGGCCGATATTGTGATGGAAGGTGGCGTTGGTACTTGCGCCACGGCCGTGGGCAACGCACCCAATGCAAGGAGTGCGCCGACCAGGTTGCGCGCGACCGGATTCAACCCAGGTTTAAAGATTTTTATGCCAAAGGCCCAAATGGAGGGGCGCTTCATAGCTATCGTTTTTGTAGCGTGTACTGCACCACGTCAATGTTCTTCTCGGCAAAGGCAGCCTCGCAGTAAGCCAGATAGAACTCCCAGATGCGGATGAAGCGCTCGTCAAAGCCCGTTGCCAGCACATTGTGTTTCTCGGCCATGAACTTTTCACGCCAGCGTTTGAGCGTTTCGGCGTAGTCCAGGCCAAATTCAAATTCGTCGACCACGTCAAAGCCCGCCGCGTTGGCCTGGTCGCGGAACTCGCGCGGGCAGGGCAGGCAGCCACCTGGAAAGATGTACTGTTGTATGAAGTCTGTCGAGTTGACATAGCGGTCAAATAGTGCGTCGTCAATCACGATGCTTTGAACACAGGCACGCCCTCCCTGCTTGAGCAGGCGGTTGACCGATTTGAAATAGGTGGGCCAGTACTCCCGCCCGACGGCTTCGACCATTTCAATCGAGCAAATGGCATCAAATGGCGCATCTGAAATGTCGCGGTAGTCCTGCAACCGCAGGTCTGCCGTGTCGGCAACACCCAAACGCGCCATGCGTGCGTTGGCGAAAGCGAGTTGTTCGGTGCTGAGCGTTACGCCGGTTATGGATGCGCTAAATTCGGTGCTGGCCATTTCGGCCAGTGCGCCCCAGCCGCAGCCAATTTCCAGAACCCGGTTACCTGCCTTGACGCCCGCCATGTTGAGCGCCCGACGCACCTTGGCATACTGCGCCTGCTGCATGGACTGGGTCTTGTCGTCGCCGAACAGAGCCGATGAATAGTTCATCGTGTCATCAAGCCACAGAGAATAGAAGGTGTTGCCAAGGTCGTAGTGCGCGTGAATGTTTTTCTGGCTGTTAGATTTGGTGTTGCGGTTGAGCAAGTGCTTGATGCGGTACAGCAAGCGCCCGGCCCATGAGCCATAGACCATGTCCTCCACCTGTTTGCGGTTGGCCACGAGCACTCGCAAAAGCTCGGTTAGATTGGGGCTGCTCCAGTCGCCTGCGATGAAGCTTTCGGCGAAGCCGATGTCGCCGGATTTCAAGGCGGCGCTGCAGCAGTTCCAGTTGTGTAAACGCAAAGACGCGTGAGGTTGTGAACCCGGGCTGCCAAAGCATTGCGTGCTGCCATCTGGCAATTGCACGTTGAGACTACCCACTGACAGGCGTTGCAGCAGTTTCAGAACCGTGCGCGCGGCTGCCGGTGTGCCTTGCGGAATGGCAAATGAAGTGACGATAGAAGTGTTGGCGGTGCTGTTCATCTTGCGGGCTGTCTCGTTGAAGTGAAGACGGGTGAAAGAGATTTGAAAAGGGTGAATCAGTTTTGACGTGTCACCAGGGCTTCTGGTGGTACGGGCTTGCGAAAGAATTGGATTCGTTTGAGCCACAATTTCATGGCCTGCCAGTGAATTCGCGCCACCACGCCGAAGGTCATGGCGGGGTATTGCCACAGGGCGGTGCGAATCGACTTTGCCGTGACGGGCACAAGCTGCCCGCTGACGCTGGTCTGGATCAGGGGGCCATCGACATCGTCATAGTCAATGCGTGCGACGGTGCGTGAGCCGTGGGGCGTGTCAGAAGGCTGGAGGTTCAACATGAACCTGAAGCGGTAGCCGCCCTCAACTGGGCAGAAAGGCGACACATGAAACACCTTGTCGGCGCACAACTCCTGGCCGTAGCGGGGGTGATCAAGCAGGTAAATGTGGCGCTCGCCGAAGGTGTTGTTGACCTCCACCACAATGGCGCGCAAGCTTCCGTCAGTCCGGTTGCAATACCAGAAACTCACCGGCTTGAAGGTAAAACCACAGACCCTTGGGTAGCAATGCAACCAGACTTCGCCAGTGGCATCTTGAATGCCCTGAGCGCACAGAATTTCGTCGAGCCAGGCCAGGGCCCCACCTTGCTCTGGAGCGCGTCCGTCGCCATGGTCGCAGTCATAAAAACTCAGCAGGGCCGGGCGGTTGACCGCCAGCGCACCACCCGGTGCAGGCTGTTGCATGGTTCGCAATGGCAACATCAGAAAATAGGTGCCATAGACAAAGGCGTTTCGCGCGGGACGCAGCCGGGTATGACGCACTTGTCCGAAACCAATGAGCGGCGCGGCAAGGGCGGACGTCATGCCCATCCTTGTTCGCGTTTCTCGATGTCGGCAAGCAGGCTGCGTGCGACGCCCAACCCTGCCTTGAGGCCGTCTTCATGAAAGCCATAGCCCATCCAGGCACCGCAAAAATAGGTGTGCTGTTTGCCCTGCAAAGTTGGTACACGGACTTGTGCCTGTATGGCGGCTAGGTCAAAGACCGGGTGCTCGTAATCGAATTCGCCAAGAACGTGTTGTTTCGCAATCTCACGCACCGGGTTCAGCGATACCACCACGGGTTGGGTAAACGGTACCGGCTGCAGCTTGTTGATGAGATAGTGCAGGCACACTTGGGGGGGCTGCGCTGAAGGGGTCCCGCCGGCCGAACCCACCTGGGCTGAACGCTCGTAGTTCCAAGCCGCCCAAGCCTGTTTGTTGGCGGGTAGCACCGACGAATCTGTGTGCAACACGGCCCGGTTGGGGTGGTAGCGGATCGCGCCGAGGATTTGCCTCTCGGGCGCGGATGCGTCAGTCAGCAGCGCCAGCGCCTGGTCTGAATGGGTGGCGATCACCACCTTGTCAAATTGCTCGGTGCGTCCGTCCGTAAAGATGCGCACGCTGGTGGCATCGCGCTCAATGCGGCGCACCGGCGTGTTGAGGCGTTTGTCAGCAATGCCGGCTGTAATTTTTTCGACGTAGTGCCTTGCACCCCCTTTGACGGTCCACCACTGGGGTCGGTTGCTAAGCTGGATCAAACCATGGTTGTGGCAAAACCGGATCATGGTGGCAACCGGAAACTGCAGCATCTGGTCCAGCGGGCAACTCCAGATACACCCGATCATGGGCAGAAAGTACCAGTCGCGGAATTCGTCGGAGAACGCGTGGCGTCGCAAAAACTCGTCCAGGGGTTGCATCAGGTCGGCGTCACGCCCAGCCTGCGCCAGTTGGGTGGCCATGGCATTGAAGCGAACCACATCACGCAGCATCTTCAAAAACCGCCAATTCACCAGGTTGCTGCGTTGGGCAAAAACGGTGTTGAGACTGGTGCCGCTCCACTCGAGCATGTTGCCGGCCCGCGCTGCGGACGAATCTCTGGGGGTCTTCACAGAAAACGACATGTCCGAGCGTGCTGTCTCCACCTGCAGATCGGCCAATAGCTGGATCAGGTTGGGGTACGTGCGTTCGTTGAAAACCAGAAAGCCCGTATCAACGCCATACGTGACCTCATCGTCCACGCTTCGCTGTCCCCCGAGGGGGCGCTTTTGCCCTTGGGCCGGCCCGGCGGGGAAATTGCCCCCTGCGCTGGCAGGCAGTGTGACGTCCACGGTATGGGTATGACCGCCAAAGTAGGAGCCCGCCTCAAACAGGGTTAGCTGCGCATGCTTGCCCAACGTGTGGGCCACGCCCAAGGCTGAGATGCCGGAGCCGACGATGGCAATTTTCAAGGGCGCTTTCATGAGGGGCTGGTTCGGGTATTCTTGTATATAGAACTTGATGGTAATATTATGACCGAATGGTATAAAAATGCAATAACCAGTAATTTACACCTCAAAGGCCAGTCAGATGCACCGATCAGCCCAAAGCCCACTCTGTAAACTCAATTTCACAATCAAGTTCTAAAATGAGAGCAGACTTTTAGGATCGTCATGCTGTATCCAGAACTTTTCAAACAGCTCGAATCTGTCCGTTGGGACATGGCCAAAGACATCCCCTGGGATACCTTCGATGCGTCACGCCTGTCTGATGAGCAGGCCCAGACCATCAAGATGAACGCCATCACCGAGTGGGCGGCGCTGCCAGCCACGGAGATGTTCTTGCGCGATAACCGCGGGGACAGTGATTTTTGCGCCTTCATGTCCGTCTGGTTTTTTGAAGAGCAAAAGCACTCATTGGTGTTGATGGAATACCTGCGCCGCTTCCGTCCCGACCTGGTCCCCACCGAGGCTGAATTGCACGATGTGCGATTTGAGTTTGACCAGGCACCGCCGCTGGAAACTCTCATGCTGCATTTTTGCGGGGAAGTGCGTCTGAACCACTGGTACCGACGCGCAGCCGAGTGGCACACTGAGCCCGTCATCCGCGATATCTACACGCGACTGAGTCAGGACGAAGCTCGCCATGGCGGCGCCTACCTGAAGTACATGAAACGGGCCATCAACAATTTTGGTCTGGAAGCGAAATCGGCTTTTGCCAAGGTTGGCGTGCTCATGGCCAGTGCGCGGCGTACCGCGCAGGCCTTGCATCCCACCAATCTGCACGTGAACAAGGCATTGTTCCCCCGCGACACCGTTCAAAGCCGTCTGCCTGACCCCGAGTGGCTGGAGCACTGGTTGGACAAGCAGATCAATTTCGATGCCGTGTGGGAAACCAAGGTGGTGGACCGCATCTTGCACAACATGAGCCTGCTGATGGATCGCAGTTTTGTAACGGTGCAAGATCTCAACAAGTACCGCAAGGAGCTCAGCCGGGATCTGGCGGCGTTGCTGCCGGTGATCGCACCCGCAGCCCCCGTATTACCAGGGGCGGTCTGAAGCCACGGAGGTCAGGCCCAGCAAGCGCTCGAGGTTGATTTTCACCCTGACTTCGCGGTGGGCCACACTGGCCACAATCCGGAAGTCTCGCTGCCCTGTATCCCGCGTGATGTGCTCGCCAGTGGGCATGCCCTGGCGATTGATCAAAATGGCAACCCGTGGCGTCGTCGTGTTGCCGCCGCGGCGAATCACAACCGCAATCTCATTGGTGGCAAGCCGCACAAATGAGCCCGGCTGATACACCCCGACTGCTTTGATGAGTGCTGCGCCGGCCTCGTCGATCTGGCGTTCCTCATCAAAATAGATGGCCTGCATGGCGGCAGCGGGTGAGGTAGGTACCCGAGCGGCACGTGGGGCCAGACGTGCTGCGAACATGTCAGCGCGCTGGATCAGGCGCGCAAAACGCTGACCTTGCGTGCGTCCACTCAATTTGCCAGGGATGTTTGCGTGATGCAACCGCACTGCCTCCAGCCACTCCGGGTCCGTGATGCCCATTTGCTGCAACATGGAAACCGACAACGATGCGTGCTCGTCAATTCGCTTGCGCTGCGACACGCTAGGCGGCTCCATTTGAGACGCAAGACGGTCCTGCAACTCTGTCATGCCAATGTTCATGGTGAGCGCCGACTTGCAAACCATTTCTTCGACCTCGGGGCTCCAGTTCAAGACCTCGCGGGCCGCCAGACCGCACATGACACTCACCAGCATGGCGTGAGTGGCACTGTAAAGTCGCAGTTCCGACGCTGACAAGTGGATTAACGCGAACAGTGTGCCGTCGGGGTTGCGTTTGGAGTGCCGGTTGAGTTGTGACTGCAGCTTGTCCAGTCGCGCCAGGAATTGAGCCGGGTTGCTGTCGCGCAAAAGCGCGTTGGCTTGCACCTGAAGGTCCAGCCAGTCGGGCGTGCCGTCTCCGCCATCGCCCCGATTGGCATCCAGATCGCCAGAAGATAGATGGGTTTCGGCAATTTTCCCCAGTGGCTTGTCTTCGCGGATCAGGTTGTGGAGTTTGCCCATGTAGGCGCGGTGATGGGCCTCAGACTCTGCAACATCAATAAAAAGACTGGTTCCGCGCCCAATCATCGCGTTCAGATATTCCCGTGACAAAACTACAAAACCTTTTTGCGCGAGCAGTGTCCCGTCTTCGCCCCGAAGAGAGAAAGGAAGTGGATGTCCAATGCGGATGGACTCTGCGTCTAGCGGTACGAGATTCATTTCGCGAAGTAGAAGTGCCTTGGGGTCCGTAGCAGGGGAAGCCAGAGCTTAAGGGATAACCGGCCCTGCTAGCATTGAAGGCATGACGGACATACCCCTTAATTCTGCCTTTTCAGGCAAGATTTGCAGCCGAGACGACGCGCAGGCCCGGGTTGCCTCACTGCCCCGGCCACTCGTTTTTACCAACGGCGTGTTCGATGTCCTGCACCGTGGGCATGTGACCTACCTTGAAAAAGCCCGCGCGCTGGGTGCCAGCCTGGTGGTGGCATTGAACACCGATGCCTCGGCCCGCCGACTGGGAAAGGGGCCAGACCGACCCCTCAATCATGAGATGGACCGCGCCTGTGTCATGGCGGCACTGGCCTCGACCAGCCTGGTGACCTGGTTTGACGAAGACACGCCTCTGGAGCTGATCGCTGCCATCAAACCTGACCTGCTGGTCAAGGGCGGCGACTACGACATGAGCAAACTGGCCGAGACCCGTGTCGTCGAAGCTTATGGCGGGCGGGCACTGGCAATTCCGTTTGTGGACGGCTATTCGACGACGGCGCTGGTCACCCGGATTCGCCAGAACTGACTCAAAGAATCAGGAGCTAACGCGCCGCGAACATCCGGGCAAGCGAGCAAACACGACTCGTTATACAGGCGCCTTGGCCTCGGCATCTGGCTTCGTGTCCAGGCTCTTTTGTCGCAGCGCCCATCGCTTGATTCGGCCAGCGAAGTGCTCCATGTCATCCACAATGGTGAAGAAGCTCGGCGTGACCAGCAGGCTCAGGATGGTGGAGGTGATCAGGCCGCCAATCACCGCTGCGGCCATGGGGGCGCGAAAGCTGTTGTCGGCGCTCCCCAAACCAATGACCAGAGGCAACATGCCGGCCACCATGGCGATGGTTGTCATGATGATGGGTCGTGCGCGTTTGTGGCAGGCATCCATCAGCGCTTCAATGCGGGTCATGCCAAATTCGCGGCGGGCCATGATGGCGTATTCCACCAGCAAAATGGAGTTTTTGGTGGACACGCCAATCAGCATCACCAGCCCGATGAACGACGGCATCGATAGCATCTTGCCAGAGACCAGCAAGCCAAGGAAGGCACCGCCGAAAGACAAAATCACTGAAGGCAGAATCGTCACAGGGTGCATGAAATCCTTGAATAAAAGCACCAACACAATATAGATGCACAGTACCCCGGTCATCATGGCCATGCCAAAGCCGGCCACCATTTCGGCCTGCACCTCGGCGTCGCCCACTTCCACCTGCTGCACGCCAGCAGGCAGATTCACGATGCTCGGCAATTTGGCAACCGCTTCGGTCACTTCACCCAGCGGCACGCCAGAGAGCTCCACGTCAAAGTTCACATTGCGCACGCGGTTCAGGCGGCTCACGACGGCCGGGCCACCGGACATTTCCATGGTGGCCACCTGGCTCAACATGACCGGGCCTTTTGCACCTGGCACCATCAGGCGGCCCAGCACGTCCAGATCCTGGCGGGCACCGGTGTCAAGCTTGACCACAATCGGAACTTGACGCTGGCTCAGGTTGAGCTTGGACAGGGCCGACTCGTAATCCCCCACCGTGGCAATACGCAGCGTCTCGCCGATAGCGGCACTTGTCACACCCATGTCAGCGGCTTTGGCAAAATCCGGGCGAATGGCGATTTCCGCGCGTACCAGGCTGGCGCTTGAGTTGATGTTGCCCAGGCCGGCAATCGTGCGCAGATCTTTTTCAACCGCCGCAGCGGCTTGCGCCAGGGCTGCCGGGTCTTCACTCTTCAAGACCAGCTGGTACTTTTCGCCCGAGCCACCCAGGCCTACCTTGAAGCGCGCGCCCGGCAGTTCAGCCAGTGCGGTGCGCATCTCGCTTTCAATGATTTGTTTGCGTGGGCGGCTGCCGCGCTCAGCCAGAATCACGGTGAGTGTGGCCTTGCGTACCTCGGCAGCACCACCGCCCTGAAACGGGTCAGAACCTACCGAGCCTCCACCAATCGTGGTGTAAATGCTGGCAATGTTTTTCACGCCAGCCATCAGGCTTCGAGCTTGCTCAGCGGCGGCACGGGTTTGTGCCAGCGTGCTGCCGGGGGGTAACTCCACATACACCTGCGTCTGCGAGTTGTCATCGGGCGGGATGAATCCGCTGGGAATCAAGGGCACCAGAAACAGCGAGCCGACAAAGAAGGCAATCGCCATCGCCACCGTGATCCAGCGATGGTTCAGCGTCCAGCGCGTGATGCGCAAATACAAGGGCATCCAAACGGGCTCTTCATGCACATGGGTTGACCCCGAGTGCCTGTCCCGGATGGACCGAAATCGATCGCAACCCGCGCACCGCCATCATCGCCGGTGGCTCCAACGGCTTCTACCAAATGCACGCCGATGGCCGTATTTGGAAATACGATGGCCTGGGAAGCTGCACCGCCACGGCGTGTCCCGGCTGGACGCTCATCGACCAGAACTCGAGTAGCCGCCAGATCGTTGCGGCCCGCGGAACGCTCTTCCAACGTCACGCCGACGGGCGCATCTGGCGGTACGACGGCCAGAGTTCCTGCATTCCCGCGGGTTGCCCGGGCTGGGCCCAGATCGACAATAATCCGCGCACCGTCGCGATCGCCGGCGGCTCCGACGGCTTCTATCAGCTCCACGCCAGCGGTGGGATGTTTAAGTACGACGGCGTCTCGAGCTGTGTAGGCTCCTCGTGCGGCGGCTGGGGGGAAATCGATCACAATCCACGCACTGTGGAAATCGTGGCCAGCGGCGGCACTCTCCTTCAACGCCACGTCGACGGCCGCATCTGGAAGTACGATGGCCAGGGATTCTGCACCCCCACCGCTTGCCCCGGCTGGCTGCCGATCGACGCCAATCCACGCACCGTGGAAATCGTCGCCGCAGGAAGCGCAATCTTCCAGCGTCACGTCGATGGGCGCATTTTTAAGTACGACGGCCAGAGTTACTGCATTGCCGGCGGCTGC
>JANPAZ010000458.1:0-2704 GCA_031430225.1 Rhodoferax sp. | reverse complement strand
TCGGCGGCTTCCATTGCCCTGTCCAAAGACCTGAAGAAGCGGGGCTGGAGTTTTGTAGGCCCCACCACCATGTACGCCTTTATGCAGGCCATGGGGCTGGTCAATGACCACATCGAAGGTTGCCACGTGCGTGACGCCGCTCTGGCCGCCAGAACCCAATTCAACATCACATCATGATTGACATGGAATCAACAGGTTTGCATTCGAATGAACCTCTTTTAGGGCGGGTGGCACTTATCACAGGGGCTAACACAGGTATTGGCCTCGTCACCGCGTGCAGGCTCAGACAGCGGGGTGCTCATGTTTTCATGGCCTGCCGGTCTGCCGAACGTGCCCAGGTGGCGCTGGAGATCATCAACAAGGGCCGTGGCCGAGTAACCGCTGAATTTTTGCCGCTGGATCTGGGGGACTTTGATTCGATACGTCGCTGTGCACAGCAATTTCTGGCACGCAAGATTCCGTTGCATCTGCTTATCAACAATGCGGGGCTGGCCGGGTCGCGCGGGCTTACACCCTCTGGCTTTGAGCTGGCCTTTGGCACGAACCACGTGGGGCATTTTCTGCTGACGCAATTGCTGGTGGCGCACATCAAAAAATCGGCACCTGCGCGCATCATCACCGTAGCCAGCCGGGCGCATACCCGCGTTTCGGGCATTGACTGGGATGCCGTGCGCAAGCCCACAAGAACCTTCACCGGAATTCAGGAATACGGTGTGTCCAAGCTGGCCAACGTGTTGTTCAGCTACGAGCTGGGGCGCAGACTGCACGGCAGCGGAGTCCACACCTACTCATTGCACCCCGGCGTGGTGGCCTCTGATGTCTGGCGGTCTGTGCCCTGGCCGGTGCGTGCGCTGCTCAAATTGAACATGATTTCGACCGAAGAGGGTGCTGCCACATCGCTGTATTGCGCCATCTCGCCCGACGCCGGCATGGAGACCGGCCAGTATTACGATAAATGTCGAGTCAAAGATGTGAGCAAGGCTGGGCGCGATACCCGGCTGGGCGCCGAGCTATGGCAGCGCAGCGAAGAGTGGGTGCGTTGACGGGTCATTGGTGAGCCTTGGCCTTTTACAATCAAGGCAATTCACAAAGGGCAGGCTCTCATGGCAATTTACGAACTCGACAAATTTGCGCCCAAGGTGGCAACCACGGCCTGGGTGGCCGATAGCGCCCAAGTGATGGGCAATGTAGAGCTGGCAGAGGGTGCCAGCGTCTGGTTTGGCGTGGTGATTCGCGGGGACAACCCGGAGCCGATCCGCATCGGGCGCGGCTCCAATATTCAGGATGGCAGTGTGCTGCACGCTGATGCAGGCAAACCGCTCACCGTGGGCGACGATGTAACCGTAGGCCACAAGGTGATGCTGCATGGCTGCACCATTGGCGACGGCACGCTGATTGGCATTGGTGCCATCGTGTTGAACAATGCGCGCATCGGCAAAAACTGCATTGTGGGTGCGGGCTCGCTGGTCACTGAAGGCAAGGAATTTCCCGATGGCTCCATGATCATGGGTAGCCCGGCCAAGGTGGTGCGCACACTGGATGCGCAGCAAATGCAGGGCTTGCGCGGCATTGCGGTGCACTATGTTGAAAACGCGGCTCGTTTCAAAGCCGGACTCAAGAAGATTGCCTGAACCATGCCGCAAATTTCAAAATCATCGATAGTGCGATGCCTCAGTTTGTGATGGAGTTATCGCTTGTCTGAAATGCATAAATTCTTGTTCAACGACCTGCCAGTGCGCGGCATGGTGGTGCGCTTGACGGACGCCTGGACCGAAATCCTGCGTCGCCGCGCAGCCAACAACACGACGGGAGCCTACCCCGCTCCCGTTCAGGCCTTGCTCGGCGAGATGGCGGCGGCTGCGGTGTTGATGCAGTCCAGCATCAAGTTTGAAGGTGCGCTGGTGTTGCAGATTTTTGGCGACGGGCCGGTGAAGCTCGCAGTGGTTGAAGTGCAGTCGGATTTGGCATTGCGCGCTACGGCTACCGTGACGGGCGATGTGGCACCAGACGCCCCGCTGAGCGCGATGGTCAACGTCCACAATGAAGGCCGCTGTGCCATTACGCTGGATCCCAAAGACCGCTTTCCCGGTCAGCAGCCCTACCAGGGCGTGGTGCCGCTGTTTGGCGACCACAAAGAGAAGCTGGAGCGCGTGAGCGACGTGTTGGCGCACTACATGTTGCAAAGCGAGCAGCTGGACACCACGCTGGTACTGGCGGCGGACGACAAGGTGGCCGCGGGGCTGCTAATCCAGCGTCTTCCGAAAAATGGGGGTCAGATTCCAAATTCATCGGTTCCTGAAGGAACGGGTGCAGCAGCGCGCCGCGCTGCCATGAAATTGGAATCTGACCCCTATTTTTCCGAGAATGAAAACCAGATCGGTCGCAACGAGGACTACAACCGCATTTCCATTTTGGCGTCCAGCCTCAAGCGCGAAGAGTTGTTGTCGCTTGATGTTGACACGATCTTGCGGCGCCTGTTCTGGGAAGAGAATGTGACCCGTTTCGAGCCTCTGGTGGGTGACGAAGGCCCGCGCTTTGTGTGCAATTGCAGCCGCGAGCGGGTGGGCCGCATGATCAACAGCCTGGGCAAAGATGAGGCCGAGAGCATCATTGCCGAGCGCGGTGACATTGAGGTCGGTTGCGATTTTTGTGGCAAGCAGTATGTGTTTGACCCGATCGATGCTGCGCAGATTTTTACCGCGGC
>JANPAZ010000457.1:0-5666 GCA_031430225.1 Rhodoferax sp. | reverse complement strand
CGTGAAAGAGCTGATTGCACTGGCGGGCAAAACGCCGCTGACGTTTGGCTCATCGGGCAGTGGCACATCGATTCATCTGTCAGGCGAGCTGTTCAACACGCTGGCGGGTGTGAAGATGCAACACATCCCTTACAAAGGTCGGGCACAGGCCGTGCCGGACCTGCTGGGGGGACGCATCACCATGATTTTTGACAACATGCCGTCTGCCCTGCCGCTGGTCAAAGCGGGCGAGGTGCGCGCCATTGCAGTGACCAGCGCCACACGGGCAGCCGCGCTGCCCAACATCCCGACCATTGCCGAGTCCGGCTTGCCCGGTTTTGAAGCCACGTCCTGGTTTGCGCTGATGGCACCCGCGGGTCTGCCCAAAGAGGTGCTGGCTCGCATCAACGCAGAGACTGCTCGTGTGATGAACCTGCCCGACGTGCGGGAAAAACTCACAGCGTTAGGTCTGGATGTGGCGCCGGGCAGCCCGGAAGCGCTGGCCGGATTCATTCAGCTTGAGACCACCAAGTGGGCCAAAGTGGTGAAGGAATCCGGTGCCAAACTGGATTGAATCATTTGCAAAAGCCCAAGGACACATTTTGAAAATCACCCAAAAACTGACCCTGTCTCTTGTGGCTGTCCTGGCACTGGCGCTGGCGGGTTGCTCACCCAAGGATTCAGCAGAAAAGTCCGCCGCCGTGGCGTCGGCCGACCCGCTGGCCGCCGTCGCCAATCAGGGCAAGGGTTTTACGGTGGGCGCCATGATGAGTGCGCAAACTGCCTATGTATTGTTCGACCCGCAATGCCCCCACTGCGGCCACCTGTGGGAGGCGTCGCTGCCGCTGCAAAAGAAGCTCAAGTTTGTCTGGATTCCCGTGGCGTTCATCAGCGCCAAGAGCGCTCCGCAGGGGGCTGCCCTGCTGTCGGCAGCGAACCCGGCGCAGACCATGGCCGACCACGAAGCTTCCATCCTGGCAGGCACAGGCGGTATGGCGGCTTCAGCCGATATTCCAGCCGAACTGGAGCAGACCATCAAGAAAAATACCCAGCTGTTTAACAGCCTGGGCGTCTCCTCGGTACCGTACATCGTGGCCAAGAATGCGCGTACCGGGCAGGTCGTCACCAATAGCGGCGCCATGGCAACCCCCGCGTTGGCGGGGTTCCTCGGCGTTGACGTACCCTAGGCTGTCAACAAGTCTGCGGTAGGTGAAGCTGCCGGAGGTGAGCCTGCCAAAGGCTTCCTTAGGTTATAGACGCCGCCCGAAACGCCTCTAGAATGACAGCACTCCACACAAAAAAAATAAATCGTGGAGATCAGGGAGGAACTTATGACAGTGTCCACATCGGACAGACAACATGGGCGTGCACTCAAATCTTTGCTAGGCAAAGGTCTGGTCGCCACCGCTATTGGCGTGGCTTTTTTGCTCGCCCCTCAACTTGTAGCAGACTATCTCAGGCCTTTTGGCCCGATTGAATCCCTGGCAACAGGTATTCGGGTCTGTGGACTGATCCTGCTGCTGATTGGGCTGGTCATGCTGGGTACCCGCCACTCTGTCCAAAACAGGACGGAGAAGCTGTCCAACCTGCGCCGCACCGGCGCAAGCAGTGAACGCATGAGCTACGTGACGCGAGGCGCGCCCTTGTCTTCAGCACCGGGGTTCCCGATGAATTCAGAGGTCAAGCAAAAGGCTGTGCAACCGGAGCACGCGTCGTCGGTATGAAGTTCCCGGGGCTATCCCTGCAAATACCTGCTGTCTCGCAAGCGTTATGTGTTGCACAAACTGTCCTGCGGTAACAAGAACACCAATCACATTGGGTCCATAGATCACCTGCTGGTGGGTCGCGCCCATGTGGAGTAGGAGTACGAACGCGGAGAACGGCCCGGACGTGCAATTCTGTAAACTGGACTTCGTGGACTCCCGCAGCACGCTCTTACCCCTCATGCTTGCCATTCTGGCAGGATGTACCAGCCTGTTGCCCAGCGCCAGCAATGTCACACCCACGACTTTTGAGAGTTTCGACGCGGTTCGCACTGCCTTTGAAAAAGTGATTCCACACCGCACCACGCTGGCCGAGCTCGAAGCACTTGGCTTCGACCCTCAGGCAAGTGCAAACGTCACGTTAATTCCCTATCCCGAAGTGGTGGGGCGGCTTGTGCCTTATCCCGGCATTGCTACCAGCGACCTCAATCCTGGAGTCCGTGAGTGCATCGCGGCGCAGACTGCCTGCCGAGCCTTTGTATTCCACTTCGGCAATGAGCATCGCAAACGCGAAGGAAGTTTCTGGCTCGATTTTCTGAACATCCGGCGGGTCACCAGCATCACGGGCTGGCGGTTTGAGGGTTTTGTGGTGCTCAACGACAACATGGTCTTGTTTAGAAACTTTGCGGGTGAGCCGCGCATAGAGCGCACGGAGAAACTGACCAACCCGCTAGGCCCATTCCAGCCCGCCGGGGAAACGGCGGGACGCTCCTTACTCAATGAGCACCATTGCTGAAAGAGCCCAACGCCCTCTGTGCTGCCTATTCGGCTCGGGCACCCAGCTTTTGAAGCTTGCCCTGCCACTTGCGTACACCGTCTTCGCCAAGACGGTCCACCATACCAATCAGGGTTTCATTGACGGGCGCGACGCCGACGAATCCCAGAATGTTGCGCTCCAGCGATTTGACGCTGTGGGCGCGAAAATACCAGCGATACAGAAGTGCCGGCATGCCCATGGTGACCACCACGCGGGCCGAGCGGCCGGTGAGGCCCTTGTGCGCGAACGGATTGGAACCTTCTGCCTTGAACGCAAACCCAGGCCGCGCCACCTGCTCCAGAAACGCCTTCAGGAGGGCCGGCATGTCGCCCAGCCAAAGCGGGAAGAAAAACACCAGGTGCTGAGCCCAGGCAATGTCATCCTGCGCAGATTGAAGACTTGCCGGAACCTTGCCGTGCTCCCAGTCTAGCTGGGTACGAAGCAGCGGGAAATCCAGCTTCGCGACTGGCACACGGCGGACCTCATGACCCGCAGACTCCGCTCCCGTCTGGTAGGCATCGGCGAGCGCACCGCACAAATGGGGCAACACTGCATCAGGATGCCCTTCAATCAAAACGATCCGTCGCTGAGTCATGGAGGGCGCAGTCTGAAAGGGTTTAGCGGGCGATCAGCACTGGCACGGGCGATTCGGCGGCCACCTTGGTCGCCACGCTGCCCAGCATCAGCCGCGCGATGCCAGATCGACCATGTGAGCCCATCACGATCAGGTCGGCTTTTTCAGCGATCGCCGTCTGCACAATGCCAGTGGACGTGGTCACATCTTCAACCAGACGGACCTGAAGTGTGACTGGCGTTCCGCCCACCTTGCACATCGTCTCGACATCGGCATGGGCTTTGGCGGCCTCTGCTTGCGCGGCGGACATGTAGGCCTGAAATCCATACGGGTTGGCTTCCCCAACGAGCATGAAGGGGTAAGGGTCAATCACGTAGATGGCGGTCAGCGCAGCACCCTGGCTGCGCGCCATGTCAACCGCAATCGCGCCAGCGTGGGCAGACGCCGCAGAGCCATCGGTTGCCAGAAGAATATGCTTGAACATGAGAACCTCGCATTGAAAGTTGACTACACCTTCAATGCTGCGCTCAATGCCCGATAGCAGTCTTGATTTGCATCAAGCAGTTGTCAGGTCGCAGGCCCGACGGTTTAGTCTTTGACCGGACGCGTGAGATAGACCCCCTCTCGCCCCACAACGACCGCACGCGCGGGCATCAATACGGTGCAGTCTTCGCAGGGGGCCCGAATTTCATCCGAGCCGTCGGTGGCGATCAACTCGCCTTTGGCAAACACCTCGAAACCCACCAAAGGGCGCGCAAACACAAACTCTGGCGTCTTGATCACGATGGTCTGCAGCAGTTCGAAACGACGCTGGGCCCCGGCAACGACCAGGTCATGGCGGGGGGCAATCAACCCGAAGTGAGCCAGAAAATCAAGCGCAACACGGGTTGCCACATCGGCGCTCGATTGCAAAAAGTGCTGGCCACATTCGGCCACCATCGCCACACCAGCCCCCGAGGCCTGCCCATGTGCGCCATGCTGGATCAACGGCGTACCCGAACCCAGCCCATTGGGCATGACCATGTGCACGGCGGGTTGACCAATCGCGAGCGCGACGGCAGCATTGCGTGCGAACGCAGGGTAGACCCAGAACGGTGTCACGTCCTGGCTGGTGGAGTGGATATCCAGAATATGGTCTGCCTGGCTCACCACGGGCCGCACGGCGCGCGCGCGGCGCAGCTCCGGACTGTCTTCACCACCGTCCAGCCAGTCGGGTGACCAGACGCGGTTGAGGTTGTGCACCAGCTGGCGGTTTTCGAACGGCCGGGTTTCGTCAAAAGCCTCATAGGCTTCAACATTGGCAAAGCTCACGGTAAGCGTTCCGACCTGCGGGCGTACCCCGGCGTCCAGCAAATGCGTCGCAGCTACCATACCGCAGATTTCGTTGCCATGCGTCAAGGCATTGATGAGAACATGCGGCCCCGGTTTGCCGGATTCAAACCGGTGCACGTAATCAACACCCGCATTGCCACGCGCGTAAGCGGAGAGGTCGCGCGGAAGCACTTCAAGTTTTGGCGGAGAGAGCGTCATCATTGATCGGATAAAAGAAACAAGCCACCATTGTGTGGCATCCCGGACATCGGCGCGTGATTGCGCAGCAGTTAATGCTTGTTGCATACTGGACGTTAATCAGAACACGGAAACACGACATGACGCTGAGCCGCCGCTATTTCATGACCGGCCTGACAACTACCGCCATCACCCCGCTCTGGGCACAAACCACTGCGCAAGCGCCCTTCCCCAACCGGGTTATCCGCATTGTGCCGTTTGGTACGGCGGGCGGACCCATCGACGTCGTGGCCCGAGTCTATGCCGAAAAACTCCAGCAACGTTGGGGCCAGTCTGTGATTGTGGACGCCAAGCCGGGTGCGAGTGGAATCATCGCAGCCGACTATGTGGCCAAGGCCGCGCCTGATGGCCACACAGTGATGTTCACTCTGCCGCTGACCCATGTGAATGTGCCCATCCTCCAGGTCAAAGTGCCCTACGACCCCGTTAAAGACTTCACGGGCCTGTCGATGCTGGCCACCGGCGGGCCCATGATGGTGGCGAGGGCCAATGCGCCCTACAGCACCCTCAAGGAATTCGTGGAGTTTGCCAAAACGCAGTCCAAGCCCCTGAGCTATGGCACCTGGGGCACGGGCTCGTCGGCCCACCTTTTTACCGAGTTGCTGCAGCGCCAGACCGGCATCAAGGTACTTCATGTGCCTTACAAGGCGGAAGCGGCTGTCCACAACGACCTGTTTGGGGACGCGCTTGATTTTGCGTGGGCCAATCCGTCGACCGCCCGAGGCCACGTTCAGGCGGGCAAGATGAAAGTGCTGGGGGTGACTGGCACGCGCCGGCTTTCCGGCTCGCCCAACGTGCCCACCTTTACCGAGCAAGGCTTTCAGGGTTTTGATCTTGACAGCTGGCTGGGTGTGTATGCGCCGGCCAAACTGCCTCAGCCCGTGGTTGAAGCCTGGACGGGCGCACTGCGTGACATCACGCGAATGCCGGATGTCACCGCCAGGCTGGTGGCATTTGGCCTGGAGCCGCTGGTCAACACGCCCGCGCAGTTTGCCGAGGCGTTCAAGGCCGACTACCCCCGCGT
>JANPAZ010000456.1:0-2128 GCA_031430225.1 Rhodoferax sp. | reverse complement strand
ATAGCTAACTATCATTACGATACGTGGGCAATCGGCACATTTTCACAGGTGTCGGTTGCCTGTACCGCTATCAGTCACCCTGACCGATGGCTTGCGCAACATGCCATCCAAATTCCAATGCGCCGCGCCGACCGCCTGTTTCATATCGTTCAGCTCATTCGCGGGCGCAGGCTCACCACGGCGGCGTTTCTGGCGCAGCGTCTGGAGGTGTCAGAGCGTACGGTGTACCGCGATATCGCAGATCTGCAGCATCAGGGTGTGCCGATTGAAGGCGAGGCGGGTGTGGGCTACCGGCTGGGCGCGGGCTTCGAGCTGCCACCGCTGATGTTCTCGCAAGACGAAGCCAAGTCGCTGGTCGCTTCCGTGCGGCTGGCGCAGGCCTGGCTGGACCCCGGCCTGGCGCGCGAGGCGGAGAACGCCTTAGGCAAGATCCTGTCGGTGCTGCCCGTCACCGTTCGCGCAGCGGCTGAAAGTCTGGCGCTGTATGCGCCCGCCGCCAGCCTGGGGGCTGAGGCGAAGCAGACGTTGCAACTGCTGCAAACCGTGCGGGAGGCGGTACACGCGCGACGCAAGCTGCAGCTGGATTACCGCGATCTTTCTGGTGGTGCCAGCCAGCGTGTGGTGCGCCCGCTGGGCTGCTTCTTCTGGGGCAAGGTGTGGACGCTGGCGGCCTGGTGCGAATCGCGCCACGACTTTCGCAGCTTCCGTGTGGACCGCATCGCCAGTCTTGAGGTGCTGGACGACCGCTTCAAGGACGAGTCCGACAAAACACTGGCGAAAATGCTGCGCCACGTGGGCGCGACCCTCAATACCTGACGAACTGCACAGGCCTGCAATGCCTCAAAGCATTACGCCGCCAGCGCAGCCTCGATGTCTTTCGCCATGCCTGCAGGTGTGTCGGTTGGCGCGTAGCGCTTGATCACCGCGCCATCTTTGCCAACCAGGAATTTCGTGAAATTCCATTTGATGGCCTTGCTGCCCAAGAGGCCCGGTGCCTCGGCCGCAAGCCACTGGTACAGCGGGTGGGCACCCGAGCCATTGACGTCAATCTTCTCCATCATGGGGAAACTCACGCCATAGTTGAGCTGGCAGAACTCCGCAATCTCGTCATTGCTTCCGCTGTCTTGCGCGCCAAACTGGTTGCAGGGAAAGCCCAGCACCACCAGGCCTTTGTCACCATAGGTTTTATGCAATTCCTCCAGCCCCGCAAACTGTGGCGTGAACCCGCAAGCGCTGGCTGTGTTGACGATCAGCATCGCCTTGCCTTTGAACTTGTTGAGCTTCACGGCTTTGCCATTGATGCTGTCGGCAGAAAAATCATAAACGCTGGACATTGCGTCTCCAGAAGTTGACAGGTTGACAATCGCTGCGGTCAAGGCCGCGGCAAGTCTCTACGATACCAGCACGCTTATTTCTCTGCCCGAGGGGGTGAGAATGTCAACGCCGACAGCAGGGAAGCCAGAAGTATCAAGGCGCCACCCACAAGAGTTCGTGTCGTCAACTCACCGGCACCCAGTGCTACGGCAGACCCGCTGGCAAACACCACCTCTGAGAGCATGATCAGCGACGTCGCACTGGCACTCAAGCGCGCAGCGCCATACTGCAACGCCATATTGCCTGCCAGAAACGCCACACTCAACGCGGCGGCAAGCCCGACCCAGACCAGTGACGGTGCGGGCGGTGCGGTGACGACGCCAAGGCTCATGCCCATCAAAGCGGCGGCGACTGCCATGGTTGAGCCCCCGCCAAACATCGCCAGCATGCGGGATTCCTCAGGCGTCTGGTTGAGTTTTCGCAGCAGGATGTTGGTCAGCGCAAAGCTGAAGCCGCCCATCAACGCCAGCCAGTCGGCCAGATTCTCCGGTACTGGCCAGGGGGATGTCGGCGTCTTGAGAACAATGACAACACCTGTTAGCGCCAGTGCTAACCGCAACAGTGAACCCGCTGTCGGCCGTTCGCTCAGCAACGGCCAGGCCAACAGCACCACCCACGCCGGCATCAGATAAAACAGCAGAATCACGCGGACCACGTCGCCTACGGTCACGGCCCAGTTAAAGCCTACGTTGGTCAGCCCGGAGGCTGCCACCAGCAACCACAGCATGGGGTGCTTGAGCAGGCCACGCCACGC
>JANPAZ010000455.1:0-15852 GCA_031430225.1 Rhodoferax sp. | reverse complement strand
TGCGCGCTTGACAGCTCGCCATAGGGCACCGCCACGCGCAACATCGGTGCAAAGCGCTGCAGGTACCAGCCGTTTTGCAGGCGAAGTGGCTTGAACTCTTCGTCTCCGAGTTGGCCGGCCAGATTGCGCTGGAGCTGGTCGCGGTACTGCGCTGCGCGGCTTTTGACGAGTTGACGGTCAAAGTCTGTGTATTGGTACATGGTTTTAAGGAGGTGGCTAAAACTTGAACAATCGGTCGCTTATGCGGGCTAGGCAACGCGAATCTGTACAGGGCTAGAGGGCAATGAGTTTGACGCCGGCATAAGCCAGCAGTACGGACAACAGGGACCGGATCACGCGGTCTGGCGTGCGGGTCATCAAGTGCGAACCCACCCAGATACCAGGAATCGAACCTGCCAGCAGCTTCGCCAGCAACGACCAGTCCACTGAGCCCAGGGACGCGTGACCCATGCCGGCGACTAGCGTCAGTGGCACCGCGTAGGCGATGTCGGCGCCGACAATGCGTGACAGTGGCAAGCGGGGGTACAAAATCATCAATACCGTGACGCCAATGGCACCCGCACCCACAGACGTGAGCGTGACCAGCGTGCCGATCAAGGCACCAAACACCAGCGGCAAACTCCAGTGACGGGGCGTGGCGGCGAGGATTTCCTGGCCTTTGGCGACCGATTGCGGAGAGGCTTTACCGCGCAGGGCTTTGTACAAAGTGGCAGCGGCTGTCAACAACAGGGCCAAACCCAGGGTGGTCGTCATGGCTTGCTGCACTTTGGGGTCTGCTGGGCCCAAAACGTGCAAAACCCACAAGGTCAACAGGGCTGCAGGAATGCTACCAGCCGACAGATGGACAACCACTTTCCAGTCGACATGCTTGGCCCTCGCCAGCTTGATGGTGCCGCTCATCTTGGTGAAAGCCGCAAACAGCAGGTCGGTACCCACGGCCAGATAGGGCTTGACGCCAAAGAAGAAGATCAAGATGGGCGTCATCAGCGATCCGCCGCCCACCCCGGTGAGGCCGACCACCAGTCCGACAGAAAAGCCCGCAAAAACAAACGCTAAGTCATGCATAGGGGCAGACTTTAGGGGGCAAGGGATATATTCCAAACTACATTTTTATAGTTTCCTTATTCCACCCGCGTATAAAGATGACTAACCCTGAGCGCTGCGTGACGGGCCTCAAATCTTTTTCGGCCCGCGCAATTCCCGCATCCGCTCGTTGAAATAGCTCTCCACGGTGTATCGCTCTGACAGCACAACCTCCCGGCGGGGGTGCAGAAACAGCGGCATGGAGATGCGAGATTTGAAGCGTCCTTCGCCCGCCGGGTTCAGCACGCGGTGAACGGTTGAGGGGTAGTAGTGGCCGGAGGCCTCCTGCAACATGTCGCCAATATTGACAATAAGCAGGCCAAAATCACACGGCACGTCGTGCCATTGGTCGTCTTGTCCGAGAACTTGCAGACCGGGCTCGGTGGCGGCCGGCAGGAGGGTGAGCAGGTTGATGTCGCCATGCGCCGCGGCTCGCACGGCCCCTGGGTCTTCATGGCCTGAGAGGGGCGGGTAGTGCAGCACACGCAGCAACGTGCGGTCGCAGCCTTTAATCATGTCGGGCAAGGGCATCGAATACCGTGCCTTGACTTCCGGTGGAGAATTGTCTTCAACCCACTTCAGCAGTTCGCTGGCCAACTGGCTGCCAGCCGCGTAATAACGGCGCGCGGCGTCTGAAACCTCATGCGGATAGCGGCCCCACGGGAAAATGTGAAAGAACTCTTTCAGGTCGCGCTGGGTGTGGTTTTTGGCGGTTTCGGACACGGACGGCGGGAAATAGCCATCGAGCTTTTGCGGATCTTGCAGGTAACGGTGTTTGGCCTGGCTGCCAAAAAACTGGAGCCACTCCGCATAGATGCTTTCCACCAGAGACTGGTCCAGAGGATGATTGATCAGCACGCCAAAACCTGTTTCGTGCAGGCTCTTGCAAAAAGCCTGGGGGGCATCGATGCTGCGGTAGTCAACGATGGGTAGCTGCATGGGATGCCTTCCAAAGGTAGCGATGTAGTGCCGATTCACAGGGGTAACCAGTTGCCCATCATCGTCTGCTCAAACACGGTAGTGCAAGCGCTGGCATTGACTCCCATACACACCTGGGTCATGGGCTTGTCTTTGCCCCAGCCTTTCTGGGCGTAATTCACGAAGTCCTTGCGGTTCATCATCGTCTGACCTTGGGCCAGGCCCTCCGTGGCGACGCGGATGCGGCCATGCTCCAGTGAAAAGAAGCCGGAGTTCGTCAGGTAAATGAATGCCAGCACATCATGGCCGAAGCAACCGTGGATTTTGGCGACATGGGGGTACAGGTTGCTGTAGAAATTTGCATAGAAGCCCACGGCATGGTGCAAGGTGTCGGTCGCGATGTGCCTGTGGTGATCTGCAATGCGCTTGAACATGGCTACCGGCATGATGACCTGATGGGTCACGTCCAGACCCACCATGGTGAGCTTCCAGCCCGCCGTAAACACGTGGTCGGCCGCATGGGGGTCGTTCCAGATATTGGCTTCGGCGACGGGTGACACGTTGCCAGGCTCGGTGATGGCACCGCCCATGATGATGACTTCGCACAGCAGCTCGGGCAGCCTGGGCTCAAGCTTCAGGGCCAGGCTCAGGTTACCCAACGGGCCGACTGCCACCAGCGTTATCTCACCCGGCTGCATGCGCGCCATGTCCACAATGAACTGGGCACTTGCACGCGGATCAAGCTGGTTGCTGATATTCACACGTTGGGCCAGATTGCCCAAGCCATCGGCACCATGAATATTGGCCGGTGGCACTTCACCCGGCTTGCACCAGGGTGTTGCAACGCCTTGGGTCACAGGAACATGTCGCCCGGCGATGGCACTGAGGTAAAGCGCGTTGACGGCCGCCTGTTCGACCGTCACATTGCCAAACGTGGTCGTGATGCCCACGATCTCAATCGCGGGATGAGCCAGCGCGTAATAGAGCGCCATGGCGTCGTCCACGCCGGGGTCGGTGTCGTAAATGACTTTGGTTCGCGTTGGGACGGTCATGGTATTGGGTGATTTTTCAAAAAATCTTGCACTTGTGCGTGGGTGGGAATGCTGGACTGCGCGCCTGGCACCAGACACGCCAACGCGCTGGCGGCACTGGCTTGCAGCAGTGCATCCGCCATGCTCTGGCCTTGGCAGATCGCCGCCACAAATGCACCGCAAAATGTATCGCCAGCGCCAGTGGTATCCACCGGATTGATGGTGAACGCAGGCTGGGTCAAAAACTGTCCGTCAATTCGTGCGCGGCAACCGTGGCGGCCCAGTGTCACGATCACACACGGGACCTGAATACGCTCCAGGCTTTGGTCAATGCTGCCTTGGTGCTTTGCCAGGACGGCCAGTTCCCCTTCGTTGACGATAAGGATATCAATCAGGGCGAGTAGTTCGTCCGGCAGTTCTTGCGCGGGAGCGGCATTCAACACCACTTTGACATTTCGCGCGCGCGCTGACCTTGCGTAAGCCGTCAAAGTGCCGACTGGAATCTCGAGTTGAAGCAGCAAATGCGTGAACCTGTCCAGGGGGATAAGGTCCGACGGCACCAAGGCGAAATTCGCACCCGGCGCCACGGTGATGGCATTCTCAGCGTCATCACTGACGCAGATGAAAGCCGTACCCGTAGACTGGTCTTTCACGCGTTTGACGTGCAATTCCACACCCGCTGAAGTCAGGGAGTCTTCCAGCGGCCTGGCGAAGGCATCGTTTCCCAGCGCCAGCAGCATGGCAGTCGGTGCAGCACCGGCACGCGCACAGGCAACGGCCTGATTTGCACCTTTGCCACCCGGGTAAGTCTTGAATTCACGGCCCATGACCGTTTCACCCGGAGCTGGAATGTGATGTGCCCGAACGACAAAGTCCAGATTGGCGGAGCCAGCCACAAGTATCATCAAGTTTTCTTTCCTTTACACGTACCCACGCTGCCTTGCAGGACTGCGCAAATTTTGGGTACCTTCCATAAATCCGTTTCATTGTATTGATGTCAACCTCCGTCCGGCCTGTGCGATCCGCGATGACGAATTCAATGGGTGCAAGCCCGGGACCTGTGGTGCTGCTGGGCGGCGCGAACATGGATTTGACGGCGCGCGCGCTGTGCCCGTTGACGCCCGGTGATTCAACGCCTGGCCACATTCAATGGGCTCCCGGTGGCGTCGCCCGCAACGTGGCAGAAAACCTGGTCCGGCTGGGCGTTGGGAGCCATCTGGTGAGTCTGGTGGGAGATGATCTGTTTGGAAATGACCTGCTGCGGGTGACCGCTAACGCGGGCGTCGATGTAACACCTGTCGGCAAGCGGACAGATCAGCGAACAGCCACTTATTTGTCAGTCCAGGGTCTGGACGGCGAAGTGGCAATGGCCGTTAACGACATGGCCATTCTGGAATATCTGACGCCCGACTGTCTGCGAAGCCATTTGGCGTTACTTCAAGGTGCCACTTGCGTTGTCATGGACTGCAACCTTGTGCCCACCGCCATGGAGTGGCTTTTCACGCAGCAATTGCCCACGCCCCTGTTTGCCGATGGTGTGTCGGTCGCGAAATGCGGTCGCCTGAGGCCGTGGTTTTCGCGCATTCATACGCTCAAGGTCAATGCGCTGGAAGCCACCGAACTGACCGGCCTGGCGATGGGGACGGTCTCTGATGCGCACCGTGCAGCGGTGCATCTGCACCAATTGGGTGTGAGTCGCGTGGTGATCAGTCTGGGCAAACAGGGCGTGTGCTGGTCCGATCAAATCCAGGGGGTGGGGTATCGAGCCGCCCGCGAATTACCCGTTGTCAATACTTCCGGCGCGGGCGACGCGTTGCTGGCTGGCCTGGTTCACGCTCATTTACATCGGTTGCAATTGCCCGAGGCGATTGAGTTTGGAATGATTTGCGCCGAAATCACCCTTGGCTGCCCATTTGCTAACGCGCCACATCTTTCATGGGATGCCGTCCAAACCGTGCTTTCAACCGCCGCCATAACGCGTAGCGAGGGCGATTGACAATGACCGACATGACCCATTTACCCAAATTGACGCCTTTCCTCGACGTTGCCGTTGAAGTCAGCGAAGCGCTCAGGCTAGGTTTGCCTGTGGTGGCGCTGGAATCCACGATCATTTCGCACGGTATGCCCTATCCCCAGAATGTGGCGACTGCCCTCCGGGTGGAGGCTCAGGTCCGGGCGCTTGGGGCGGTGCCAGCCACCATTGCCATCGTCGGTGGCAGGCTGAAGGCAGGGTTGTCCGCGCAGGACATTGAAGCATTGGGCCAGGGTGGGCACACCGTGACCAAGGTGAGTCGCCGGGACATTCCCTTTCTGATTGCGGGAAATCGTACCGGGGCGACCACCGTGGCCGCGACCATGATCATTGCGGCTATGGCGGGTATTCGGGTATTTGCCACCGGTGGCATTGGTGGCGTGCACCGTAATGCTCAGGAAACTCTCGATGTTTCCGCTGATCTGCAGGAATTGGCTCAGACGCCGGTGGCCGTAGTTTGCGCAGGGGCGAAGTCGATTCTTGATCTGGGTCTGACACTCGAATATCTGGAGACCCATGGCGTACCCGTGATTGGTTATCAAACCGATACGCTGCCCGCATTTTTCACGCGCGAAAGCCATTTTTTGGTGGACTACAGGTTGGACACCCCCGCCGAGATCGCCCGTGCGCTGCACGTCAAGTGGGAACTTTGCCTAAAAGGCGGCATGGTTATTGCGAACCCGATTCCGCAAGCGTTCGCCATGCCGACGGCGTTAATAGACGGTGCGATTGAGCAGGCGCTGCAGGAGGCGCAACAAAGTTCGGTCGGGGGCAAAGCTCTCACACCCTTCCTTCTGTCTCGTGTCAATGAGCTGACCGGAGGAGAGAGTTTGAATGCAAACATCGAGCTGGTGCTGAACAACGCCCGGCTGGCTGCTCTGATCGCAAGCGATTTGGCACTGCTCTCTGGGTGAGTTGCGCATGCCCGTCCGCATGGGAGCAAGCCGTTGCGCGACGGAGTCCGTATTGATAGGGAAACTCCGGGATTGCGAACTTGAATTCGTATCAGTAACCTCAGTGCGCTTATTGGCGCAGGTCTTTGATATCCTGCGGTGGCATGTGTTTAGTTTTTATGTGATGTACCAAGCCTGTTTTTAACCCTTTAACGAATTGAGAGACTTTATGAATTTGAAAACGACTTCCCGCCTTGCAATCCTGGCGGCAGCGATGGCGGCAAGCTTTCAGGTCTGGGCAGAGCCGGCTGTGGTGTTTGACATGGGTGGCAAGTTTGACAAATCGTTCAACGAAGCCGCGTACCGGGGAATGGAGCAATGGAAAAAAGAAACCGGTAAGCAGTATCTGGAATTTGAAGTGTCCAACGAATCACAACGCGAGCAGGCCATTCGCCGTATGGCCGAGCGAGGTGCGAGCCCCATTATTGGTATTGGCTTTGGACAGGCGTCCAGCATTGAAAAAGTAGCCAAAGAGTTCCCCAAGCTGCAGTTCGCCATCATCGACATGGTGGTTGACCTACCCAATGTCCAGTCTGTGGTGTTCAAGGAGCAGGAGGGCAGTTTCCTGGTCGGGGCCATGGCGGCGTTGGCCAGCAAGACCGGCAAGGTCGGCTTTGTGGGCGGTATGGACATCCCGCTGATTCGCAAGTTTCAGTGCGGCTATGAGCAGGGTGCCAAGTACGTCAATCCCAAGGCCGAAGTCTTTGGCAATATGACGGGTACAACCGGTGCTGCATGGGCGGACCCAGCCCGTGGCGGCGAGTTGGCCAAGTCGCAGTTTGCCAAAGGTGCGGACGTCGTGTTTGCTGCTGCCGGGGGCACTGGCATGGGCGTGTACCAGGCCGCCAAAGACAGTGGCAAGCTCGCCATTGGTGTCGACAGCAACCAGAATCACATTCAGCCCGGCACCATGCTCACGTCGATGCTCAAGCGTGTTGATGTGGCGGTGTACAACGTGTCCAAAGGTCACAAGCCAGGCGTCTCGGCACTGGGACTGAAAGAGGGTGGCGTTGACTACGCCATGGACACCAATAACGCCAAGCTGGTGACAGCCGATATGAAAAAGAAGGTTGACGCTGCCAAAGCTGACATCATCAGCGGCAAGATCAAGGTGGCCGATTACATGGCCGACAAAGCCTGCAAGTTCTGATCGGCACGCATGGCTGACACCGCGGCCATTGCGGTGCGCATGACGGGTATCCACAAGCGTTTTGGCGCAGTGGGTGCCAATGTGGATGTGAGTCTGCATGTCGCCACCGCTTCCGTGCATGGCATCGTCGGCGAAAACGGTGCCGGCAAAAGTACCCTGATGTCCGTGCTGTATGGTTTCTACCAGGCGGACGCCGGGTCTATCGAGGTTTTTGGCCGCTCCGCCACAATCCGCAATGCGGACGACGCGATTGCGCTGGGAATCGGCATGGTCCATCAACATTTCATGTTGGTGGACACATTGACTGCCCTTGAAAACGTGATGTTGGGCGCTGAGCCGCACTGGCTGCTGAATCGTGCAATCACCCAGGTGCGAGGCAAGCTTGAGGTCCTCATGCAATCCACCGGATTGCGCGTTAACCTGGATGCGCTGGTCGCTGATTTGTCAGTGGGCGATCGCCAGAGGCTGGAAATCCTGAAGGCGCTCTATCGTGGCGCAAAAATCCTGATTCTGGATGAACCAACCGCCGTTCTCACACCGCAGGAAACCGGGCAACTGTTTGACGTGCTGAGAGCGTTGCGCCACCAGGGAACGACCATTCTGTTGATCACGCACAAGCTCAAGGAGGTAATGGGCCTGTGTGATGAGGTCACCGTGATGCGCGGTGGCCGGGTCGTTGAGCATCTCCCCATTGCCCAAGCCTCCATTGAAGGGCTTGCTGAGGCCATGGTGGGGCGTAAGGTCAAAATGGGCCGCCTCGAACCTGAGATTCACCCTCCAGGTCAAATTCTGCTGCAAGCCAGCCACGTGACGGTCCGTGATGCGCTGAATGTTGTTCGCCTTGCAGACCTGGGCCTCACGTTGCGGGCCGGGGAGATTGTGGGCGTGGCAGGCGTTTCCGGCAACGGTCAGAGTGAACTTCTGGATGTGCTGTGCGGCTTGCTGAAACCCGAAGCCGGGCAGCTTCAACTGGGAACACATTCGTTTGAGGCCAGCCATTGGCTCGACCCGTTCACCGCACGGGAACTGGGTCTCGCGCATGTGCCGGAGGACCGCCATGCCCGCGCCCTGGTCATGGCATTTGTGGCCTGGGAGTCTGCAGTGCTGGGTTACGACGATTTGCCGGAGTACACCTTTTACGGGTGGATGGCGCATGCGCGAATGCGCAGCGCGACTGCACGCCTGATGGAAAAATTTGATGTGCGACCCCGTGACCCTGAATTGGGCAGCAGCAAGTTTTCGGGCGGCAATCAACAAAAGCTGGTATTGGCAAGGGAACTCGGGCAGGCGCCTACCGTGCTGCTCGTGGGCCAACCCACCCGGGGGGTGGACATCGGGGCTATCGAATTCATTTACGCCCAGTTACGGGCCATGCGCGACGCGGGTTGCGCGGTGCTGGTGGTCTCCAGCGAACTTGATGAAATTCTGGCGCTGTCTGACCGGGTGGTTGTGATGAATCAGGGGCGGGTTACGGGTGAGTTGCCAGTGGGCGAGTGCACCGAGGCCGGTCTGGGTCTGTTGATGTGTGCCACCGAGGCATGACAGCGCCATGAGCTCTACTTATGTCTTGCCGCGCTGGGCCGACCTGTTTTTGCTGCCTGCGGTGTGCCTGGCGGTTGCGCTTTTGGCTGCGGCTGGGGTGGTTGCACTGGTCGGCCAAAAACCGGTTGAGGTTATCTCGGTCATGGTTCATGGTGCATTTGGCACGCCGCGTGGTTTCAGTTATACGCTGTACTACGCCACCACGTTTATCTTCACTGGGCTTGCCGTGGCGGTGGCGTTTCACGGCGGCTTGTTCAATATTGGCGGGGAGGGACAGGCCATCATGGGGGGGCTGGGCACGGGCCTGGTCGCGCTGTGGCTCTCGGCAAGCCTTCCGGCGTGGGTCATGCTGCCCCTGATGCTTTTGTGTGGGGCGTTTTTTGGCATGGCCTGGGCCGCCGTGCCGGCCTACTTGCAAGCCTATCGGGGCAGCCATGTGGTGATCACCACGATCATGTTCAATTTTATCGCCAGCAGCCTTCTGGTTTATTTGCTGGTCGATCACTTGCGCCCGGCGGCCACCATGTCAGTTGAAAGTGCGCCATTTGCACCGTCTGCCAAATTGCCCGGTGTGCACGAAGCACTCGCGTGGGCCGGAATCGCGTGGCCGAGTTCGCCACTCAATTTGAGCGTGGTCCTGGCGCTTCTGGCGGCCTTGGGTATCTATTTGTTTTTGTGGCGCACACGCGGCGGCTATCGCTTGAGGGCGGTGGGCTCCAGCCCGGGGGCCGCAGAATATGCAGGCATCAAGTCAAAGCACCAGGTCATCATTGCCATGGCCGTTTCAGGCGCATTGGCGGGCATGGTGGGCATGAACGAGATCGCAGGTGTCAATGGCAAGCTGCTGCTGGAGTTCGTCAGCGGCGCCGGTTTCACCGGCATTGCCGTGGCCTTGATGGGCAGAAACCACCCGGTGGGCATCATTTTTGCCAGTCTCCTGTTTGGAGCCCTGTTTCAGGGAGGCGCTGAAGTTGCGTTTGAGGTGCGAGGGTTCAGCCGTGACATGGTGATCATGCTGCAGGGTTTCATTGTTTTGTTTTCCGGTGCCATGGTCTATGTGATTGCACCCTTTCTTGCGCGGATTCTGCATGGGGTCACACGACTTTTCAGGCGCGGCGAAGCAGGGGCACCCCATGGATGAGGCGCTATTCGGGGCCATGCTGGCTTCTACCTTGCGCGTGTCAACCCCGCTGATTTTTTGTGCGCTGGCGGGGCTTTTGTCCGAGCGGGCAGGTGTCGTTGATATTGGACTGGAAGGCAAAATGCTGTTTGCCGCCTTTGCGGCTGGTGCAGCGGGTGCCGTTTATGGCTCAACCTTGGTCGCACTGGTGGCGGCTATGGCCGTGGCCACTGCACTGTCTTGGGTACACGGACTGGCCTGCGTCAGCCATCGAGGTGATCAGGTGGTGTCAGGCGTTGCGATCAACATCATTGCAGCGGGGATGACCATGGTGCTGGGCATTGCCTGGTTTGCCCAGGGAGGGCAAACACCGCCTGTGAATGACACCGTGCGTATTCAAGCGCTATTTCCGCAGGCCGTACAGGCCTTGCGGGGCATTCCCGTATTGGGCACGATTTTGGGGGACGGCCTGCTAGGCCATAACGCCCTTGTCTATCTTGCGATTTTGCTGGTGCCGTCAGTTTGGTGGCTGCTGTTTCGCACCCGGTTCGGGCTTCGTCTTCGGGCCGTGGGGGAAAATCCTGAGATGGTGGACGCGGCAGGTGTTTCGGTGACGGGCCTTCGCTATGCCGCGTTAACACTCAACGGTGCACTGTGTGGCCTGGCTGGCAGCTACCTGGTGCTGGCTCAAAGTGCCAATTTTTCCCACAACATGACGGCTGGGCGGGGTTTTATGGCGCTTGCCGCTCTGATCTTCGGTCGGTGGCACCCAGTCGGCGCATTTTGGGCCTGCCTGTTGTTTGGATTTCTTGACGCTGCAGCGATCCGGCTGCAAGGTGCACGCATTCCTGGTCTCGGAGAAGTGCCGGTCCAGGCGATTCAGGCTTTGCCTTACGTCATGACGGTCGTTTTGCTCGCCGGTTTTATCGGCAAGGCTGTGGCTCCCCAGGCGTTGGGTCGGCCGTATGTAAAAGACAGGTAGAGGAGGGCGCCGCCACGGTATCAGGAACTCAAACGCTGATAGAGTCGTTGGCAGGAGAACTTATGAAACAAATTTTTATTCCCTTCGTTGCGGCCATCTCTGCTGCCGCATTCGCGCAGTCCGGTCCGATCAAGATTGGCGAAATCAACAGCTATTCAAACATTCCGCAGTTCACCACGCCCTATCGGCAGGGCTGGCAACTCGCAGTGGAGCAAATCAATGCATCGGGCGGCATCCTGGGGCGCAAAGTGGAAGTCATCGCGCGCGATGACGCGGGCAAGCCCGAAGAGGCTTTGCGGCACGCGGTGGAGCTGACGTCAAACGAAAAGGTCGATGTTTTGGCCGGTGGCTTTTTGTCGAATATCGGATTGGCACTGGCCGACCATGCACAGAAAAACAAACGCCTGTACGTTGCCAGCGAGCCGCTGACTGACGCTATGGTTTGGGAAAAAGGCAACCGTTACACGTTCAGGCTTCGCCCAAGTACTTACATGCAGGCCGCCATGCTGGTGGAAGAGGCAGCCAAGTTGCCCGCAAAACGCTGGGCGACTATCTCGCCCAATTACGAGTATGGGCAAAGTGCCGTGGCCAGCTTCAAGGAGTTGTTGAAAGCCAAACGGCCGGACGTCGAGTTCGTGGGCGAGCAGTGGCCAGCCCTCGGTAAGCTGGACGCTGGCACAACGCTCCAAGCCACCATGCAGAACAAGCCCGATGCCATCTTCAACGTCACCTTTGGCGCGGATCTTGCCAAGCTGGTGAGAGAGGGCAATCAGCGCAATATCTTCCCGAAGATGCCGGTGGTGTCCATGCTGTCGGGCGAACCCGAGTACCTGGAAGTGCTCAAGGACGAAACACCCAAACCAGTGCCTGGCGGCGGGTGGATCGTGACTGGTTACCCGTGGGATCAGATTGACACGCCTGACCACGCATCGTTCGCCGCCAACTACTACAAGAGATTCAATGAGAACCCGAAGGTAGGTTCGGTTGTCGGGTACGCCACCATGCAGGCTATTTTTGCCGCCATCAAAAAGGCCAACAGCACGGACAACGAAAAGCTCGTGCGTGCCATGCGTGGGCTCAAGTTCAACACGCCATTTGGACCCGCTGAATTCCGGGCCCTGGACCAGCAGTCGACCATGGGGGCCTTCGTCGGCACACTGGATCAACGTGGTGGCCGTGGAACCATGGTGAAGTGGCGCTATGCGGATGGCAAAAATTACATGCCCAAAGATGACTACGTCCGTGCCCGCCGTCCCGCAGACGCCATGAAATAAACTGCTGACATGCCGACTACAGTTTTCGTCAAGATTGTGGGTTTCAGGGATGTTGAACGCCATGCGATCAACACGGTGTTCCGGCTGTCCATGGACCGCATCCCGTCCTATTGGCTCTGGACGCCGGAGGCTCCTGTCCCCCCGCATCTGGCGATGATTGACGTGGACAGTTATGAAGGCGGGCTTGAAATTGCATCGCCTGCATTCAACAGCAACGTGAAACTCATTTGCATTGGCAACCGCCCCCCAAAAAATGCCTGGCGCGTATTCCAGCGCCCCCTGAACTGGCCCGCCATCGTGCAAGCGATGGATCAGCTTTTCACTGGGTCTGCAGGGACCGACATTGACCTTGACACCGGAGAGAGCAGCGCACCGATCCCGCCACTGGGCGTGAAAATGGCGCTCCTTTTTGACGCCTCACGTGAACACCGTCTGTATTTGCGTGCCCGACTGGCGCTGGCCGGGATGGTTGAGGTCGATGACGCACATACGGGCTCTCAGGCCCTCGGAATGGCCCGACAAAAGCGCTACGACCTGGTGATTGTCAATCTGGACGTACCCGATCTGGACGGCTGGAAGTTGGTGGATCAGTTTGTGGCGCTGGAGCCCGCCGTAGGAGTTGTGATGATCAGCACCCGAAAAACGTCATGGCAACTACAGCAACGTGCCGAGCAGGCTGGCGTGCAAAGCGTTTTGGAAATTCCTTTTGACCCGGTTCAAGTTGCCAAAATGCTACAGAAGGTGTAGCTAACTATGCCCTGTATTCGTGGGGCAGGCCGCTTTTCATCTTGACTTTTCAAGAGAAGCAGCCAGCGTGGCTTCGATAGGCCAAGGTTCGGCACACAAGCGCGCTGCCAGTAGTTCGGCGCAAAGAACCGACAAACTCAGTCCTCGTGATCCAAGCGCAGTGCAAACCCAAAGCGTGGGCAAAGTTTCGACCGTAACCGGCCCCACCACGGGCAGGCGGTTGGGTGACGTGCAGCGGGTGTTGCGCCAGGCGCGCACTGTGCCGGAGTCAAAGTGGTGCCCCAGCTCATTGGCGACGGCAGGAAGCAGCGTGGTAAGGCGGGCCAGATTGACCTGATGCTGGGCAGCGATATGGGTTGCTGAATCCGACTCTGTCAGCTCATAGGTTGCGCCAACAAACCATCCCAGCCCCGACTCAATCGGAACCGATGGAATCAGACTGCCTGAGCCGTTCACCGGGAACGGCGGCAATACGGCGGCGTCTGAGCTGAGCTGCGCACCCCATGAAACCTGACCTGAAACTCCGCGCAGTGAGTGGACCCCACTTCCTGTCTTCATCAGATCGGGCTGCGAAATTGCCAATTGGGCGAGCAACGGCAGGGTGCCCATTGCCGTGGCCAAAACCACGTGACTGGATTGACCGATAACCTGGGCACCGCGCCCACGCAATACCCATTGACCATCAGCCTGTTCAATGGAGTGGACCTGACTGTTGCCGGTAAAAGTGACCCCCGGTTCAGCGAGCCAGGCCTGCACAAGCCGCGAGGGTTTAACCCACGCGCCACGGGCGTGCCACAACGAACTGCCGCCCATTGGCAAACCCTGCAACCAGACTGCTTCAGCATCTGGCTCATCCACCATACGAGACCACGCATTTCCGGCTGCGGAACAATTGCCCGCCAGTCCTGACGCACCACCTAGCCGACGCTCTAGTACCCCGGTGGCCAACCAATCCAGCCCGGCTTTCAGATGCCTGGAGGCCTCTTGATGCGTCATGCGCAAGCCACTTCGAGACAGACGCGAGCGAGGGCTGTCGTCAGCCGAGACGTGCGGCATCATCAGACCCACCGGCAAGCCTGATGCGCCGGTCGCTGGTGTCGCCGCGGCATCCAGCACCTGAACCTCCCAACCCCGTCTGGCAAGCGACGCAGCCACGCTCGCACCCGCGAGGCCCGCCCCCACAACGGTGCAGGTGCCCGGCTTGGTGACGCCACCCGAAAAAGTCCGCCGGTTGGTTCTGGGCTCCCAGCGGGGGTTGTAGCGGCCTGTGTGCACTGCGCTCGAAGGCTCTGATTTCATATCGAACCCGGCTTGTTTTAGTGCTTGTGTCGCCACTGTCGTGAGCCCAAGTGCGGCGATGGTGGTGCCACGTCGACAGCAGCGAGACAGCGACTTCACCGTCCAGTGATCCCACTCTGATGTATCGTTGACCGGCGTAGCCATGGTGCCTTCAAGCGGGCTCTCATCTGACGGCGCAAGCAGCAAAAGAGTATCTGCCGAAAAATTTTGCTCACGCAGCATCGGGTTGAGCGTTCCGATACACAAAGTCAAAAGGACCTGGCCACCGTCGAAAGTCAAACGATGAAATCCTGGCAGCAAGCCATAGAGTTGGTCACTCAGTAGAGCGGCCAGGGGCCTCAGCTGATTCAACTCGCCATAGAAAACCCCGGGCGGCTCGATAACGGCCTGAGGCGGGTGCCATGCGGGCGTTTGCAATGTGGATGGAGCCGTGGGTGAAATCGCTACAAAATGCAGCACCCGGGGGCGGCGAGGGTCCACTCTCCAGTTCGCCCAAGCGCATAAAAAAAAGTGAATGTCAGGCGCCCCGGTCTGCAGAATCTTCCAGCTGTCGAGTCCGGCCCACGCCCGCGGCAAATCACTTTTTTCAAGAAGTGAGTGACTCAGCACCTCAAAGTTGACCTCACGGGGGCTGCCTAAGATGTCGGGGTGGGGCGGATTCAGGCAGCAGGGGGAACGTAGCCCTGCGCCGCATCGGCGCCATCGCCAAAAAAGTGATTTTCCATCTGTCGTGCCAAATACTGCCGGGCGCGGGCGTCAGCCAGGTTCAGCCGGTTTTCGTTGACCAGCATGGTTTGATGCTTGAGCCAGGCGGCCCACGCTTCTTTGCTGACGCTATCCCAGATCCGCTTGCCAAGCTCACCCGGGTAGGGGGCAAAATCCAGGCCCTCGGCTTCTTTTCCGAGCTTGATGCATTGAACGGTACGTGCCATGTTGAAGCCTATTTTCTGCAATATGCGGTTGAATGCCCACGTGGAGCGAATTGAAAAGGGCGCCATTGCGGCTGGCGCGACCCTGCGACTTTATCAAGGTTTGAATGCCCGCCCTGTTGGATTGTTAACGTGCTGCGAGATCGCTGCATAAAAACCTCCTCGCGCGGGAGAAATGACCGATCACCGGCGCGATTGGCTAAGCGATACCCGGGGCTTTTGCCGGTAAGCGATAATGAGGGGTACGTGTCAACCAACTTAAGGTCCGGCCCATGTCTAGAGCTGAAGCAAAAACCGCCGTCCTGCCTGACGGATTGCGTTATAAATCAAAAGTGTCCGGCTCGCCATTTGCGGCGGCGGCATCATTTGGCGGGGCAACCATGTCCTGTTTTATGTGTGGCAAACATAGGTCACGTTCACTCATGGGGACACGAAAAGTGCTTGGCAAGGCCCAGGCCGTGTGTTCTCCGTCTTGCAAGGAACTGGACCAGGCCCTGGCCGGTTAGGTTTTTTTGTAGGGCGCACCTGATGCGATGCAGGCTTCCTAGATGGAGCTGCGCAGGATTATTGCGCGTCTGAATTTGCTCGCTTTATAACTTCACCGTCTTAGTTATCAATTTTTTATTGGTTTGAGTGGCGGTGAAGGTGCGCGAGAATCAGGGTTTACCAGAATACATTCCTTTCCCATGAGCGCTTTTCTTGAAGCCCGCGTACTAAGCGTGCATCACTGGACCGACAAACTGTTCAGTTTCACCACGACCCGAGACCCGGCACTGCGGTTTTCTAATGGCC
>JANPAZ010000454.1:0-2904 GCA_031430225.1 Rhodoferax sp. | reverse complement strand
GCCGGGCGACGGCATGCCGGGCGGCGTGGAAGGCCCGGTGCCGGTGTTCAGCTTCATGGGCGGCGCCATCGCTCACCCCAGGCAAATGCCGTGCTGGATCACGCATACCAACGAGCGCACCCACGACATCATCCGCTCTGGGTTTGACCGCAGCCCAATGTTTACCGGCAAAATCGACGGCGTCGGCCCGCGCTACTGCCCCAGCGTTGAAGACAAGGTCAATCGCTTCGCCGGCAAGGACAGCCACCAGATTTTCCTGGAACCTGAAGGCTTGACGACGCATGAGATTTACCCGAACGGCATCTCGACCAGCCTGCCATTTGATATTCAATATGACCTGGTGCGTTCGATGGCCGGAATGGAGAACGCCCACATCCTGCGGCCCGGCTACGCGATTGAATACGACTACTTTGACCCGCGCTCGCTGAAAACCACGTTTGAAACCCGGGCCATTGGCGGCCTGTTTTTTGCCGGCCAGATCAACGGCACCACCGGTTACGAAGAAGCGGCCGCGCAGGGCATGTTTGCCGGCATCAATGCGGCCTTGCAAGCCGGCGCCAAAACCGCGTGGTCGCAGCTTTCTGGCTCGGGCGAGGCGTGGGTGCCGGGGCGCGACCAGGCTTACCTCGGCGTGTTGGTGGACGACCTCATTTCCAAAGGCGTGAGCGAGCCGTATCGCATGTTCACCAGCCGGGCCGAGTTTCGCCTGCAGCTGCGCGAAGACAATGCCGACATGCGCCTGACAGAGGTCGGGCGGCAGTTGGGCCTGGTGGACGATGCGCGCTGGGACGCGTTCAGCCGCAAACGTGACGCTGTTTCACGTGAAACAGAAAGACTTCGATCGATCTGGGTGAGCCCGAAGAACCTCAGCACAGCCGAATCCGAACGGGTGTTGGGCAAGGCTCTGGAGCACGAGTACAACCTGGCCGAATTGCTGCGCCGACCTGATGTGAGCTACGGGGCATTGATGTCGCTGGACGAAGGCAAATACGCAGCCCGCGACCTCGCCCCTGTAGCTGGCGGACAACCGCCTGTTTCACGTGAAACAACGGAGGCCGTGCCTGCTGTCGACCATGCCGCGCCAGACCCGGTGTTTTTGGCGTCGGTCGTAGAGCAGGTTGAAATTGTGGCCAAGTACTCAGGGTATATCGATCGTCAAAAGAGCGAGGTCGAGCGAACGGCACATTACGAAAACCTGAAGCTGCCCCCCGATCTTGATTACCTGCAAGTGACGGCCCTGAGCATCGAGGCCCGGCAAAAACTGCAAAAACACCGCCCCGAGACGCTGGGCCTGGCGTCGCGCATTTCAGGCATTACTCCAGCCAGCATCTCGCTGCTGCTGGTGCACTTGAAGAAAGGTGGCCTGCGCGGGTTGGGAGTTGCCCACGCATGAGGTCCACAAGGAGGCGGCAAGCGGGCGAGATTAAGCTCGGCCGCACCCTTTACATAGTTGGAATTCTTCTCGCCATGCTGGTCATTCCCCTGTGGCTCAAGAAGTGCAGTGAAGACAAATCTGCCAAATCGCGCGTAATAGGTGAAACCCGGGCCGCTGGCCCCGCCATGAACGCAGTGGCTCCACCCGCATCGGTGGGACAGCCCGGTGCACCTGTTTCGCCTGTTCCGTCTGTTGTGACCGGTGAGCCGCGCCCGATCGGGTTCGGGCTGAGCTTTGCCTTTGTTCCGCCAGACGACAAGGTGCCTGCTGAAGTTGCCAGCCTGAGCTGCCATGGTGAGCCGCGTGCGCTGGACCAGCCGCACAAGGATTCCTGCAACCCCTATAAAGGCGACACGTCGTGCCGAGTTGTTTTGCCGGTTTTGTGCCTGAAGCCGGGAGGCGCGTCCCGACCTGCTGGCGTGCCAGACGGTGTTTATCCGGCTTGGACGGGCGGTACGCTGGCGGCGACCCAGCCCGTTATGGGCGCTATTTTGACGTCGCAGGCTGTGGCCAGCGCGCGCTGTGAGGCGGAGTTTGGCGCAGGTTGGCGCATGGCTGGGCGTCATGATGGCAACGGTGAGGGGAGCCTTCAAGGTCTGCGGGGGCAGGGGCTTTCAGCCAGCACCCGCTACTGGGTGCACGTGAATGACCAGCGCGCTAACTGCTGGGACAGCGCATCATGAATCCGCTGTTTCACGTGAAACAGGGACGATGGGCGATGGGTGATGGGCAAGCCGGGTCGGTCCGGGGCAGTCTTTGGGCGGGTGAAAATTTTGGAAGCGGAGGTTGCGCATGAGCAGAAGTGAACCGGTCAACAGCAGCACCCTGCGTATCAATCTTGAGCAGGCTTTACCATTGCTGGGTTTGTCTTTGACGGCCCATCAGACCGACGCCTTGATGAACTATCTGGATCTGATCCAGAAGTGGAACAAGGTGTACAACCTGACGGCCGTGCGTGACCCCGCAGACATGCTGACGCACCATTTGCTGGACAGCTTGGCCGTGATCGTCCCTTTGCGCGCCAGGCTGGAAGCCACACAAAACGCATTGCCGCACCTGGCCGCAGCCACCTCCGGGCCTGTGCACGCGCCAGTGGCAACGCGCCTGCTGGACGTAGGCTCCGGCGCAGGCTTGCCCGGAATCGTCATTGCGATTTGTTGTCCGGGCATTCAGGTGGACTGCGTGGACACGGTGGCAAAGAAGGCCGCATTCATCCAGCAGGCGGCAGTAACCTTAAAGCTGGCCAACCTGCGGGGCGTCCATGCGCGGGTTGAAAGCCTGGCCGGGCCGTATGACGTCATCAGTTCCCGTGCTTTTGCGTCGCTGGTCGATTTCACGACCTGGTCGCATGCGGCACTGGCGGAGCAGGGCATCTGGATGGCCATGAAGGGCAAACACCCGGATGATGAGCTGGCCGCACTGCCGCAGAGCGTGGAAGTGTTTCACGTGGAACAGCTGAGCGTGCCGGG
>JANPAZ010000453.1:0-4777 GCA_031430225.1 Rhodoferax sp. | reverse complement strand
ACCGAAATCACCATCTTCAACACCCGCGCGCATCAATTGGGCACCGAACGGGCTATTTCTTCCGAGCACATCACCAACAACGAGGCAGTGCGCGACACCCTGCTCAGTCGTGGCATCAGGCCAGAGACCTTGCCAGCGGCGGAAGATGTCAAAAAAGTGGAGCGTCGGTTGACCTCTGACGACAAAAAGTCCCTCAAAAATCCAGGGTCGCTTGATGCTTGACCTTAAGGAATCAGTTGCTGCGGAATCAGCAGCCGCATGAATTTGCCTGGGGTGGGGAAAGGGTATTGGGAGTGGCGGTTTGACTGGGGTCAGGTGAAGCCGGTGCAAGCGCAGCGGCTGGTGCGGTTGTGTGCGCTTTACAGGCGTTAAGGGTGATCCGCTTTTCAGGCCGCGCTGCAACTGTCAACCAGTCGACTTTCGCAACTTTGAGACGGGCAGGCGTATTTCGGGGTGAGCATCATCACCAGTCGAGCCGAAGTACTGGTGTGGTTAGTTGTCGTCGTCGTTGTTGTAATTGACGTCGCTTTCATTGGTCCACCTCAAACAGTTCGTCGTACGGGGCCAGCAGAGGCAGTGTTTCTACCACCTGCGTCACCTCTCCCTTGGGCGGCACCAGCAGTTGGGTCAGCGCGTGCGGGTCGGACAATGGGTCTATTTCAAACGACTGCTCCATTGCTTGGGCCAGTTGGGCCTCGTGCCCTTTGGCGGCCTAGACCAGCAAGCCGACCATCGTTTTGCGGGCTTCTCGTTCAGTCTTTTGGGCATACAGCCGCTCCCACGTTTGGCGGCATAAGGGACGGGGGAATGATGCGTCACGCAGCACCCGGCAGGCGAATGCACCGGGCTTGCGTTTCAAAGCGCCCACCAAATGCCGGTATTCAATTGCGCGTCCAATACTCTGGCCTTCTCTTGGCTGTGCTCTGGGTACCGTGAGTACGCATTGGCCGCCCAGCCAGCAATCCACATGCTGGCCCTGTATCGATCAAACTCTTGCAGTTCGTCCATCAAGGCTCACCTTCCACTTGGAGATGCTTGGATAACGCCTTGATTTCTAACAAGGTAAGCTTAGCGGCTGCGCCTGTGGACCGAAGCAAACGGGTCATGTGGATCAGCGATGTCTTTAGTCGCACTGCCGCTGTCTCCCTGCTCCGGCAGCGCCTCGAGCGGTGCAGGCTCAGTCGGCAACTGGCTGTCGATCTGCGTTACGGATTCCTGCCACATGGCCCACGCATCAGCGTCATCTGTTTCCACCACTTCAGGCACCGGAAGAGCCCGCGGAATATGGCGTCGCTCGACCCCGACGTAAACAACATCATCCGATGAAGTTGTTGTCGTCGAGGCGGTACCCACAGCTTCGGGACGTCCTTGAAATTTTGTCACGGTGTCACCTTATTCTTTTGATTGATTCCAACGGTTCAGGACCAATTCTATGGGTTCATTGACGTGCCCCCCGACCATATTGTTGTGGAGGCCCAGCCGAATGCAAACGCGTGATTGGTGATCAAAGTCACGATTCTCAGTTCTGAAGTCTGTTCGGGTCCGATCCGCCTTAGCGACCGCGCGGGATAATTGCTAAACAAGTTCCCCATCGCAAGTTTCAACGTGATCTACACCAACGACGACTTCATCACCATCAACAAGGTTTTCCCGCACCTGGGGAAAAAGATCGCATTTCTGTGGGGCAGCCCCGAGTTTTATCCCTTCATGGCCGAACTTCAGTACGATGAGCGACGCGTCAATCGCCATGGTTTTTCGCCCGAGGTTTTGATGGCAGCCCACCAATTGACGCAGACTCACGGTGTCATGCACCCGAAACTGATCCCCCGCCAAACCGACATCTGGAACCAGCATTTGTAGCCTTTGGGCGCCTGCAGATTTGATGTTCATTGCCTCCAGCCTTTTGTCTTTTGCGACGCAACCCCTTTCGTGGGTTCTACTCTTGCTGGCATTTGGACTGCTGTGGATGCGGCGCTCGCCCAAGGTGGGCATGCAACTCTGTCAGGCCGCGCTGGCGGTGCTGATTCTTATTGGCTGGCAGTTGCCGGTGGATGCACTGCTGCGGCAACTGGAGGCCGCCGCGCCTGCACCAGACCCCAACGCGAGTTTGAAGGAATTCGTGGGCATCGTGGTGCTGGGTGGGGCTTTGGAGCGGTCCGAAATGTGGCAACAGCCGGGCAGAATCGCACTCAACAGCGCAGGTGAACGCATGATCGTTCCGGTCGGTCTGATGTTGCGCCATCCGCATCTGAAGCTGGTGTTCACCGGGGGTGAAGGCAGCCTTCTCCGGGGTGCTTTGACCGAAGCAAACCGCGCAAAAATATTTTTTGACAGCCTGTCTGTAGACCCTGCACGAATCAGCTACGAATCGGAGTCGCGCACCACGTTCGAAAACGCAACACTGACCGCTGCTATGCCGGGCATCGACAAACAACAGCGCTGGCTGCTGCTGACCACCGCCGCCCACATGCCACGCTCACTCGGGGTGTTCCGTGCAGCGGGCTGGAACATCACTCCCTACGGCGTGGACTACCGCACACCCAACGAGCCCAACTGGACGGGTTATTCACTGGCCATTGGCGCTGAGAAGTGGCATTACGCCCTGCATGAAATCATTGGATTTTGGGCTTACCGGCTTGCTGGCAGGATCTAGCGGTCGGACCTAAAGGTCCTGTGGGGGTAAGGGCAACTTGATATGTGACGCCAGCACTTTGTCGATGCGCTTGCCGTCAAGGTCGACCACTTCAAATAGCCAGCCCGACGACTCGATGCGCTCACCGGTAGACGGCAACCGGCCCGATACCGCCATCAAAAGACCCGCCACTGTGTTGTAGCGGCCACGGTCTTCTTCGGGCAGCTCGTCGATACCCAGGCGGACTTTCAATTCCCCCACCGGCATCAGCCCGTCAAGCAGCCACGAGCCATCATCACGGCGCGTCGCCCAGGCATCAACCTGAGCCGTGGGCTGCAGCTCGCCGGTGATGGCCTCCAGCAGATCGCCCGGCGTCATGATGCCCTGCACCACGCCATACTCGTCCACCACAAACAGCATGCGCCCAGAGCGAGCACGAAATTGCTCCAGCAGCTCCATACCTGACAAGGTTTCGGGCAAGAACACCGCAGACTGCGCATGCGGTTCGATCGTGCCGGCCTGCTTCACACCCAGATGCAACAGCTTGCCCACGCTGATGATGCCCACCACATCATCGAGCGAGCCGCGGCACACCGGGTACCAAGAATGCGAGTCCGCTTCGCCACCCGCACCCACAGTCGCAAGACTGTCAGCCACTGAAAGCGTGGCATCGAGCCACTGCACATCGGTGCGCGGCACCATGAGAGAGGTGAGCGGGCGGTCGTCCAGACGGAACACGTTTTGCACCATCTGGTGCTCGTTCTGCTCAATCACGCCGGCGTCCAAGCCTTCTTCAAGGCTGGCTGAAATTTCTTCCTCAGTCACAGTGCGTGCTGCGTTGGTGTCGATACGCAGCAGCTTCAGGGTGCCCTGGGTCGTCGCCGACAACAGCTTCACAAAAGGACTGGCCGCCCTGGCCAGCCACAGCATGGGCCGCGACACCAGACGCGCTACAGGTTCGGGGTAAAGCTGCCCGATTCGCTTGGGCACCAGCTCACCGAAAATGATGGTGGTAAAGGTGATGAGCGTCACCACGCTGGCCGTGGCCGAAATGGCCGATACCTTTTCAGACAGGCCAAAACCCTGCAGCCACAAAGCCACGCCACCGCTGAAAGCCGCTTCCCCCACAATGCCGTTGAGCACGCCAATGGACGTAATGCCAACCTGCACAGTGGACAAAAATTGGGTCGGATGGGCCAGCAGGGTCAGGGCTGCAGAAGCCCCTGCGTCACCCGCCTCAGACATCGCGCTCAGACGCGCTTTGCGACTCGCTGCCAGAGCCAGTTCAGACATGGCGAACACCCCGTTGAGCAGGGTGAGCAGGACGATCAGCAAAAATTCCATTGAACAGCAGCGAGAATGAACACCATGGGACTTTACTTGATTGGTGACGTGCAGGGCTGCGAGGACGCATTGCAACGCCTGCTCGACGAGATATCCTTCTCGCCTAGCCGCGACACACTCTATCTGCTGGGCGACCTGGTAAACCGGGGGCCGGACTCTGCAGGTGTGCTGCGCCGGTTGATGAAGCTGGGTGCGGCCGCCCAATGCTTGCTGGGCAACCATGACCTGCATTTGCTGGCTGTCGCACACGGTGTGCGCAAGCCTAGCCGCAGCGACACACTAAGTGGCGTGCTTGACGCACCAGACCGCAGCCAGATGCTGGCGTGGCTGTGCCAGCAGCACCTTGCCATTCGCAAAAGCGTGGCAGGCAATGACTATTTGATGGTTCATGCCGGGGTTTTACCTGGCTGGACAACGTCTCAAACCATGGCCCTGGCGGCAGAGGTGCAGGAGGTTTTGCGTGGCCCCGACCTGGGTGACTTTTTGCACCAGATGTATGGCAACGAGCCCATTCTGTGGCGCGACGACCTCACCGGTGCGGCGCGTTTGCGTTGCGTGATCAATGCACTCACCCGCATCCGCTTTTGCACACCAGACGGGGAAATGGAATTTGACGCCAAAGGCTTGACAGCCGATGCAGCTCCGCCCGGGTACCTGCCCTGGTTTGACGCGCCAGGCCGCCAGACGGCTGGCAGCATTGTGGCCTTTGGCCACTGGTCGACGCTGGGCTGGCTGGACCGGCCCAATTTGCTGTCGTTGGACTCAGGCTGTGTGTGGGGTGGCTGCCTTAGCGCGCTGCGG
>JANPAZ010000452.1:0-2637 GCA_031430225.1 Rhodoferax sp. | reverse complement strand
GGCACTCAAAAACAGATCCATACGCCTCAAGGCCATACGGTATTCTTTCAACGAGTAGATGCCTACGGCTGCCAGTGGCGCGTTGGACTCGTCGATCAACAACCAGGTACTGGACAAAAATAGCCCCGGGTCGGGCTCGCCAAAGCTGCCCACGTCACGATTGGCCAGCTGCACGGCATCCTTCAACACTGTCTCAGTGGCCAAAGCCTGATCTGCTGCGGACAGTGTTGAAACGCGTTGCTGATACTGGCCTTGAACCCGCTGCGCGAGCACGTCCGTCGCGCTTTTACCTTGCGCATCCGGCGCACGGAATGGAATCGTCGCTTCTATGCATGCCACGATGGCGATCAGGTCGACCATGGCCACATGGCCGTGCAGCATGCGCGCGGCCACGATGGCACTGAGGAACTCATTCATGCCGCTGTACAGTGGCAAGGACTGCCCGGCCCTGAATCCGAAAATATCAACACACAGCGTGACGGCGGCGTCTTCGCTGAGAGCGTTCTGAATCCAAACTGTACCGCCCTCCAAGCGCACCACGTCAGCCAGCAGGGATGCCGCATGGGGCGGCACGCCGCCATCGAGCTGGAAATAGACAACATCATGAAACAGGGCCGCCAGCACCTGACGCGGATTCATGCCGTCACACATGTAAAACACGTGGCTGGCCGTGTGATAGGCCCTGGTCTTGGACTCCATCGAATGATGCACCAGCATCGCCATACGCTCAACGTCGGCCATGGTCACGCGCAGTTCCATGGCGTCAAACGCGTCGTGGAAGAGGCTGATAAAACGGTTGATGGTTGCGATGGTCATGTCGGGTGACTCCTGGCGTTTCCCTGGCTACCTTATGCTAACAATTTCCGGCTGTTGTGGCTGTCAGACGTGTTCGCCCGCAGCCGTCAGACTGAATGCGGGTCGCCGTTCGCCCACAGGAAGGCCACGCGCATTGACGATGGCGCGTGCGCGCCACGGCTCCAGTTGCACTCGCTGCGCGTCATCCAGCCAGCCAAGCTGGTCCAGCACTTCCACGGTAGCGGCAAACAGCGCCGGTTTGTTGGCGTCAATGATCTTGATGGCCAATGCCTCACCCCGGCTCCTGCTGCCCACCACCTGAACACCGTCTGCGCCGACCTTGGTCACCCAGTCGCCGCGCCCGGCCTGCATGAAAGCCAGGTCGTTGCGCCGGGTGCCAGAGACCAGGTCCGGGTGTTCGGTCATGGCCTCGCCCAGAAGGGAAAAACTGGGGCCAAACTCGCTATCGCGCGCACCGCTGGCCAGCCGCGCATAGCCCCAGGCCAGGTTGGCCAGTGGCATCGCATAGTTGGGGGCTGAGCAGCCGTCAATGCCCATTTTGAAGTCGTTGCCGTCCATGCCGACAGCGCGCGCCACATCACGACGAATGGCCAGTTGCAGGGGGTGTTCGGGTGCGATGTAGTCGTCCAGGCTCAGGCCATGCTGCACGCAATACGCCAGAAAACCGGCGTGCTTGCCACTGCAATTGTTGTGGCGCTCGTCATAAGCAAGCTCGGCGGGAGGCGCAACGTCCAACTGCGTGAAGATACCCGGCACATGGCAACCGCAGCGTAATGCTTTATAGGTGAGCCCCGTTTTTTCCAGCATCTGTTGCACCTGGGTGACGTGCATGTCTTCGCCGTTGTGGCTGGCGCAGAGCAATGCGATTTGGCCGGGCGTGAACCCGAATTGCTGCGGTCCGCCGGCCTCCACAAAAGGCAGGGCCTGCAAGGCCTTGAGTGTGGAGCGCGTGAATGTCAGCCAGTGCGGATCGCCAGCATGCGCCACCAATTTGCCACGCGTGTTGACGACAGCAATGGAGGCGTAATGCTGGCATTCCAGCGTACCGCCGCGTGTGAGTTCGATGAGAGGGACGTGGTTCATGGTGGCATCTTAAACCGTGCGGTACTGAGTGCAAATGGTCATTGCAATTCAAGGGTGGGTCGCGTCGACGGGGTCTATTGACTTGGCTCTGTGCGGGCCGACGACACAGGGGCGAATGCTTCCGCGAATGTCCTCCGGCCTTTGGCCTCCCCCTTTACTTCGCTGCACCATCCACCCCAGTGTGATCGGCAATGAGTATTGGCGGTTTGCAAAGATTGAACACCCAGACCGTTACCTGGCCCAGGTCGGCGCGGCATGCAGCGCAGCGGCATCAAGGGGGAGCCCACTGGGCGGAGGACAGCCGCGGAGTCTGAGTGCCGCGTTGGCCTGGGCCCGCCCAAGAATGATTTCACCCTTATCAGCACCCAAGCTTACTTACTTTGTACGAAATGCGCCGACGAAGCGATTGCGCTGGGGCAGCTCGCCCCGGAGGGGATGATCGGCCCCGTTGCGTTGAAGACGTTGTGGTTTGAAATAAGTGATTGTGCGCGAGAGCCTGCCATGCGACGATGACGCTCTTTTCAGGAGATAAGCGTGAATCAGACCTCTTCCAGGCCGTCAAATTGGGTGCGCCGTCGCCTGCTACTTTCCACCACGTTGCTGGTTTTAGCCGGTGGCGCGCCGTCATTGCATGCCCAAGGTGCATGGCCCACTCGACCCATTGTCATGGTGGTGCCGCAGGCGGCGGGGGGTACAAACGACATCGTGGGGCGCCTGGTCAGCCAGAAGTTGGGCGAA
>JANPAZ010000451.1:0-1928 GCA_031430225.1 Rhodoferax sp. | reverse complement strand
GTGTATTCAATTTGCTTGTCGCGCCACAAGATGCTCAGGGCCTGCCCATGGCCAGGGAACAGCTGCTCGGCCAGCAAGCCCACGCTGTACACATCAAACAGAGTGCCATAAGCGTCAAACAGCACAGCGCGTGGCGCGGTGGCGAGTTTCGGGCTGACTTTGGGTTTGTCCATGCCCTCACTATATTTGATACTTCATCGGTCATTGTTTGCTGTTGAAGTGCAATATCAATGACAAAAAACAACCTAATAGCATGACCTTGTCTTGGGTCAATTCAAGCCGCTGGCCGGGTGACCATACTTTAAAAAGGTACATCACTTCAGGAGACTAACTTGACCAACCCGCTGTATATCGCGTCCATTGACGCGGCTGTGGACCATGTTCTGGACACCATCCCCGGCGATATCGTGCTGGGCATTCCGTTGGGCGTGGGCAAGCCCAACCCGTTTGTGAACGCGCTATACCGTCGTATCAAGGGCAACCCCGCGCGCCGCTTACGTATCGTGACGGCGCTGTCGCTGGAAAAGCCCGTGGGCCACAGCGAGTTGGAGCAGCATTTTCTGGAGCCGTTGGTAGAGCGCGTCTTTGGCAACTACCCGGATCTGGAGTACGTGAAAGACTCACGCGCGGGGACCTTGCCGTCGCATATTGAAGTGCGCGAGTTTTTCATGAAAACTGGCGACTATATTGGTAACGAGGCGGCCCAGCGGGGCTACATCTCCACCAATTACACGTTTGTGGCGCGCGACATGGCGGTGCAGGGCATGAACGTGATTGCCCAGGCCGTGGCGGCCAGAGGGCCTAAAGATGACCTGCGCCTGAGCCTGTCCAGCAACCCCGACGTAACGTCTGAGGTGGTGGGCAAGATGCGCGCGTCTGGCCAGCCCCTGATGGTCATTGGTGTCATCAACGAGGCGATGCCCTTCATGCCCAACGGCGCTGAAGTCGCGCCGGACTTCTTCAATGTGGTGGTGACCGACCCGGCCGCCACACACGATGTGTTTGCGCCGCCCAATAACAAGGTGACCGCCGCCGACTATGCGATTGGCCTGCATGCGTCCAGCCTGGTTGAAGACGGCGGCACGCTGCAAATCGGCATAGGCTCGCTGGGCGACGCCATCGGCCAGGCGCTGATCGTGCGGGACCGCCATGCCGCCGAATACCGCCGCATGATGGAGTCCATCTGCCCTGCCGGGCTTGGTGGGCGCGAGCTGGGCCGCTTCGACAATGGCTTGTATGGTTGCTCCGAGATGTTCGTCAACGGTTTTCTGAAACTGATCGAGGCGGGCATCATCCGGCGCGAAGTGTTTGGAGATACGGTGCTGCAGCAGTTGATCAACGATGGGCAGATTACAGACGAGACGGTCACGCCGCAAACGCTTTCAGCTTTGTTGCGCGCGCGGCGCATTGGCTCGCCGCTCAATGATGCCGATCTGGCGTTTTTGCAGCACTACGGAATTTTGCGCGCTGGTGTCTCGCGCCAGGGTGGCGAACTGGTGCTGGGCGAGCAGCGGTGTGTGAATGATCTTCAAGACCCACGCAACTTTGATGCGCTGTGCAGCATGGCACTGGGCACGCGCCTCGCGGGTGGCATTTTCATGACCGGTGGCTTCTTCCTGGGGCCACGCGACTTTTATGAACGCCTGCGCACCATGCCGCCGCAGGAGCTTGCCAAGATCGACATGACACGCATTGACTTCATCAACCAGCTCTATGGCAATGATGACCTCAAGCGCGCCCAGCGCCGCAAAGCCCGCTTCATGAACACGACGATGGTGGTCACGTTGCTGGGTGCTGCCGCCAGCGACGCGCTGGAGTCCGGCCAAGTGGTCAGCGGCGTAGGGGGGCAATACAACTTTGTGGCCATGTCCCATGCGCTGCCAGACGCCCGCCTGATCATGATGCTGCGTGCCACGCACGACAACAAA
>JANPAZ010000450.1:0-8513 GCA_031430225.1 Rhodoferax sp. | reverse complement strand
GTGTGTACCACCTTGGCCAGATCGTCCACGGTATAGAGGTAGACGTCACGCAGGCCTTTGACTTCCGGCTCAATATCACGGGGTACGGCCAGATCCACCATGAACATGGGTCGGTGCTTTCGAAGCTTCAGGGCCCGCTCTACCGCCCCGAGGCCAATAATGGGCAGGGTACTGGCGGTGCAGCTCACCACCGCGTCAAACTCGTGCAGTCGCTCTGGCAGGTCCGCCAGGCGCATCACCTCGCTGCCAAATCGCACGGCGAGTTTTTCGCCACGCTCCAGCGTGCGGTTGGCAATCGCCATGGCCTTAGGAGTCTTGGCCGCAAAGTGGGTGGCGGCCAGCTCAATCATCTCGCCCGCACCCACAAACAGCACCTTGACCTCGCGCAGGTCTTCAAACAATTGTCCGGCCAGGCGCACGGCAGCCGCGGCCATGCTGATGGAATGCGCGCCGATCTCGGTGGAGGTGCGCACCTCTTTGGCGACGGCAAACGAGCGCTGGAAGAGTTGGTTGAGTGTGGTGCCCAGTGCGCCCGCCTGGTCGGCCACGCGCACAGCGTCTTTCATCTGACCCAGAATTTGTGGCTCGCCCAGCACCATCGAATCCAGCCCACTGGCCACCCGAAAGGCATGACGGGCCACCAGGCCATCTTGCAGTGTGTAGGCGTGGGAGCGCAGCAGCGCGGGTGCTACGCCGCCTGCCTGGGCGAGCCAGTTCACGGTGTGTTCCAGCGTCTGGTTCAGGGCTCTTTGGTCGCCCGCGCAATAAATCTCGGTGCGGTTACAGGTGGAGATGATGGCCGCTTCGGGCCCCGCCAGCGACGCGCGCAGGCTGGCCAATGTGGGTTCGATCTGATCGATGGCGAACGCAAACCGACCACGCAAATCGAGCGGCGCGGTTGTGTGATTGATGCCCAATGCCCAGACTGCCATGCCGTGATTATAAAATTTGCCGGAGCCGCAATTTTTGACACATCCCATTGGCCTGGAAATTGGAGCAACTGTCCTGGGTCGTCCCACCCCTCCCTACGACCCGATACACCCCCATGAGACCACTGGACCTGTTGCTTCACCTGCTGAATTTTGCAGCCCCCGCTGCCTGCGTGGCGTTGCTGATGACGTTTGTGTCTCGCATTTTCATCAGAAAACAGCCTCTTGCCCCCGTTTTTTGGGCTCAGTGCGCTATTAATTTTATAGTGAGTCTGTTTGTCCTGGTTGCCGGTCTGTGGTTTTTTGGCCGCGATGGCAAGATGGCCAGCTATGCGGCGCTGGTGGTATGCTGCGCTACCAGCCAATGGTGGATGTTGCGAAAAGACTGAACTTGAGCTGCACTTCAGCCATGCAAGTGAGGTTCGCGCGGAGACGGGTTACTGGCAAGCCGGCGTAAAAAGATCCACACGGTCGGTGATGATGCCGTCAGTGCCCAACGCGATCAGGCGTTGAGCGGCTGGCTCGTCGTTCACGGTGTAGCTCAAGGTGCGAAACCCGGCACTTTTGGCCTGGGTGACGCTGGACTTGTCCCACAGCAGGTGGTTGCAAACGATGGCCACGCAGTTCAGCTGCAAGGCTGTTTCAAGCCAGCCCGTCCACAAGGTATCGAGCAACAGGCCGCGCGGCAGGTGGGGCGCAGCGGCCAGCGCACCGTGCAGGGCATCGGGTTCGAACGAAGTCATCAGCGGCGGCACGGCAGCGTCTTTCCAGAGGCGCGCAGCCTCATGCGCCACTACCTCACCCGTGTGACGCGCCACCCCGGGAGTCGGTTTGATTTCTATGTTTAAAAAGTAGCCATTGCGCAGAACAAATTGGGAAATATTGTCCAGCGTGGGCAGGGACTCACCCGCAAAGGCGCGTGAATGCCAGCTACCAGCGTCCAGTTGCGACAGCGAGGCCCAGGGGTGGTCGCCCCCTACCGCGCTGGCTGTCGGGCCCAGTTTGTCTGCGCTGTTGGTGGTGCGGCTCAAATTGGCGTCGTGCATCAGAAATGGCACCCCATCGGCACTGAGTTTCACATCGCACTCAAACATGCGGTAGCCATGGTTTGCCCCGAGGCGAAATGCCGCCAATGTGTTTTCGGGCGCCAGCTTTCCGGCACCCCGGTGGGCAATCCAGCGGGGATAGGGCCAAGTCATATCGCCCCCGCGGTTGTCGACTGCGTGTGGCTTCTTGGCCCCTGAGGGGGCCGCCCGGCAGCAAAACCTGGTGTCATGGCCTAAATCCTTTTGCCTGTGGCAGCGTCAAACCAGTGCATGCGATCCGCGCGGGGTGTAACGTGGATGGTGCTGCCCAGGGCCGGCACTGGTTGGTCTTCCTGCGTCCTGATGATGACGATCTCATCGCCCGCGCCGTGCGCCCAGCGGCCATACACCAGCCGCTCGGCACCCAGCATTTCAAGTGCATCGACCTCCAGTGCCCAGCCTGTGGGGGTGATGTCAAGGTGCTCGGGCCGGATGCCTGTCATGGTGCCTGGCTTCGCATCCGGCGCGTTCTTGAGGAGGTTCATGGGCGGCGATCCGATGAAACTGGCTACAAAGGTGGTGGCCGGGCGTGTGTACACCTCTTCCGGGGTTCCAAACTGCTCCATCACACCGGCGTTCATCACAATCATGCGTTGCGCCAACGTCATGGCCTCAACTTGATCGTGTGTGACGAACAGGGACGTAATTCCGAGTTCCCGGTGCAATTTTTGGATCTCGAGACGCGTATGGGCGCGCAATTTGGCGTCCAGATTGCTCAAGGGTTCATCAAACAAGAAAACCTGGGGCTGACGCACGATGGCACGACCCATTGCCACGCGCTGGCGCTGCCCCCCCGACAACTCGCGTGGCTTGCGCAGCAGATACGGACCCAACTCCAGAATTTTCGCCGCCTTGTCCACACGGGCTTTGATTTCATCCTGGGGAACCTTCGCAATCTTCAGACCATAGGCCATGTTCTCGAACACAGTCATGTGCGGGTACAAGGCGTAGTTCTGGAACACCATGGCAATGTCCCGCTCCGACGGCTCAAGGTCATTCACAACCCGGTTGCCAATCGAGATCTCTCCGCCTGATACTTCCTCAAGACCAGCCACCATGCGCAGTAACGTGGACTTGCCACAACCCGACGGGCCGACGATGACCACAAATTCGCCGTCCGCAATGGTCGCGTTGACACCATGGATGACCTGGTTGGCGGTTTTGCCGCTGCCGTACCGTTTGACGATGTTTTTGAGTGTGATTGAGGCCATTAATAGGAAGTGCGCTTAGCGTGGGGGTGTCCCATCATTTCTCGGTGTCGACGAGGCCTTTGACGAACCATTTCTGCATCAGCATGACGACGAGAGCGGGTGGAATCATGGCCATCAGGGCGGTTGCCATCACGACGCTCCATTCGGTTTGCGCCTCACCACCGGAAATCATCCGCTTGATGCCGATCACGACCGGGTACATGTTTTCGTTGGTCGTGATGAGCAGCGGCCACAGGTACTGGTTCCAGCCGTAAATGAACTGAATCACGAACAGCGCGGCAATCGACGTGGTGGAAAGGGGCACCAGAACGTCCTTGAAAAACCGCATCGGGCCGGCACCGTCCATGCGGGCAGCCTCTACCAGCTCTTCCGGCACGGTCAAAAAGAACTGCCGGAACAGGAAGGTCGCGGTGGCGGACGCTATCAGCGGCACGGTCAGCCCGGCATAACTGTTGAGCATGCCCAGATCAGAGACCACCTTGTACGTGGGCAGGATTCGCACCTCCACGGGCAGCATCAAAGTGATGAAGATGGCCCAGAAAAAGAACATCCGGAATGGAAACCGAAAATAGACGATGGCGAAAGCAGACAGCAGCGAGATCGCAATCTTGCCCAGCGCAATGACCAGGGCGGTGATCAGGCTCACCATCATCATCTGGCCCACAGGCGCCTTGGAGCCATTGCCACCCCCTGTGCCATTCCAGGCGGCTGTGTAGTTCTCCACCATGTGGGTACCGGGCAGCAAGGACATGGGCGGATGAATGATGTCCTCAACGGATTGGGTAGAAGCCACAAAAGTCAGGTACAGCGGAAATGCCACCACCAGCACCGCGAGTATCAGCACTGCATGCGACAGTGCCGTCAGGAGCGGGCGTCTTTCAACCATGGGCGCAGACCCATGCAATTCTCCGCCGGGCCGCCCCAAGGAGAATTAGCCCCTTTGGGGGGCAGCACAGTACACGGAGTGACAAGCGTGGGGGCAACATCTTTAGTAGTTCACCTTTTTCTCGACAAACTTGAACTGCACCACGGTGAGCGCCACCACGATCACCATCAGGACCACTGACTGGGCCGCAGAACCGCCCAGGTCCATGGCCTTGAATCCGTCGTAGTAAACCTTGTAAACCAGAATCGAAGTGTCTTTGCCCGGTCCGCCATGGGTGGCCGCGTCGATGATGCCAAAGGTGTCGAAAAAGGCATAAACAATGTTGATCACAAGCAAGAAGAAGGTGGTGGGCGATAACAGGGGAAACACAATCGTCCAGAAGCGCCGCCAGGGCCGGGCACCATCAATGGCGGCCGCTTCGATCAGAGATTTTGGAATGCTTTGCAGCCCCGCCAGAAAAAACAGGAAGTTGTATGAAATTTGCTTCCACACGGCCGCCATCACGACCAGCGTCATCGCGTGTGTGCCATTGAGCAAGTGGTTCCAGTCCACACCCACGGCCTGCAACCAGAAAGACACCACGCCGACGCTCGGCGCAAACATGAACAACCACAGAACGCCTGCGACTGCGGGGGCTACGGCATAGGGCCAGATCAGCAGGGTTTTATAGATCAGCGCGCCTTTGACAATGCGGTCGGCAAACACTGCCAAAACCAGAGAAATACCAATGCCCAGCACTGCGACCAGCGTCGAAAATAGGGCGGTCGTGTAAAAGGACGCGAGGTAGGTGGGGTCGTTCCAGAGATTGCGAAAATTCTCCAGCCCGACCCACTCCACCGATGTGCCAAAGGCGTCCGACTGTTGCACCGACTGCAAGACCGCCTGGCCGGCGGGCAAAAAGAAAAATACGGCAATCACGAATGCCTGGGGTGCAATCAGCACCCAGGGCAACCACGAAGACTTGAAGACTACGCGTTTTTCCACTGCGAAAAATCAGACGCTTTTGTGCGAAACGGCGTTCAGGGCTTCTTGTTGGCTTTCTCGAAACGCTCCAGCAACTCGTTACCGCGCAGCACGATGGAATCGAGCGCTTCCTTGGCCGACTTCTTGCCACCCCAGACCTGCTCGAGTTCTTCGTCCTCAATGGTGCGGATCTGCACGTAGTTGCCCAAACGAATGCCGCGCGACTTGTCGGTGGTCTTGCGGATCATCTGGTTCACGCCCACGTCCGTGCCAGGGTTCTTTTGGTAGAAACCGGATTTTTCGGTCAACTGGAATGCGGCTGTTGTGATGGGCAGGTAGCCCGTGCGCTGGTGGGTTGCCGCCTGGATTTCGGGGCTGGAGAGGTAGTTGAAGAACTTGGCGATGCCTTTGTATTCATCCGGCTTTTTACCCGCCATCACCCACAGACTGGCGCCGCCAATGACGGTGTTTTGCGGAGCGCCGGGTACATCCGGGTAGAACGGCAGTGGTGCCAGACCCCAGTCAAACTTGGCGTTCTTGGCGACGTTGCCATAGAAGCCGGTTGACGTTGTCATCATCGCGCATTCGCCCGAGATAAAACTGGCTTCCGGTACATTGGCCCGGCCCTTGTAAACAAACAGGCCTTGCTTTGCCATGTTGGCGAGGTTTTCAATGTGGCGCACGTGCAGCGGTGAATTGACCTTCATCCGTGCGTCCATGCCCTGCAGGCCATTTCCCTTGGTCGCAAATTCCACGTTGTGCCAGGCAGAAAAGCTCTCCAGCTGGGTCCATCCTTGCCATGCAATGGAAATGGGGCACTTGTGCCCGTTTGCCTTGAGCTTGGCCGCCGCCAATGCAACCTCCGGCCAGGTGCCGGGGGCCTTGCTCGTGTCAATGCCGGCCGCCTTGAAAGCGTCCTTGTTAAAGTAGAAGACCGTGGTGGAACTGTTGAACGGGAAGCTCAACATCTCGCCATTGGGCGCCGTGTAATAGCCAGCCACGGCAGACACGTAGGCCTTGGGATCAAACTTCTCGCCGGACTCTTTCATGACCTTGCCCACAGGCACCGTCACGCCTTTACTGGCCATCATGGTGGCGGTGCCGACTTCAAACACCTGGAGGACGTGGGGGGCGTTGCCGGCGCGAAATGCAGCCACTGCGGCGGTGAATGACTCGTCATAGGTGCCTTTAAAAGTCGGCACGATCTTGTAGTCCTTCTGGGACGCATTGAAATTCTTGGCAAGGTCGTTGACTACCTCGCCGTTCACAGCGGTCATTGAATGCCACCACTGGATCTCTGTCTGGGCGAGCGCCGGTAAAGAATATGCCGTGGTCATGGCGGCCAGGGTGATGGCGGCAAGTTTGAGTTTCATGGGGTCTCCAGATGAGAAAGGCTTCAAGGGTAACAAGCGCAGATGTCAAAAACATGTCACTTTTATTAAACCCCCGATTCAGGCGGGTTGACACTGGGGTTTTCATCATGTGCCCTTTGAATGCATGCGTGAATGTTGCGCTGCGGTAAAATCAGAGGCCCTAAGCCAAGTGCACCAGGCAGCCACAGAAGAACACAATGAACGCTCCCCTGAACCTGAACCAGCTTGCAAATCTCTCGGGTGAACCGCCTTCAGCGCATGAGCGCATCCGCGAAATTCCCTACAACTACACCTCATTTTCTGACCGGGAGATCGTGATCCGGTTGCTGGGGGAGCAGACTTGGGACCTGGTTTTGCAGCTGCGAGGCGAGCGGCGCACAGGCCGGTCTGCCCGCATGTTGTACGAAGTTCTGGGTGATATCTGGGTGGTCCAGCGCAATCCGTACCTGCAGGACGACTTGCTGGACAACCCCAAACGCCGTCGCCAGCTGGTTGAAGCGCTGCGGCACCGGTTGGGTGAGGTCCAAAAACGGCGTACGCCAGACCTTGACCCCACACGCGATGTGCTGGTTGTGCAGCTTCTGGATGCTGCCGAAGCGGCAGTCGCGCGGTTTGACGTTGGTTTTGACAAAGTGGCGCACATGCGCCGCAAGACCCGCCAATTGCTCAACCGGTTGACCGCCAAAGACAACATTAAGTTTGACGCACTGAGCCGTGTGTCTCATGTGACCGATGCCACCGACTGGCGGGTTGAATACCCCTTTGTGGTGCTAACCCCCGATACCGAGGCTGAAATGGCCGGTCTCGTCAAGGGCTGCATTGACCTGGGGTTGACCATCATCCCCCGCGGCGGTGGCACCGGATACACGGGCGGTGCGATACCACTCACCTGGAAAAGCGCGGTCATCAACACCGAAAAGCTTGAAGCCATGACCGAGGTCGAGATGCTGACCCTGCCAGGCATGGACAAGCCTGTGGCCACCATCTGGTCCGAGGCCGGCGTGGTCACACAGCGCGTAGCCGATGCCGCCGAGCGCGGTGGCTTTGTGTTTGCCGTGGACCCGACCTCAGCCGAAGCCTCTTGCGTGGGCGGCAACGTGGCGATGAACGCAGGCGGCAAAAAGGCCGTGCTGTGGGGCACCGCACTGGACAACCTGGCATCCTGGCGCATGGTGACGCCGCAGGCAACGTGGCTGGAAGTCACCCGCCTGAACCACAACATGGGCAAGATCCATGACGCGGAGGTGGCCAGCTTCGAGCTGAAATACTTCAAGGCCGACGGCAAGTCGCTGGAGCGTACCGAGCGGCTGGATATCTCAGGTAAATCCTTCCGCAAAGAAGGCCTGGGCAAGGACGTGACCGACAAGTTTCTGAGCGGACTGCCAGGCATTCAGAAAGAGGGTTGCGATGGCCTGATCACCAGTTGCCGTTGGGTGGTGCATCGCATGCCCAGCCACACCCGTACCGTGTGCCTGGAGTTCTTTGGCAATGCCAAAGATGCCGTGCCCAGCATTGTGGAAATCAAAGATTTCATGTTTGCCGAGCAAAAGCGTTCCGGCGTGTTGCTGGCCGGGCTGGAGCATCTTGACGACCGCTACCTGAAAGCCGTGGGTTACGCCACCAAGTCCAAGCGGGCCGTGTCATCGGGCTCGGGCCTGCCCAAGATGGTGTTGTTTGGTGACATTGCGGGCGACGACGCGGATGCCGTGGCACGCGCCACGTCGGAAGTGGTGCGAATCGCCAACTCACGCAGCGGCGAAGGCTTCATTGCCATCAGCCCCGAAGCGCGAAAAAAATTCTGGTTGGATCGCAAGCGCACAGCCGCCATCAGCAAGCACACCAACGCCTTCAAGATCAATGAAGACGTGGTGATCCCGCTGCCACGCATGGCAGAGTACACCGACGGTATCGAGCGCATCAACATAGAGCTGAGTCTGCAAAACAAGCTCAAACTTTGCGATGCACTTCAAGAGTTTTTTACCAAGGGTAATTTGCCCCTGGGCAAGCACGACGACCTGAACGAAGTGGCCTCGCCGGACCTGCTGGAAGACCGTGTGGCGCAGGCC
>JANPAZ010000449.1:0-22975 GCA_031430225.1 Rhodoferax sp. | reverse complement strand
GGGAAACACTCAACGGTGCACAGGTCATCGTACGCCGTCCGGACGACGCCAGCCTGCCCGCTCCTATTGAAGAGGGGCCAACCCTTCGTGAAGTCACTTGGGGCGTGTTGGGCGCGGCGCGGCTCGACGAACTTTCCGCGGTCCTCAAGGGAACGCCCGGATTTCAGGATCTTCGCAGCAGCACGGGGCAGATCAAGGCGCTGGACCCACATGGCCTGGGCCTGGTGTTCCAGGCCAGTGCCAAGCGCGCGCTGGACATCAAGGGCTCGCCAACCAACCCCTATGGCAACACCCAGCGTGTGGACGAACCGTCTCCGGTCTATGAGCGTGCGACGCCGGTAGACATTGGCCACTTGGTGCTGTTCACCGACAAGGTGCTGGAGGCCGAGGCTTTCTACCAACGGCTCGGGTTCGTCACGTCTGACCGATATCCCGGCCGTGGCATTTTCATGCGCTGCGCCCAGCAGGGTGGGCACCATGACCTGTTTCTGCTGCAACTCCCCAACAAATCCGTCGGACTGAACCATGTGGCCTTCACGGTGCGCGACATTCACGAAGTGTTCGGGGGCGGCCTGCACATGAGCCGCTGTGGCTGGAAAACGCAACTGGGCCCAGGGCGGCACCCCATCTCCTCCGCCTATTTCTGGTACTTTGAAAACCCCTGTGGTGCGCTGATTGAATACAACGCAGACGAAGACAAGCTCACCGAAAAATGGGTGGCACGTGATTTCGAGCCCGGCCCCACTGTCTTTGCGGAATGGGCCATTGAAGGCGGCCTGGACGGCAACACCCGCCGCCAGCCCAAAGCGCAGGCGGGCAGTGGATTTCTGTCGGAGAAACGCCCATGATGAGCGGCACACGGCGCACAATCCTTGTCGCTTTGGCTGGCGTGATTGGCGGCCTGTTTTGCGGGCAGGTGATGGCGCAGACTCCGGTTGAAAAAGCGCTGGCTGCGGAGTCCTTTCGCATCGTGGCGCCCTTTCCGCCCGGTGGGCCGATTGACTCCCTTTCGCGCATTCTGGCGGCGGGCTTGGGCGAGCGCTACAAGCAAAGCGCCGTGGTTGAAAACCTGCCTGGTGCGGCTGGCAACATCGGTATTGACAAGGTCAAGCGTGCAAAGCCGGATGGCCACACCCTGCTGGTCGTCCCCGCGGGTAACCTCACGATCAACCCCACGTTGATGCCCAATTTCCCATTCAACATTGAACGTGATTTTGTGCCGGTCACCATGCTGGCCAAAGCGCCCAATGTGCTGGTGGCTACGCCTTCTATCAATGTGCGCACCGTGAAGGAACTGCTGGCTTTGGCGAAGGCCAAACCCGGCACGCTGAGCTACGCGTCGCCCGGTGTGGGCAGTGGACTTCATCTCGCCGGTGAGCTGTTTAAGCAGCAGGCCGATGTGGATTTTCTGCACGTTCCCTACAAAGGCACCGGCCCGGCGCTCAATGACGTGTTGGGTGGGCAAGTGCCGCTGATGTTCAGTAACCTGCCCGGCACGCTGGCCCAGATCAAAAGCGGCAAGCTGGTGGCGATTGGCATCACCGAATCTGCGCGCAGTGCGGCGGCCCCCGACATTCCCACGCTAGCAGAGCAGGGCGTCAGTGGCGTGGTCGTGACGTCCTGGTATGGCCTGCTGGCCCCGGCGGGTACGCCTGCTGCCGTGGCAGAGCAGCTTGCCAAAGACGCCGCAGACATTCTGGGTCAGCCTGCAACCCGTGACCAACTCAAGGCGCAGGGGTTGACTGAAGTATTGATGAAACCCGCCGAATTTGCGGCACACATCCGCGCCGAGACCACCCAATGGGCTCGCATCATCAAGGCCCGCAACATCGTTGCGGAATGAATTTTGTTGAAGGAGACCAAAGTGAACGACATTCCCATCCATGCCCTGCCCACGCGCTATCTGGACCCGCATCAGGCCCGCAAGCGCCCACCCACCACCTTTGAAGACCTGCTGGGCGATGCCATCGAGCGTGCCTTTGGCGCGGGCCATTGGGAGCTGGACGCCCTGATCGGCCAGCTTAACAAGACCGGCCCGTTGGGCCCGAACGGCGAGCCGTGGACTGCGGCGTCCTTTCAGTTCGCCATCAAGGCGCTTGGAGAATGACATGAGCACCATCAACAACACAAGCACTTCGCAAACCCCGGTTGACGCACTGTTGGAGCGCGGTCTGTACGATCTCTGGTACCCCATTTGCCCCTCGGAATTTGTCCAGGAAAGGCCGGTGTCCATGCGCCGCCTGGGTTACAAAATTGCGCTGTGGCGTGATGCAACGGGCGTCATTCACGCACTGGAAGACCACTGCCCGCACCGTGGTGCGCCTTTGTCAATGGGGGTGAATCTGGGCGACCGGCTCGCGTGCCCCTACCATGGCATTGAAGTTCGCTGTGATGGCCAGGTCACCAAAGTGCCAGCCGCCCCGGGTTGCACCCTGGAAGGCACCCGCGCCACGCGGTCCTTCCACGTGCAGGATGCCCACGGTGCCATCTGGTTGTTCAACAGCCGTGAGTACGTGGCCACACCCCCGCCGTTGACGCTGCCTGAGGAGCTGTCCAGCCCCGAGTGGAGCAGCTTCCAGTGTTATGTGGAGTGGCGCGGCGATTACCGCTATGTGGCCGACAACGTGATGGACCCGATGCACGGCACTTTTGTGCACAAGCAGTCGCACTCCATGGCGGAAGGTGACATCAGCGCCAAGTTCAAGCTGCGCAAGACCGAGCACGGTTTCATGTTCGAGAAAGACGGCCAGCGCGACGTCAACTTCGACTGGACCGAATGGGGCGACACCGGCACTCACTGGATGCGTCTGGCTATTCCCTACCCCAAGACCGGTGGGCCAGGCGGCAGCTTTACCATCATTGGCAGCTATACCCCTGTGAACCCGCAGCTCTCGGTTGTGTTCTTCTGGCGCTGTCGCAAGGTCTCGGGCTGGCAGCGTGATGTGTGGCGCTTTCTGTATCGCAACCGGCTAGAAGCCCGTCACTGGGTCGTGCTGGAGCAGGACCGTGTGATGCTGGAAACCATGGAGTTTGACGCCAATCAGCGCGAACACCTGTATGAGCACGATGTGGGTTTGTCGCGGCTGCGCAAAATCATGCAGGCCCAGGCGCAGAAGCAGTTGCTGGTCTAGGCCATGGACTTGGGAATCAATGGCCGCAAAGCCCTGGTGTGCGGCGCCAGCGCGGGCCTGGGGCTGGCCTGTGCGCAAGCCCTGGCGCGTGAAGGGGTTGAACTCGTGATCGCCGCGCGCACTGAAGGCCCGTTGCACGAGGCGGCTGACATGCTGCGCACATTGGGTAGTGCGCAGGTCGCCTGTGTGGCCGCCGACGTCACCACGACTGAGGGTCGTGCACGCATCTTTGACGCACATTCCGGCTTTGACATTGTGGTCACCAATGCAGGCGGCCCCCCGCCCGGAGACTTTCGGGACTGGGACCGTGAGGTGTGGCTGCGCGCGCTTGACGCCAACATGCTCACGCCCATCGAGATCATCCGCCAGACGGTGGATGCCATGATGGCGCGTGGCTTTGGCCGCATCATCAACATCACGTCCAGCGCGGTGAAGTCGCCCGTCGATGGCTTGGGCTTAAGCACCGGAGCGCGCAGCGGGCTGACAGGCTTCGTGGCGGGGCTGGCGCGCACCACCGTGGCCAAGGGCGTCACCATCAACAACCTGCTGCCCGGCACGTTCGACACGCAGCGGCTGGCCGGCAATTTTGCGGCGCAGGCCAGGCGCGACGGCACGGATGCAGACGCCGTTCGGCAGCAACGCATTTCCAAGCATCCGGCGAAACGCCTGGGGCGGCCCGAAGAGTTTGGTGCGGCCTGTGCTTTTTTGTGCAGTGCGTACGCGGGGTATATCAACGGGCAGAACCTGTTGATGGATGGCGGGTCGTTTCCGGGTGCCTTCTAAAGACGATTTGTGGCGTTGTTAAACCGCTTGTGCAGACTTTCCCCACCTGACTGAGTCGATATAGATGCGGCTCTTACCAATTGCAGGTAGCGTTCTGTTTCTCCAGAGATTAACTCAGCAGCAACCCGTGCAATACCCGTCAAGGAACGGGTCGCACTGGATGCCACACTGATGGTCTGGGGGCGCAAAGAACTGTCGGCAAGCGACATGAACCGTATCCTGCCTAGCAAAATTTCGGGCGCGACGTCGAGTTCTGAGGTGAGTGCGATATGGCTACCTGCGCACACCAGATGCTTCAACAGTTGAAGCGAATTGGTCGTCAGCGGTGCTTTGGTATCGGTAAATAGCCAAGGATGCTGACGCTCCAGGTAGCGCCGAATGCTGAGCGTACGACTTTGCACCACAAGGGGCCATTCGACGACATCTTTGAGCTGGAGTATTGGCTTGTCTGCGAGGGCATGTTCATGCGCCACTGCGCAGCCCAAAGGCAACTGGGCAGACCAAAAGACATGTATCTGTAGCCGGACATTCAGATTGAATGCAATTGCCAGGTCTGCCGCATCCTCTATGAGCATTTGAGTTGCTTCATCTGGCGTGGCGAACTTGACCTCCAGTGCGATGCCTGGGTGTTCGCGGGCAAGAGATCCGATCAGGTAGGGCAACAACCCATTGGCATGGCTATCCATCGCGACTAACCGCAAATGGCCATGATGCAGTCCTTTGAGCTGGGAGATCTCGGTTTTGGTTCTTTGCAGATCCGTCTTCCAGCGTCTGGCTAAGGCTAACAGCAGCTCGCCTGCGGCAGTCAGCCGCATCCCCCTTGGCTGCCGATCAAAGAGCGCCACTCCCATATCCTCCTCCAGCAAAAGAATCTGCCTGTCAATTGCCGACGCCGATAGGGCAATTTCACGCGCTGCAGCTTGCACGGAGCCGTGCTCAAACACCGCCAAAAAATATCTGAGGGACTTGGGAATGAGATAAGTGTTAACAGCCACAGTCAGATTTTTACGTCTGGTTTTTGCATTCTAAATTTTAGAACGCACAGTAGCATATTGTGCGATGGACGGCAACAAAGAAGGGCACGATACTGAATTTTTGATACCCACCTAAAGGACCCAATGCCATGTTGAACCGTCGCACCTATCTCAGTTCTGCCGCCGCGTTGGGCGCCTTGCCGTTGGCCGGCTCCTTGCTGGCCCAAAACAAGTACCCGACTCAGCCCATTAAAGTCATCGTCGCATTGCCTGCGGGCGGCGGTGTCGACATGCTGGCACGCGCCTTGGGACAAAAGCTCTCTGCCAATTTAGGGCAACCTGTGATTGTGGATAACAAGGCGGGCGGATCGGGGCAAATTGGTATGTCTCAAGTGGCGAAATCCGCCGCCGATGGGTACACCATCACCATCGCCCCGCTCTCGTTTTTGGCAACCAACAAAAGCATCTTCAAAACGCTGTCCTACGATCCCGAGAAAGACTTTGCCCCTATTTCGCGTCTGGTCACGCAACCCATGGTGTTGGTCGTTAAAGACAAGCAAAAATACCCCAATGTAGGTGCGTTCATCGCTGCCGCCAAAGCCAATCCAGGCGGGCTCACTTATGCCAGCTCGGGTGACGGCAGTCCGCAGCATCTGGTCGGGCTTATGTTCGAGTCTTACACACGCACGAAGCTGTTGCATGTTCCCTACAAAGGCGGCGCATTGGCCATCAATGATTTGCTGGCGGGCACTGTCGATAGTGTTTTTGCGGTCATGACAGAAGCCATGCCTCACATTAAAGCGGGCACCTTGCAGCCGCTGGGTGTGATGGGACAAAATCGCTCCCAGCTCTATCCTCAAGTACCCACCATGCAGGAGCAGGGCGTGGCTGGGCTCAGTGTGGAATTGTGGATAGCAATGCTGGCACCCGCGAATACGCCCCGTCCCATCATTGATCAGCTCAATAAAGCTGTGCGGGAGGCCTTCGATCCGGAACTCAAATCCAGGCTGGCAGAAACCGCGATGGACGTGGCTCCCACAAGTCCGGAGGAATTGCGCCAGATGATTTCCCGCGAAATCAAACTGCACAACGAGTTGCTGAAAGCGGCAGGTTGGGTGCCGCAATAAGCGATGGAGGCAGTCAGTGTGCTGAGCGGCACCATGAGCAGAATGCAAAGCATCACATTTGACACATGAATCCATCGATGCATGTCTCGCTGGCCAAGCTCAATGCAATGGAGCAGCGCAAATTCGAATCCATCCTGGGGGGTGTTGTAGAGCATTCACCTTGGGTGGTTCACTGTGCCTGGAACAGGCGACCTTTTCACAGCTTGACAGAATTGGCGTACGCGCTGACCGGCGTAATTTTGGAAGCGGACCCCGAGCAGCAGCTGAAACTGCTTGGGGCTCACCCGGAGTTGGCGGGTCAGGAAGCGATCGCCGGAACGATGACTTCAGAATCCACCGGCGAGCAAGGTCGGTTGGGGCTCAATGCGCTGGAACAGACGGAGTACGAACGTCTTATCAGCATCAATCATGCCTATCGAGAACGATTTGGCTTTCCACTGATCATTGCCTTGCGCCAGCACGACAACCTTGAGTCGGTATTTTCGGCTGCAGAGAGTCGACTCTGTCATGACAAAAAAACCGAGCTGCGTATCGCTATCGATCAGGTCGGCATCGTCATCCGAGGACGCCTGGAGAACGTGCTTGAAATATGAGCGCTGAGTTGTGCAGGGTGAAGCTGCCGCCCACACGCACAAAACGCGGCCTGCGCTTTTTTGTGCAGTGCCCATGCGGGGTATATCAACGGCCTGAGCCTGCTGATGGATGGCGGGTCGTTCTCCGGTACGTTTTGAGGTTGGCTTGTTTGCCTGTTTGAGGTGTTGGCGTATCCTTGAGCCCTGATCATTCGAGGTTCAACATGAAAATCGGCCTCTTGCCTGCCAGCCTATGAACGCACAGTCCGTCCGCTGGAGCCTGGGTGCCAAACTGGCGCTGGTGGGGGCACCGTTTTTGCTGCTGGCGCTGCTGTCTACGGTGGCGACCCTGTGGGTTTCCTGGCAACTGGATGGTGGTGCGGCGGCCGTCAATGAGGCGGGTCGCATGCGTATGCAGACCTATCGCATGGCTCTTTCAGTGGGAACCGGCGAGACGCGTGAACTGCCCGGGCAGGTGGCGGAATTCAACCGGAGCATCCGCTTGCTGCGCAATGGTGACCCGGACCGGCCCCTGTTTGTGCCCTGGGATGACCGGGTCAGCGAGCACTTTGCTACGGTGGAGCGTGACTGGGCGCAGTTTCAGTCCCGCTGGTTGAACGCGCCATCATCTGATCGAAGCGAGCTTCGCGCCCAGACGGTGGCATTCGCGGCCCACATTAACGCGCTCGTCTCAAGCATCGAGACGCACATAGCGCGCTGGACGGCGATCCTTCACCTGCTGCAAATGGGGGTTCTGGTGCTCGCGGTCCTCGGGGCTGCTGTGTTGATGGTTACCGGGTATTTGTTTGTTCTGGAGCCGGTGCAGCAGCTCAAGCAGGCGATCCAGAAAATACAGGGCGGCGATTTCAGTGCCAGGGTTGAACGTGTGACCACAGACGAATTTGGAACGCTTGCCCAGGGATTCAACAGCCTGGCCGAGCACCTGCAATCCATGTACCGCAACCTGGAAACCAAGGTGCTGGAAAAAACCGCAGAGCTTGAAGAGAAGAGGGAGCGGCTGGAGTCGCTCTATGAGGTTACTGCTTTGGTCGCCAAAGCCACCTCGCTGGATGAACTTGCACAAGATTTTTCACAGCGCATGATGCGCATTGCCCATGCCGATGGCGTGGCCTTGCGCTGGTCAGACCAGACCAATCAGCGCTATCTGATGCTGGCGGCCAGTGGCTTGCCCGCTTCCATGGTGGAAGAAGAGCAATGCATGCACGTGGGCGACTGCCACTGCGGCATGCCCTCAACAGTCAATGGGCTGCGTGTCATCCCCATCCAGTCCATGTCGGCGCAGTCTTTGCAGCACTGCGCCAAAGCGGGCTTTGCCACCGTGGTCAACATCCCCATCCGCCTGCACGACCGGTTGATGGGTGAGGTTGGCCTTTTTTTCCATGCTGCGGTGTCGCCATCGGACGCAGAGCGCTCGCTGCTGGAGGCGCTCAACAGCCACCTGGCAAGTGCCATGGAGAACCTTCGCCTGAACGCACTGGAACGCGAGGCCGCGGTGTCGGGCGAGCGTCATCTGCTGGCGGGAGAGCTGCACGACTCCATTGCGCAGTCGCTGGCATTCCTCAAGATTCAGGTTCAGTTGATGCGCCATGCCGTGCAATCCGGCAACCCGGTTGAGATTCAAAAGGTGCTTGAAGAAATCGATGTGGGCGTGCGCGAAAGCTATGGCGACGTGCGCGAGCTTCTGGTGCACTTTCGTACCCGAACCAATACAGAAGATATCGAGCCCGCGCTGGCCACCACGTTGCGAAAATTTGAGCACCAGACCGGCTTGAAAACCTCGCTGACCATGGCCGGGCATGGCTTGCCCCTGTCGCCCGACCTGCAGATGCAAGTGCTTCACATTGTGCAGGAGGCGCTTTCCAATGTGCGCAAACATGCGCGGGCGTCGCAGGTTTGGCTGGACGTGCAGCAGCAGCCGGTTTGGCGTTTTGAAGTACGCGACAACGGCATGGGCTTCAGCCCTGAAAATCAGGCCCAGGATGAAACCCATGTGGGCTTGCGCATCATGACCGAACGTGCACAGCGCATTGGCGCAGCGCTGGAGGTGGTGTCCACCCCCGCACACGGCACGTCAATGGTGCTGACGCTTGCGCCACCTGCCAACCCGATGCCCGCCGCGCAGGCTCAACGTCGCGGTGCCCTTCTTGCGGCTGATGCCTAACGCCTGTCTTGCCTATGACTGATCAAGTTGCTCAATCCATTCGAATCCTCGTCGTGGATGACCACACGCTGTTTCGCCGGGGTCTGACGGCCCTGCTGGGGTGTGACCCCCACGTCGTGGTGGTTGGCGACGCAGGCGATGCGGGTGAGGCATTGCGTCGCGCCAAAGAGCTTCAGCCCGATTTGATTTTGCTTGACAACCACCTGCCAGGCGTCAATGGAGTGGACGCGCTGCCATCGCTGCGCGAGGCCGCTCCGCGCGCGCGCATTCTCATGCTCACAGTGAGTGAAGATGAAGCCGACCTGGCAGCCGCGCTGCGAGGCGGTGCTGCGGGGTATCTGCTCAAGACCACGGAAGGTGACGCCTTGATCAGCGCCATCCAGCGGGCCATGCGCGGTGAAAGCGTCATTGCCCCTGAGATGACCAGCAAGCTGGTGGCCGCCTACCGTGACGCGGCGTGCGGTAGTGTCGCAATGCCAGAAGCAAAAGTGTCGGTTCTGGATGGGTTGTCTCCCCGCGAACGCGACATCCTGCGGCATATTGCGCGCGGTGCCAGCAACAAGGAAATTGGTCGGGATCTGGGCATTGCCGAGACCACGGTCAAGATCCACGTGCAGCATGTGTTGAGAAAACTCGACGTCAGTTCTCGCGTGCACGCCGCCGTCATTGCCTCCGAAAACGGGCTGATTTAGCCCGGTTGCAAAGCCCGCGCAGTTTGATCCAGCGCAAACAAACCGGTTTTCCAGCCGCCTCTAGTTCTTCGGAACTACGGCGCGCTTCAACCCCCTAGTTCCAAGGACTTGATCCTCCCGTTCCACCGGGGGATGTTGCGCTGACGCTCTGAAACCTAAAGTCATGTCATGACCAACAGGAGTTATTGACATGACCAAAAAAGGGCAGGCGCTCTCTGTGCTGATTGTCAGCACACTGGCGTTTACGGTGTGTTTCATGGTGTGGATGATGTTTGGCGTGATCGGCATTCCGATCAAGAAAGCGCTGGACCTCAACTCCACACAATTCGGCTTGCTGATGGCCACGCCAGTGCTGACGGGTTCGTTGATCCGGGTGCCGCTGGGTATCTGGACCGACAAGTTTGGCGGTCGCATCGTGATGACGATTTTGATGGCCGCAACCGTGCCCGCCATCTGGTTGATGGCCTACGCCACGGCCTACTGGCACTTTCTGACCATTGGCCTGTTTGTGGGTCTGGCAGGTGGCTCGTTCTCGGTGGGTACACCTTATGTGGCCCGTTGGTTCCCCAAAAACCAGCAGGGTTTTGCGATGGGCGTCTATGGTGCAGGCAACTCGGGTGCGGCGGTCAACAAGTTTGTGGCACCCGCCCTGGTGGTGGCCTTTGGGTGGACGATGGTGCCGCAGGTGTACGCCGCCATCATGTTCGGCACGGTCATCCTGTTCTGGCTGTTCAGCCACAGTGACCCGGCCCATCTGGTTCCCAGCAACGTCAAATTCATGGACCAGCTCAAGTCGCTCAAAGACCCGCGCGTGCTCAAGTACTGCCAGTACTACAGCATTGTGTTTGGCGGCTATGTGGCGCTGTCGCTGTGGATGGTGCAGTACTACGTGGGCGAATTCGGCCTGGAAATCCGCTCAGCGGCGTTGCTGGCAGCCTGCTTTTCGCTGCCGGGCGGCGTGCTTCGCGCGGTGGGCGGCTGGATGTCGGACAAATGGGGCGCGCACAGCGTGACCTGGTGGGTGCTGTGGGTGAGCTGGATCTGCCTTTTTTTGCTGAGCTACCCGCAGACCGACTTCACCATTCTCACAACGGCCGGTCCCAAGACCTTTCACATCGGGCTGAATGTGTACGTGTTCACGGCACTGATGTTCATCCTGGGCATCGCCTTCGCGTTTGGCAAAGCCAGTGTCTTCAAGTACATCAGCGACGACTTCACCGACAACATAGGTGCCATCAGTGGCATTGTTGGCTTGGCGGGCGGGCTGGGCGGTTTTGTGCTGCCCATCATGTTCGGTGCCCTGATGGATCTCACGGGTATCCGCTCCAGCGCCTTCATGCTGATGTATGGCGTGGTGTGGGTGTCTCTTATCTGGATGTACTGGACTGAAGTGCGTCGCAGCGAACTCATGGGCAAGAACGCCACGCCGTTCAGCCTGCAAAGCTGATTCATTTTTTCGAAAGTAGCACATGGATACGAATACAAAAACCTCGGGCGCTGACATCGCCGACTGGCGCCCGGAGGATGAAAAGTTCTGGGAAGAAACCGGCAAAAAAATTGCCTACCGCAACCTGTGGATCTCGGTGCCCAGTTTGCTGTGTGGTTTTGCGATCTGGGGCATGTGGGGCATCATCACCGTGCAGATGCTGAACCTGGGTTTCCCGTTTACCCAGGCTGAGCTGTTCACGCTGACGGCCATCTCCGGCCTGGCGGGCGCCACCATGCGCATCCCCGCGTCCTTTCTTATCAGGCTTGCTGGCGGGCGCAACACTATCTTCCTGACAACGGCCATGCTGCTCGCTCCCGCCGTTGGGACCGGCATCGCGTTGCAGCACAAAGAGTGGCCTTTGTGGGCATTCCAGTTGATGGCGTTATGGTCTGGCGTGGGGGGCGGCAACTTTGCGTCATCCATGTCCAACATCAGCACCTTCTTTCCCAAGCGCTTGCAGGGCACGGCGCTGGGCCTGAATGCAGGCCTGGGTAACTTCGGCGTGACGACGATGCAGATCGTGATTCCGCTGGTGATGACCATGAGCCTGTTTGGTGGTTTTGGTGGTGACTCCATGAACCTGATCAAGGACAGCGGCTGGATCTTTGGCAAGATCGCCGCGGGCACCCCCACCTGGATTCAAAACGCGGGCTTTGCCTGGCTGCTGTCGCTCATTCCCCTGTCGGCCCTGGCCTACCTGGGCATGAACAACCTGACCACCGTGTCGCCCAACATTGGCAGCACGGTGGGCGCTTTCATCAAGATCATCTGGCTGTACACCCTGTCGTTTGTACCCGCCGGTCTGGGCTTGTACCTGTACTTGCCCAAGCCCACGGGCCTGGGGCTGCTGAACATGTGGGTCGCCATGCCGCTGATTGTGGTCAGCACCCTGCTGGTGATGAAGCTCACCGCCTTCGGCACCATGAAGGACAACATCAGCAAACAGTTTGCCATCTTCAGCAACAAGCACACCTGGTCGCTGACCCTGTTGTACATCGTGACATTCGGCTCGTTCATTGGGTTCTCGATGGCGTTGCCCCTGTCCATCACGGTGATCTTCGGCATCAGCCACGTGCCTGATGCAGCCGGTGTCATGCAGCACACGCTGAAGAACCCCAATGCGGTGTCGGCCTTGACGTACGCCTGGATCGGGCCATTTGTTGGCGCACTGGTGCGGCCCATTGGCGGCTGGATCTCCGACAAGGTCGGGGGCTCGATCGTCACGCAGGTCATTTCTGCCGTGATGGTGCTGGCATCCGGCGCGGTGGGCTACGTGATGATGCAAGCCTATGCGTCTGCCACGCCCGAGCAGTATTTTGCGACCTTCATGTGGCTGTTTGTGTTGCTGTTTGCGGCCAGCGGCATTGGTAATGGCTCGACCTTCCGCACGATTGGTGTCATCTTTGACCGCCAGCAGGCGGGCCCCGTGCTGGGCTGGACGTCTGCCATTGCCGCCTACGGTGCGTTCATTGCCCCGGTGGTGATTGGTGCGCAGATCAAGGCAGGTACGCCACAGGTGGCGATGTACGGATTTGCGATTTTCTACGCCCTGTGCCTGGTGCTGAACTGGTGGTTCTACCTGCGCGCGGGCTCGGAAATCAAAAACCCTTGACGTGGATGCAAGCACCAGTGTCTAACCCGGGTTTTATAAAACGCTACTAAATATATAGCTAACTATTTAATGGATACGTGGGCCTATTGCTCATTTTGTCAAACACTGCATTCATCGAGGTAATTTATGAGCCACTTTCTAGACCGACTCAGCTACTTTTCAAATCCCAAAGAACCCTTTTCGGGTGACCACGGCGTGACCATTGGTGAAGACCGCACCTGGGAAGACGCCTACCGCGACCGTTGGGCTCACGACAAGATCGTGCGGTCCACCCACGGCGTGAACTGCACCGGCTCGTGCTCGTGGAAGATTTACGTCAAGGGCGGCATCGTCACCTGGGAGACCCAGCAGACCGACTACCCCCGCACTCGCTGGGACATGCCCAACCACGAGCCACGTGGCTGTGCCCGGGGTGCCAGCTACAGCTGGTATCTGTACAGCGCCAACCGCGTGAAGTACCCCTTGGTGCGTGGCCGGCTGCTCAAGCTCTGGCGCGAGGCACGTCTTTCCAATGACCCGGTGGACGCTTGGGCTTCCATTGCGCAAAGCGATGCGAAGCGCAAGGAATACCAAAGTGTGCGGGGCTTGGGTGGCTTTGTACGCTCCAGCTGGGATGAGGTGAACGAGATGGTGGCGGCCGCCAACGTCTACACCATCAAGAAGCATGGGCCGGACCGCATCATCGGCTTCTCGCCTATCCCTGCCATGTCGATGGTTTCTTACGCCGCCGGCAGTCGCTACCTGAGTTTGCTGGGTGGCGTGTGCATGAGCTTTTATGACTGGTACTGCGACCTGCCACCGGCCAGCCCGCAAATCTGGGGTGAGCAGACCGATGTGCCTGAGTCGGCAGACTGGTACAACAGCAGCTACATCATTGCCTGGGGCTCCAACGTGCCGCAGACCCGCACGCCAGACGCCCACTTCTTCACCGAGGTGCGCTACAAAGGTACGAAGACGGTGGCCATCACGCCCGACTATTCCGAGGTGGCCAAGCTGTCCGACATCTGGATGAAGCCCAAGCAAGGCACCGATGCCGCCGTGGCCATGGCCATGGGGCATGTGATCCTCAAAGAGTTCTACTTCCCCGATGGGGGCAAGGCCCGGTCGGCGTATTTTGACGACTACGTACGCCGCTACACCGACATGCCCATGCTGGTCATGCTGAAAGAGCAGACCTTGCCGAGTGGCGAAGTCGTGATGGTGCCTGACCGCTATGTGCGCGCGTCTGACTTCAACGGCAAGCTGGGTGCGGCTAACAACCCCGAGTGGAAAACGGTAGCGCTCGACGACAACGGCAAGGTGGTGTTGCCCAACGGGGCCATTGGCTTCCGCTGGGGCGCCGACGGCCGTGCAGACCAAGGGCAGTGGAATCTGGAGGCCAAGGAAGCGCGCCACGGCCATGATGTGAAACTCAAGCTGTCGGTGATGGAAGGCGAGAATCCCAGCGCGTTGACCGCGAAAGTTGGTTTCCCGTATTTCGGTGGCATTGAAAGCGAGCACTTCCCCAACAACGACAGGGGTGCCGGTGCCAACAACGTGCTGATTCGCACTGTGCCGGTAACCCGCATTGCGTTAGGCAAAGAGGGCGACAAACGCGAAGCTCTGGTCGCCACCGTGTTTGACCTGCAAGTGGCCAACTACGGTGTGGCGCGTGGTTTGCCCGGCGAGTTGGCCGCCAAAGACTTTGATGACGACACCCCGTACACGCCCGCCTGGCAAGAGCGCATCACCGGCACACCGCGTGCACAGCTCATTGCGGTCGCGCATCAGTTTGCTGAGAACGCAGACAAGACCCATGGCAAGTCGATGGTCATCATTGGTGCGGCCATGAACCACTGGTATCACGCCGATATGAACTACCGCGGCGTCATCAACATGCTGATGATGTGCGGCTGCATTGGCCAAAGCGGCGGGGGCTGGGCGCACTATGTGGGGCAAGAAAAGCTTCGCCCGCAAACTGGTTGGACAGCGTTGGCCTTTGCCCTGGACTGGATCCGTCCGCCCCGGCAGATGAATAGCACCAGTTTCTTCTACGCCCACACCGACCAGTGGCGCTACGAGAAGTTGGGCATGGAAGAAGTGCTGTCACCCCTTGCCGACAAAAAGCTCTATGGCGGCAGCATGATCGACTACAACGTGCGTGCCGAGCGCATGGGCTGGTTGCCGTCTGCGCCGCAACTCAAGACCAATCCGTTTCAGGTAGTGCGAGATGCGGCGGCGGCGGGCATGGACCCCAAAGACTACGCGGTCAAGAGCCTGAAAAACGGCTCCTTGACCATGAGTTGTGAAGACCCCGACCACCCCGACAACTGGCCGCGCAACATGTTTGTGTGGCGCTCCAATATTCTGGGCTCCAGCGGCAAGGGTCATGAATACTTTCTCAAACATTTGCTTGGAACCAGCAACGGTGTGCAGGGCAAAGACATGGGGGAGGAATTCCCCCCCGAAGCGCTACGCGCCTCCCCCTAGGGGGCAGCCAGCTTGGGGCGGCCCGGCGCTGGCTACTCAGCCAAACCGACGGAAGTGGTGTGGCACGACAAGGCCCCCGAAGGCAAGCTGGACCTGCTGGTCACGCTGGACTTCCGCATGAGCACCACGTGCCTGTACTCGGACATCGTGTTGCCCACCGCCACCTGGTACGAGAAGAACGACCTCAACACCAGCGACATGCACCCCTTCATTCACCCGCTGTCCACCGCTGTAGACCCGGCCTGGCAGTCCCGCAGCGATTGGGACATTTACAAAGGCTTCGCCAAGAAGTTCAGCGAGATCTGTGTGGGGCATCTGGGCGTTGAACGCGAGATGGTGTTGACACCGCTCATGCACGACTCCCCTGCAGAGTTGGCGCAACCCTTTGGCGTGAAAGACTGGAAGCGTGGCGAGATCGACCTGATTCCCGGCAAGACAGCCCCCAACATGACGGTGGTGGAGCGTGATTACCCCAACCTCTACAAGCGATTCACCGCGCTCGGACCTCTGATGAACAAGGTGGGCAACGGTGGCAAGGGGATAGCCTGGAACACCCAGACTGAGGTCAAGCAGCTCGGTGAGCTGAACGGACTGGTCACCGAGGAGGGCGTTACCTGTGGCATGCCCAGAATTGATTCCGACATTGATGCCTGTGAAGTGGTTTTGCAACTCGCACCCGAGACCAATGGTCATGTGGCCGTGAAGGCGTGGGAGGCGTTGAGCAAGCAGACCGGGCGCGACCACACCCACCTGGCCATCCACCGCGAGGACGAAAAGATCCGCTTTCGCGACATCCAGGCCCAGCCGCGCAAGATCATCAGTTCGCCCACCTGGAGCGGGATTGAGTCCGAGACAGTCTCCTACAACGCGGGCTATACCAACGTGCACGAGATGATCCCCTGGCGCACCCTGACCGGGCGCCAGCAATTCTTCATGGACCACCCGTGGATGTCAGCCTTTGGTGAAAATTTCACCAGCTACCGTCCTCCCGTGGATCTCAAGACCACACACGGCATTCAGAACATCAAACCCAATGGCAACAAAGAGATTGCACTGAACTTCATCACACCGCACCAGAAGTGGGGCATTCACTCCACCTACAGCGACAACCTGATGATGCTCACGCTGAATCGCGGCGGCAGCGTGGTCTGGCTGAGCGAGACGGACGCCAAAGCCGCCGGCATTGTGGACAACGACTGGATTGAGGTGTTCAACATCAACGGCGCGATCGCCGCACGTGCAGTGGTGAGCCAGCGCGTCAAGTCCGGCATGGTGATGATGTATCACTCGCAAGAGAAGATCATCAACACCCCGGGGTCCGAGATCACCGGCATGCGCGGTGGCATTCACAACTCGGTGACCCGCATTGTGCTCAAGCCCACCCACATGATTGGTGGCTATGCCCAGTTCAGCTACGGCTTCAACTACTACGGAACCATTGGCACCAACCGCGATGAATTTGTGGTGGTTCGCAAGATGAACAAAGTGGACTGGCTGGAGGAAGAAGCGCAAGCACAAACACAGGGAGTAGCAGCATGAAGATACGCGCGCAAATCGGCATGGTGCTGAATCTGGACAAGTGCATTGGTTGCCACACTTGCTCGGTTACCTGCAAAAACGTATGGACCAACCGCCCCGGCATGGAATACGCCTGGTTCAACAACGTCGAAACCAAACCCGGCATCGGCTACCCCAAGGAATGGGAGAACCAGGACAAGTGGAATGGTGGCTGGGTCCGTAAAGCAAACGGCAAGATTGAGCCGCGCCAGGGTGCGAAGTGGAAGCTGCTGATGCGGATCTTTGCCAACCCCAACCTGCCTGAAATCGACGACTATTACGAGCCTTTCACCTTCGACTACGACCACTTGCAGTCGGCCCCCGAGATGAAGGCCACCCCCACGGCCCGTGCGCGCAGCCTGATCACGGGCAAGCGCATGGAGAAGATCGAATGGGGCCCGAATTGGGAAGAAATTCTGGGCGGCGAGTTCTCCAAGCGCAGCCAAGACAAGAACTTTGATGACATCCAGAAAGACATCTACGGGCAGTTTGAAAACACCTTCATGATGTATTTGCCACGCTTGTGCGAGCACTGCCTGAACCCGGCCTGTGTGGCCAGTTGCCCATCAGGCTCCATCTACAAGCGTGAAGAAGACGGCATTGTGCTGATCGACCAGGACAAGTGCCGTGGCTGGCGCATGTGCGTCTCGGGTTGCCCGTACAAGAAGATTTACTACAACTGGAAGAGTGGCAAGGCTGAAAAATGCATCTTCTGCTACCCGCGCATTGAGGCCGGGCAGCCCACCGTGTGCAGTGAAACCTGCGTGGGCCGCATCCGCTACCTGGGCGTACTGCTGTATGACGCAGACCGCATTCAGGAAGCCGCCAGCGTGGAGCATGACCGCGACCTGTACCAGGCGCAGCTCGACATCTTTCTGGACCCGCATGATCCCAAGGTCATCGAGCAGGCCCGTATCGACGGCATTCCCGACAAGTGGATGGAAGCCGCCCGCAAGAGCCCGGTCTACAAGATGGCGGTGGACTGGAAAGTGGCGCTGCCGCTGCACCCGGAGTACCGCACACTGCCTATGGTCTGGTACGTGCCACCTCTGTCGCCCATCAGCGCAGCGGCCAACGCAGGTCAGATCGGTATCAACGGCGAGATACCCGACGTGAAGCAGTTGCGCATCCCGGTGAAGTACCTGGCCAATTTGCTGACGGCGGGGGACACCATGCCGGTGGAGCGCGCCTTGGAGCGTATGCTGGCCATGCGCGCTTACCAGCGTGAGAAACATGTGGATGGCCGCATCAACATGGCGGCGTTGGACCAGGTGCAGATGACGCAGGCGGATGTGGAGGAGATGTACCACGTGATGGCGATCGCCAACTATGAAGACCGTTTCGTGATCCCCAGCACGCATCGTGAATACGCCGAGAACACATTTGACGTGCGCGGTGGCTGCGGCTTCTCGTTTGGCAATGGGTGCTCGGACGGTGACAGCGAGGCCAGTCTCTTCGGTGGCAGCAAACGTAGAACCATTCCCATCAAGGCGGAGGTATGAATGCGGCCACCCCTAGGCTTCGCGCACTTCGTGTCGCTACGCCACCCCCCTTGCAGGGGGCAATGCCAGTGGCCCGGCAAAGCCGGTTCCACGGCATTTCACGATGAAGTCCAGTTTGCGCCTCTAACAAGGTGAAGAAAGGTGAAATGAAATGAAGTTGTTCGAATCCTCCGAGAAATCATCATCGGTTAGCCTGCGGGTGTTTGCCCGCCTGCTCTCCTACCCCGACGCTGAGCTGCGCAGTCAGTTGACCGACATGGGTGCCGCCTTGCAGGCCGAGAAAGCCGTGCCATCGGCCCGTCTGGATGAGCTTGACCGTTTGATCGCCAACCTGCAGCAGGGTGACTTGCTTGACGTTGAAGCGCAATACGTGGAGCTGTTCGACCGGGGCCGCGCCACGTCATTGCATCTGTTTGAACACGTGCATGGCGACTCGCGGGACCGGGGTCCGGCGATGATCGACCTGGCGCAAACCTACGAGAAGGCCGGGCTTTATCTGGCCCCCTCAGAGTTGCCCGACTACCTGCCTGTGGTGCTGGAGTTTGTGTCCACCCAGCCGCCCAAAGAAGCCCGCGCTTTTCTGGGTGAAATGTCGCACATCTTCAACGCCATCTTCAACGCTTTGCAACAGCGCAAGAGTGCCTATGCCAGCGTTCTGGGGGCACTGATCGAGCTCGCTGGTGAAAAGGCCCACGCCGTGAAAGTGGTGGCTGATGAACCGCTGGATGCCGATTGGGAAGAGCCCATCGTGTTTGATGGTTGCTCCACCAAAGGTCAGGCCAAGCCCGGTGAAGCGCAGGTCATGCATTTCGTTCAACCTCAGCCTTCTGCTGATCCCTCGCGTTCCAAAGTCCATGCTGGAGCAATCTTATGAAAACACTCGATACCTTCCTGTTTGGCATCTACCCTTACATTGCGCTCACGGTCTTTTTTCTAGGCAGCCTGATCCGGTTTGACCGCGACCAGTACACCTGGAAGAGCGACTCATCCCAGCTGCTCAAGGCCGGGCAACTGCGCTGGGGCAGTAACCTGTTTCACGTGGGTGTGCTGTTCCTGTTTTTTGGGCACTTTTTTGGCATGCTGACGCCGCACTTCGTGTACGAGCCCTTTTTGGGAGCCGGTGCCAAACAGCTCATGGCGATGGTCAGCGGTGGCATTGCCGGCTTGCTGGGCTTTATCGGCGTCACGTTGCTGTTGCACCGTCGACTGTTTGAACCGCGTATCCGCATCAACTCCCGAACCAGTGACATCGTGCTGCTGGTGCTGTTGTGGCTTCAACTTGCGCTGGGCCTGGCGACCATTCCTTTGTCTGCCCAGCATCTTGACGGCAGCATGATGCTCAAGCTGGCAGGCTGGGCGCAGCACATCGTAACGTTCCAGACGGGTGCCGTGGAGCTGTTGGCAGGTGCGGGCTGGATCTTCAAGATGCATATGTTTTTAGGCATGAGCATCTTTTTCATCTTCCCGTTCACCCGGCTGGTGCACGTGTGGAGCGGCTTTGGTACGGTTGCCTATTTGTTCAGGCCCTACCAGGTGGTGCGCGCTCGCCGCCTGAACGTGCCTGCCGGCCACAATCAGCCGCGCCGCCCTGGTGCCGGTGTCTAAGGAATTCACCATGACCCCCTCAACGCTCGACAACTTTCAGATCGCCAGTGTCAACGGTGTTACGCTGAATCAGGCACAAGAACAGCTCTCAGCGGATGACTTGCGCCAGCGAGCCTGCTCAGAACTCTTGCGCCAGGCGGCTATTGCCAGTGGGCTGCTGCCAGCCAATGACCCGCCCCCCATGGAGGGTCTTCTCAGCGAAGAGGCCTCCAGTGCGGTGGAGGCCTTGCTGGACCAAAGCCTGTCCATCCCCGAACCCTCAGAAGAAGCCTGCCGGCGCCACCATACTGCACATCAAGCCACCTACAGCACGGGCGAGCGGGTGAATGTGCGGCATATTCTGTTTGCGGTGACTCAAGGTGTCGACGTGGTTGCCCTGCGCAACCGGGCTGAGACCACCTTGCTGGACGTGCGCTGCCATGACGGTAAAAGCGCCGACGATGTCTTTGCCAAGTCGGCCCGCACGCTGTCCAACTGCCCCAGTGGCGCAGACGGTGGCGCCTTGAACTGGCTCACAGCAAAGGACTGCGCGCCGGAGTTTGCCAAAGAGCTGTTTGGACATGCCGAGGTAGGTGTTTTGCCGCGACTGGTGCACAGCCGCTTCGGTTTGCATGTGGTGGAGGTGCTCGCCCGCGAGCCGGGTATTGCCCAGTCGTTCGAGTCCGTGCGGGGTGCTGTAGCCATGTCATTGCGGCAAAAGACGTACGTGACAGCTTTGCGCCAGTACCTGCAATGGCTGGCGGGTCAGGCGGATTTGGTGGGCGTGGATCTGGATGCATCAGACACGCCCCTGGTGCAGTGAACCAATTCCTCAACCGGGTGTATTGAGTGCCTGACGAACTGTTGGCCCGTCTGCGCCGGTTTCACGACCACACGTTTCCGGGTGTCCAGGCGCAGTTTGAGAACCTGGTCAAAGACGGCCAGCACCCGACAATTCTGTTCATCGGGTGCTCTGATTCCCGCCTTGTTCCCTACTTGCTGACGGGTACAGGTCCGGGCGAGCTTTTTATTGTTCGCAACGTCGGTGCATTTGTGCCGCCTTATGACGGCTCTGCTGGCTATCACGGCACCTCCGCGGCCATCGAATACGCCGTGTTGAATTTGAAGGTGTCGCGCATTGTCGTGTGCGGGCACAGCCATTGTGGTGGTATTCGGGCGCTCTATGAAGAAGTGGCACCGCAGGCCAGAAACCTGGCCATCTGGCTCGAACTGGGGCGCGAGGCGGCACTGCCTGTGCAGATGACACCCGAGGCCTTGCGCCGCACGGAGCAGCGCTCTGTGGTGTTGCAACTGGAGCGCCTGATGGGCTACCCCATGGTGCGTGAGCAGGTCGAGCTGAAGCAGATGACGCTTCATGGCTGGCACTACGTGATCGAAGAAGGCGAGATTTATGTGTTTGACGTGCAGCGTGGTGATTTTGTGCCCGCCTCGATCGCCCCGCATAGTGGCACCGGGCCGTATCAGCCGTATGTAGAGCATGATGGGCAGGTGATTTGTGATTGAATTGAACAACAGATTTTGAGCGGGAGTATTGCGTGGATATTTCAAGTTTTGACGACCTGCTGAGGGCGGCGCGCGCGCAACCTGAGCCGCAGCGCATGCTGTTTGTGTTTGCGGGTGCTGAGTTGCCCGATGACGCAACGCCCGAACAACGTGCCCGCTTCGAGCAGGGCGAGGGCGGCGCGTTGGTACCGGTGATGTGCGTCGACAAATCTATTGCCGAGCTCTCCAGCTTTGATGCGCTGATGAACGAGTCGCGCGGGATGGGGCAGGCATGGCAGATTGTTTTTGCGGCAGCCCTGTCGGGCACCGGTGGCCGCGCGCTGACCTCTGATGACGCCAAAGAGCCCCTCAAACGCATGGAAGACGCCATTCGCAGAGGCGCTTTCGACAACTATATTCCGTTTGACCGGCAGGGCCAGCCGGTACTATTCTCCTGACCTTTAAACGCCCGTCTAATTTTGCGGAGCTGTCTATGAAACGCGAGAGCCATACGGGGTCCACCCACGCCTTGGACATGCAGCCCATCAGTCGGGATGTGCTTCAAGAGAAATACCTCAAGGCGGGTGAGGTGAGTGCGGACGATGTCTACCTGCGCGTGGCGCGGGCTATGGCTTCGGTAGAGCCAGAGGCCCAGCGTGCGCATTTTGAGGCACTCTTTCTGGACAACCTGCGCTCAGGTGCCATTGGCGCGGGGCGCATCATGAGCGCGGCAGGCACCGACATTCAGGCCACGCTCATCAACTGTTTTGTGCAACCCGTGGGTGACTGCATTCAGGGTGTGGACGACGGCGGTTTTCCCGGCATTTACGAGGCATTGCGTGAGGCGGCCGAGACCATGCGCCGTGGCGGTGGCGTGGGCTACGACTTTTCCCGCATACGCCCGCGTGGGGCCGAGGTCAAGGCGACGGCATCGGTAGCGTCGGGCCCGTGCAGCTATATCAATGTGTTTGATCAGTCCTGCGCCACCGTAGAGAGCGCAGGCTCCCGCCGGGGGGCCCAGATGGGCGTGCTGCGCATTGACCACCCCGACGTACTCGAGTTCATCACTGCCAAGCGTACGCCGGGGCGATGGAATAACTTCAATGTATCGGTCGGCGTGACCGACGCTTTCATGCAGGCGCTTCTGGCCGATGCCGACTGGCAACTGGTTCATCGGGCCCGGCCCGGTATGTCGTTGCGCGATGCAGGCGCTACTCGTCGCGATGATGGTCTATGGGTCTACCAGACCTTGCCCGCGCGGGAGCTGTGGGACACGGTGATGCGTTCCACCTATGACTTTGCCGAGCCGGGAATCCTGTTTCTGGACAACATCAACAAAGACAACAACCTGCGCTATTGCGAGGCGATTGCTGCGACAAATCCCTGTGTTACGGCTGACACCTGGGTGATGACCACTGACGGACCCGCCCAGGTCGCAGATCTGGTGGGGCGTCGCTTTCATGCGGTCGTGGATGGCAAGGCCTACCAGGTCAAAAGTGAAGGTTTTTTCAAAACGGGAAACAAACCCGTGCTAGCGCTGCGCACGAAAGAAGGCCATGCATTGCGTGTGACGGCCGATCATCTGGTGCGGCGTGTAGCGCGCAAGACCCGCTACACGCTGGAGACTGACTGGACACCTGCAGCGAAACTATGCCCGGGGGATGAAATTTTGCTGCATGATCACCGCGCGCTGGGTGGCTGGGATGGCTTTGGCTCTGATGCCCAAGGCTATCTGCTCGGATTGCTCGTTGGCGACGGAACCCTCAAGAGTGACAAGGCAGTCATTTCAGTATGGGCA
>JANPAZ010000448.1:0-15299 GCA_031430225.1 Rhodoferax sp. | reverse complement strand
GTTGGCTCGTCATATGCTGCCGAATCTTCGTTATTTTCCCTGGCACGGCCCGGATCAGTTTTTGTGCAGAACGTATAAATCATTGCGTTTTCTGGCTAAATCTCGATGTCGGCTACGGTACCACTTGCACCTGGCTTCTTGACGATGCTTGCCGGATTGTCACCCGTTTTTCCCGAGATAGAGGCCGATAAAGGCGCATTTATTGAGGTCTTCATGAAATCGGTATCAGAGACTGCAAGTGAGCCCGATGAAAACGCCATTGTTTTTTCATCAGTGGCCGACAGTTTGTTCGCGGCGCTCCGACCAACCGGAGATGCGGCTAACGCGCCCAAATCGGACCCCAGAGAGGCCAGCACAATTCGCAGGTCTGCTGCAAACTGATCTCCGTCCTGGTACCGGGTTTCTGGCCGTTTGCTAAGAGAAAGTGCAACCAGATTCGCCAGATTTTCGGGCAGCGCCGGACGAATAATGCGAATGTCGGGTGCATCTTCATTCGCAATTTTGTACATCAATTCGGCCATGGAATCGCCCCTGAAAGGAAGGACACCAGCGAGCATCTGGAAAAGCATGACGCCCAGAGAATACAGGTCGGAGCGGCCATCTACCTTCTTGCCGGCTAGTTGCTCGGGCGACATGAAGCTGGGCGTACCAAGGACCAAGCCTGTTTTGGTCTTGCTCGAATCCGTTATCCGGGCAATACCAAAGTCAGTGACTTTAACGGTGTCACTTTCCATCTCGTACATGATGTTGGCCGGCTTGATATCGCGGTGCACTACGTTTTGCTTGTGCGCATAGGCCAACGCCTCCGCTACTCGGGCCACGATGGACAGCACCTTGGGCACGGGAAGCAAATGCCCATCCTTGCAAGCATCCACCAGATCCTTGCCCTTGAGAAACTCCATGGCTATAAATGCCAGGTCATGCTCTTCACCCGCATCAAAGATCGTGACAATATTTTGATGTTGCAGACGTCCTGCTGTCTCGGCCTCCCGGAAAAACCGCTCGCGCGCATCAACCAGTTCATCGCCGTCAAACTCCTGGCTGAGCGCCATGGTTTTGATAGCCACAACCCGTCCTATCTTGGGATCTTTGCCCAGATACACAACGCCCATGGCACCTTTGCCTAATTCTTTCTCAACCTGATATCGGCCCAGCATCGGCTTTTCGACCGCCCCGCCATCCAGCAACATGGTGCCGCCGGGGTGGGCATTGCCACCACCCAACATGACTGTTTCCGACAGGTTTTTGGCCCGACTAAGCTTGGTTTTGATGTCTTTATAGTCTTTGTTGTACGCCGCCATGTGTTCATAGACCGCCTCGGCCTTATTGAACTGGCGCTTGCGTTCGAAGTCCAGAGCGAGGCTGTACAAATTGCCCATGACGGCTTCGTTCATGGGTACACGCCGAAACCGGTCAAACGCCATGTCAAGCTGCCCCTGGCCTTGAAGTGCCAGACCCATCATGCGACTTGTTTCTGCTGACTCTTCGTCCGCCTTGATCTTGCCAGCTTCGGTCATCAGGAATCGCTTGGTCGTCAACGCCAAATGCCCAAGCAGCAGAACTGTCGTTGGCAGCATCAATTCCAGCCACAAAGCTGAGCCTGCCAAAAGTCCGAACTCGGTACCCACGAGTGCAACCAGTAGTGCCAAAGTGACCATGGCCGCCATTCCGGCCGTCAATCTGGGCAAGGCAACGATGACGTAGGCGGCTGTTAACAGGAATATGACGAATTTAGCGGCTGTGCCCCAGCTCGGCTGCACAATGAAATGCTCACTCAGTATGCTTGACGTGATGTGGGCAATGGTCTGCGCAGGTGATAACCCTGGATGACCAGGCACCGGGAATAGTGTGCCCACACCGACTGCCGTGGCGCCAATGATGACGATTTTGTCGGCGTATTTGGAGGCGGGAATCTTGCCCGTCAGAACGTCATAAAACGAATCAACTGCGAAAGCAGGCTTTCCGTCCCTGTCTTTGTAAAACTGCGGCAGCATCAGCGCCGATTCGTCAGTCTTGATACGAAGTTTTCCGATTTGCACGGAATCACCCGTATTCAGTTTGATATCGCCCGATGTCAGGTTCAGGCTTTTGACCGCGGCCAGCAAGGCAAGAGACGGTACAGCCTTGCCGTAATAGTTGACCAAAAGAGGCTCCTGGCGCACCGCACCGTCAACATCCTGAATCTGGTTCAAGTGCGCGATACCTGCCGCGACATCACCTAACGAATCTATGGGTTGCTGCCCCCGAATAGCGTGTATCGAATAGCCCGAAGCCTCATCCATCGCACTCTTCAAGGCAAATGGCGGCAATGGCTTGTCGGGCTTGCCTTGGGGTTCTCCCAATGTGAAGAATGAAGGCAGCAACACGTTGGCAGAGTTTTTGACGCTTGTCGCCAGTATTGAGTCCGAGTCAAGCGCAACTTCGGCTTCCAGGATCACTTTCGACAATTGCTCCTGAATCGGCGGGGACAGGGCGGCAGAATCCGCGGCACCACCCGCAATCACCTCTTTCATTTTCTTGATAAACACCAGCCCCCGGTCGACCTGGGGTTCGAAAAAGAACGTGGTGTGAACAATGGTTTTGGCCTTGGCCGCCGCCAACTGATCGATCAATTTGGCGTGCACATCCCGCGGCCATGGCCAGCGCCCAATATTGGCGATACTTTGATCGTCAATCGCAATGACCGCGATGCGGTCGGACGGTTGCCTGCTCGAACTGGTGCTGGCGACATCGTAAAAACGTCGTTCAAGTGAATCAACCAGATTGGTGGTTTTGTGCAGTGCAACGACGGCGACCACCACCAAAAGGCCGGCGAACCAATCGGATCGCCAGAAGTCACCACGCCTGGATAAAAAAGATGTTGCCACGTCCCGCCAATGCCGAATCTGCTGAGCTTTTTTGGCCAGCCAACTTCACCCCGAAAGACCTAGGCCCTTCAGGGTGTACTGTAAGGGGTGACGTTAGCAGACAGCGCCCCAGCAGACAAGTCACTTGTAAACGCTGCCTTGTCGTTTTTTTGCGAATTGTGCCCCGAAAACCTTGGGTCCAGCCTGGTACTCAGTGCGCGCTGGCATCGGCGACCGAATGCCGTTTTTGCAGAAATTTGCCCAGCGCAATCACAACGGCGGCTCCGGCAGCTGCGGCAACATAGTGCAACCAGGGGTTTGCAGCAGCGATTTCTTTAAGCGCGGTATCGCTCACGATGGTCTCCCCACCAACCCATCCAATCAGGGCGGCCCCGAGCATCACAATGATCGGGAAGCGCTCCATCAGCTTGATCATCAGGGTGCTGCCGAATACAACCAGCGGAATACTGATGGCCAGGCCCAGCATCAACAGCAGCGTGCTGCCTTTGGCGGCAGCGGCAACTGCAATCACGTTGTCCAGGCTCATCACCAGGTCGGCAATCAAGATGGTTCTTATCGCCGCCATCAAGCCACCACTTTCTTTGGCTTGGCCTTCGTCCTCTTCACTTTCGCTGAGCAATTGCACGCCGATATAAAGCAGCAGCAGGCCACCAATGATTTGCAAATACGACATTTCCAGGAGCTTGGCAGCCACGAGTGTCAGACCAATCCGCAGGACTACCGCGGCGCCCGAGCCAAACAAAATGGCCTTTTTTTGCTGCTCAGGTGGCAGCGATCGGGCGGCAAGTGCAATGACCACCGCGTTATCGCCCGACAAAATAATGTTGATCCAGATAATCTTGATCAAGCCGATCCAGAAATCGGTATTGTTTAGAAATTCCATTCGCTGTCTCCTGTTATATAAATGTTGGAGTTGAAAATAGCATCCGCCAGCTCTTTGATCAGGCGCACTTGGGTAGCCGGATATCCTCGTGTCAATCGCCTGAAATGCCCTTGACCCGCATCAAGTTTGGGAAATTTTCCGCGAATCCAGAAAAACGAATCGCACAGAACAATAAAAGAAGCGCTCAAAACAGGCGTTCGGAGCGCTTCAGTTCGCGACGTGCAGTTTAGCCAGTGAATGGCCTTGCGACCATTCGTAAAACTGCTTACTGTGGCTTGACTTACAACTGCGCCTTGAGCAAATGCCCCAGCTCGGACGGGTTGCGGGTCACGATGAAACCGCACTCTTCCATAATGGCCAGCTTGGCGTCGGCTGTGTCTGCACCGCCGGCAATCAGCGCGCCGGCATGACCCATGCGTTTGCCGGCGGGCGCCGTAACGCCTGCGATAAAGCCAACAATGGGCTTCTTCATGTTGGCTTTGCACCAGCGAGCGGCATCGGCTTCGTCCGGGCCACCAATTTCGCCAATCATGATCACGGCATCGGTGTCCGGGTCGTCGTTGAATGCCTTCATCACGTCGATGTGCTTCAGACCATTGATCGGATCGCCGCCAATGCCAACAGCGCTGGACTGACCCAGCCCCACTTCAGTCAACATGGCCACGGCTTCATACGTCAGTGTGCCGGAGCGGCTGACCACACCGATGCGACCCTTGCGGTGAATGTGACCCGGCATGATGCCGATCTTGATCTCGTCAGGTGTAATCAAACCGGGGCAGTTGGGACCCAGCAGCAGGGTCTTTTTGCCGCCAGCCGCTTCCTTGGCGCGCATGCGGTTACGCACTTCCAGCATGTCTTTGACCGGAATGCCTTCTGTGATGCAGATCGCCAGGTCCAGGTCGGCTTCGACGGCTTCCCAGATAGCCGCTGCAGCGCCAGCGGGCGGCACGTAGATCACCGACACGGTGGCACCGGTTTGTGAAGCGGCTTCTTTCACCGAAGCGAAGATGGGGATGCTGAAAATCGACTCGCCGGCCTTCTTTGGGTTCACGCCCGCCACGAAACAGTTTTTCCCGTTCGCGTACTCCTGGCATTTTTCCGTGTGGAACTGGCCGGTTTTGCCGGTGATGCCCTGGGTGATAACTTTGGTGTCTTTATTGATGTAGATCGACATGGTTTTACCTAATCAGTTGGGGACAGAGCCAAAGATCTGTCCCGCAAAGTTATTACTTTACTGCGGCCACAATTTTGGTGGCAGCTTCTGCCATGGTGTCTGCAGAAATAATGGGCAGCCCACTTTCAGCCAACAGTTTTTTGCCCAATTCGTCGTTGGTGCCCTTCATGCGCACCACCAGTGGCACGGACAGATTCACGGCCTTGCAGGCCGTGATGACGCCCGTGGCAATCGTGTCGCACTTCATGATCCCGCCAAAAATGTTGACCAGAATGCCTTTGACCTTGGGGTTCTTCACCATGATCTTGAAGGCTTCGGTGACCTTCTCCGCCGTGGCGCCACCGCCCACATCCAGGAAGTTGGCTGGTGAGCCACCAAACAGTTTGATGGTATCCATGGTCGCCATGGCCAGTCCCGCTCCGTTTACCAGACAGCCAATATTGCCGTCCAGGCTGATATAGGCCAGATCGAACTTGCTGGCTTCAACTTCGGCCGGGTCTTCTTCGTCAAGGTCGCGAAACGCCACGATTTCAGGGTGGCGGAATAGCGCGTTGCTGTCGAAATTGAACTTCGCATCCAGCGCTTTGATGCCGCCGTTGCCTTCAAGAATCAGGGGGTTGATCTCTACCAGTGATGCGTCGGTGTCCATGTACACCTTGTACAGCTTCTGCATCACGTCAACGGCCTGCGACGTCGAGCCAGCTGGCACACCAATCGCGTCGGCAAGTTTCGCGCCCTGTGCTGCGGTCAGGCCAGTGGCCGGGTCGACGATTTCGGTGATGATTTTCTCGGGCGTGTCGTGTGCCACGCCTTCAATATCCATTCCCCCTTCAGACGAAACGATAAATGCGACCCGCTGAGTGGCGCGGTCGGTTACGGCTGACACGTAGTATTCTTTTTTTATGTCCGCGCCGTCTTCAATCAGGAGACGTCGAACCTTTTGGCCCTCAGGGCCGGTCTGGTGCGTGACGAGCTGCATGCCCAGAATTTCACCCGCCAGCTTTTTGACTTCGTCAATCGAGCGCGCCAGCTTCACGCCGCCGCCCTTGCCGCGGCCACCGGCGTGAATTTGCGCCTTGACAACCCAGACCGGGCCGCCGAGTTTTTGGGCCGCTTCTACTGCCTCTTGCACAGTGAACGCGGGGATGCCGCGTGGCACAGGAATGCCCGCTTGACGCAAGATTTCCTTGCCTTGGTACTCGTGAATCTTCATGAGGGCTCTCTCAGGAATGGGTGGGAGGATGTTGTGCGCTACCTTGGTGGCAGAACACAAGATGCTCCGTCACCGAGATTGGACAACGCAATGCAGGAATGTATCATGCTGCAACGCACCAAACTTTTAGCTGGCTTACAGTGCGCAATCTGTGTCGATTGACTGGGAACCATCATGCCGAAAATTTTCATAGACGGGGAAGCCGGCACCACCGGCTTGCAGATTCGTGAACGCTTGCAAGCGATGCCAGCCATTGAGTTGGTCAGCATCGCGCCCGAGCTGCGTAAAGACATTGCCGCCAAACGCGCGCTGATGGCGCAGGTCGATTTGGTCGTGCTGTGCCTGCATGACTCCGCCGCTATTGAATCCGTAGCAATGATTGATGATATTGCGAGGGCTAGCGGCCAAAAAGGTCCGAAAATCATTGACGCATCCACCGCGCACCGCACCGCGCCGGGTTGGGTATTTGGTTTTCCCGAGTTGGCGGCAGGGCAGGCCGCGGCCGTGCGCGGGGCGCAACGCGTTGCCAACCCTGGTTGCTACGCCACAGGGGCCATCGCCCTCATTCGCCCACTGGTCGATGCCGGGCTGATTCCCCCCGACCATCCGTTAACTCTGCCCGCTGTGAGCGGCTACTCGGGTGGCGGGCGCACCATGATCGAGGCCTATGAAAAAGGCGAAGCCCCTGCCTTTGAGGTTTATGCACTGGGCCTAAAGCACAAACACCTGCCCGAGATCATGCAATACACTGGCATGAAGCGAAGGCCCGTGTTCATACCGGCAGTCGGCAATTTTAGCCAGGGCATGCTGGTGCAGCTGCCCTTGCACCTGGATTTGCTGCCCGGCAATCCGAGCGCCAAAGACCTGCACAACGCTTTCGTGAAGCATTACGCGGGCAGCGAATGGGTCACTGTCGAGTCTGCGTCTGAAAGCGGAAAAATTGACCCTCTGGCATTGGTGAACACCAACAAGATGGAGATCCGGGTCTTTGCCAATCAGGATGCCAACGATGATTTCCGCCAGGCGGTTTTAGTTGCGCGGCTGGACAACCTGGGCAAGGGTGCCAGCGGGGCGGCGGTGCAGAACTTGAAACTGATGTTGGGCTTGTAGGCTACAAATTTTATAGCTAGATATGCCCTTGATTCGTGCGCAAGATGTTCATTTCACCATCACGCCTCGTCAAAAGTACCCGAAACCACCCGCCGGATAATTTCGACACCAAACCCGCGGGTGGCCAGAAAACGCATTTGCTTTGAGCGCTCGGCGGGAGTTGCTTGACTTGCATCCGACTTCGAGTCAAATTTGCGCCGCCACACCTCACGAGCCCTCTCCAGCTCGGTGGTTTGCAGGGCTGCTACGGCCTCAGACACCGCGTCGCGGTCCAGCCCTTTGCTTTGTAGTTCTTGCCGGATACGTGCCGTGCCCAGCTTGGCACTGCGACGGTTGATGACGGACTCAATCACTCGCTGCTCGCTGATGAAGCCCTTGGCCGTCAACTCGTCCAGTGCCTGGGCCAACTCACCGGGGGCCTCTTCTTTGGGTCTCAGCTTGCGCTCCAGCTCAGCGCGCGAATACTCGCGCCCGCTGAGCAGGCGCAAAGCCTGACCTTTCAGGGAGGGTGGCTGGGAGGAGAGCATGCGTATACGAGTGATTGCCTCTTCAAGACAGGACGAGTTTCCCGTGCAGAAGAGGCACCTCATTTGCTACATTATTCATAGCTAACTATGGACGTTCTACGTGGGCTACTCTGCCTTTTTGCTTGAAGCCTTGGCTTTGGGTGCAGTTTCCACCTCGACGGGCAGCAATGGAATGCCAAGCGACTCGCGTACCTTGTTTTCAATCTCGATGGACAGGGCAGGGTTCTCGCGCAGAAATTCACGGGCGTTGTCACGGCCCTGGCCGATTTTTTCACCGTTGTAGGCGTACCAGGCGCCCGACTTGTCGAGGATGTTGGCTGTGACCCCCATGTCGATGATCTCGCCATGGCGGCTGATACCTTCGCCAAACAGAATGTCGAACTCGGCCGTTTTGAACGGGGGAGCAACCTTGTTTTTGACAACCTTGACCTTGGTTTCGTTGCCGATGGCTTCGTCGCCCTTTTTAATGGTGCCAGTACGGCGAATATCCAAACGCACCGACGCATAAAACTTCAGCGCGTTGCCACCCGTGGTGGTCTCAGGGCTGCCAAACATCACGCCAATCTTCATGCGGATCTGGTTGATGAAGATCACGGTGCAGTTGGTCTTCTTGATGTGGGCCGTGAGCTTGCGCAGCGCCTGGCTCATCAGCCGGGCTTGCAGGCCGGGCAAGGAGTCGCCCATTTCGCCTTCCAGCTCGGCCTTGGGCGTCAACGCGGCCACCGAGTCCACCACGATCAGGTCCACCGCGCCGGAGCGCACCAGGCTGTCCACAATTTCAAGCGCCTGCTCACCGGTATCCGGCTGGCTGATCAGCAGGTCTTGCAGGTTCACACCGAGCTTTTGGGCGTACTGGATGTCCAGCGCATGCTCGGCATCCACAAACGCGCAGGTGCCGGCCAGCTTTTGCATTTCGGCGATGACTTGCAACGTGAGCGTGGTCTTGCCAGACGACTCAGGGCCGTAAATTTCGACCACACGGCCACGTGGCAGGCCACCCACGCCCAGGGCAATGTCCAGCCCCAACGAGCCGGTGGAGACAACCTGGATGTCTTCAATCACCTCGCCTTCGCCCAGGCGCATGATGGTGCCCTTGCCAAATTGTTTTTCGATTTGAGCCAGCGCCACTTGCAGGGCCTTGGCTTTTTCGGTGAGAGCGGCGGGGGTAGCAGGGTTGAGGCCTTTGACGGGTGCGTCCATGAAAATCTCCTTGAAAATCAAACAAATAGGGGCGTTTTAAGCCCGTTTTGCATTCAACCAGATGCCCGACCTTGGTCTGACTTTATTAACAGGCTGGATGCTTGAACAGTAGTTTAACGTGGCTTGTTGAAATTAGTAAACACTATTTTTAGTAAGTTTGCATTACTATTTACCGATGACTGAAACCACGTCAAACGATGCCTGGCGGCAGACCCATCTGGGCCACTTGATGGGCCGGGCCTTGCAGCGTTTTGATGCCCGCGTGCTGGCCCTCATGGCGCACAACGTCGAGGTGCCGCTGGCTTTGAGCAACCTCGCCGCGCGCGGACAGGTCAGCGCCGCGCACATCCACATCACGCGCCACCTGCCGCTGGCAGGCGCACGGCTGACTGACCTGGCAGACAGCGCAGGCATGACCAAGCAGGCCATGGGCACGCTCGTGAACCAGTGCGAAGCATGGGGGCTGGTCAGCCGCTCACCTGACTCGCGTGACGCGCGGGCCCGCCGCGTGGCTTTCACTGCGACCGGCTTGATCTGGCTCAAGGCGTTTCAGGACGCCGTCGCGCAGACTGAAGCGGAGCTCAGACAGGCCGTGGGCACACAGGTCGCCACCGTCATTGCAATCGGGCTGGAGGCGTACGCGGCCTAGAATCTGCAAAAACCCAGGAGACACGTATGCGAATTCTGATTGCCGAGGATGACCAGGTTCTGGCCGATGGCCTGCTTCGCGCTCTACGCAGCAGTGGTGCGGCGGTAGACCACGTAGCCAGCGGCACTGAAGCCGACGCTGCATTGATGACCAACACAGAGTTTGACTTGCTCATTCTCGACCTGGGCCTGCCCAAAATGCATGGCCTTGAGGTGCTCAAGCGGCTTCGCGCAAGGGGGTCGTCACTGCCGGTGCTGATTCTGACGGCCGCCGACAGCGTGGACGAACGCGTCAAAGGGCTGGACTACGGTGCCGATGACTACATGGCCAAACCGTTCAGCCTGCAAGAGCTGGAAGCCCGCGCACGCGCGCTGATTCGCCGCGGGGCGGGGGCCACCAGCAGCACCATCAAACACGGCCCGCTCACCTACGACCAGGCCGGGCGCGTTGCCACCATAGACGGAAAGATGGTGGAGCTCTCAGCCCGCGAATTGGGTCTGCTGGAAGTACTACTGCAACGCGCGGGCCGCCTGGTCAGCAAAGACCAACTGGTGGAACGCCTGTGTGAATGGGGCGAGGAGGTGAGCAACAACGCCATTGAGGTCTACATTCACCGCCTGCGCAAGAAGATTGAAAAAGGTCCGATTCGAATCGCCACGGTTCGAGGCTTGGGCTATTGCCTGGAAAAAATACAACCTTGAGCACGATGGCCCCCACGCTCTCTCACTTTGTGTGGTCGCTGCCCCCCATGGGGGCTAATTTTCCCAGGGGCTGCCCGTCGGAAAATTGCCACCACTTCACATTGTGAAGCTGTTTCAACGCGAGCAGCGCTCGCTGTTTGGCGAGATTCTGGACTGGATGCTGACGCCATTGCTGCTGCTGTGGCCCGTCAGCCTCGTGCTGACCTGGCTGGTTGCCCAAGGCATTGCCGGCAAACCGTTTGACCGGACGCTGGAGTACAACGTGGGCGCGTTGGCGCAATTGATCACCGTCAATAACAGCAAGGTGCAATTCAGCCTGCCGCTGCCCGCACGAGAGCTTTTGCGGGCTGATGACGCCGACAATGTTTACTACCAGGTGCTGGGGACCCGAAGCGAATTTCTCAGTGGAGAAAGAGACCTGCCCATGCCACCCGATGAAGAAAAAGCCGTACCTGGCGAAGTGCGCCTGCGTGATGCCGAATTTCGCGGCAACGACATCAAGGTGGCTTATATGTGGGTCAAGCTCGACCAGGCCGGCTCCAGGCTGGCGCTGGTGCAGGTGGCTGAAACGCTGGAAAAACGCTCCGTCCTGGCCACGGAAATCATCAAGGGCGTGATGTTGCCGCAGTTCGTCATACTGCCTATGGCGGTACTGCTGGTCTGGCTGGCGCTGGTACAGGCCATCAAACCGCTAAACCAGCTGGAAGAGCGCATTCGCGCCCGTAAACCCGACGACCTGAGCCCACTGGACATTGAAGCGGTGCCGCTCGAAGTAGCACCGCTGGTGTCCTCCGTCAATGACCTGCTGATGCGCCTGAAAGACTCCATCACCACGCAAAAGCGCTTTCTGGCCGATGCGGCACACCAGCTCAAGACGCCACTGGCGGGACTGCGCATGCAAGCCGACCTGGCCCAGCGGGAAGGCGCCAACACGGAAGAGCTGAAACAGTCGCTGCGCCTGATTGGTCGCTCCAGCATTCGCGCGACCCATACAGTGAACCAGTTGCTGGCTCTGGCACGGGCTGAGAGCAGCGGTGCCGCCATGACCCGTGAGCCGTGCGACCTTGCCGCATTGACGATGGAGGTGGTGCAAGACAGCGTGCCCCGCGCACTGGAAAAACGCATTGATATCGGGCTGGAAGGCGCGCTGCCAGGTGCACCAGGCGTCGTGCTTGACGGCAACCCCACCCTGATCCGGGAGCTGATTCGCAACCTGGTTGATAACGCCATCAACTACACACCCTCCACACTTGAGAAACCCGGCGTGATCACGGTGCGGGTGCTGGCGGACCCCTTTGGCAAGGTCCTGGTGCTGCAAGTGGAAGATTCGGGGCCCGGCATCCCCACCCATGAACGCGAGTTGGTGTTTCAGCCGTTTTACCGGGCATTGGGGACCGAGGCTGACGGCTCGGGCCTGGGCTTACCTATCGTGCTGGAGATAGCCCACCAGCACCATGCAACGGTCACCGTTGAGGACACCCGGCCGGGGCAGCCATCGCCGGGCGCCTTGTTCAGTGTTCGTTTTCTGGCTCACGCCACCGCAAGTCAAGCCTGATCAGGCTCACTTGCAAACCCGAAGTGGCTTGCCAGCCAGCGCTGGTTTGAGTTCGACCAAACTGCTGCGGATCGAATCATCCACAGCCGGAATTTTCAGGGAAACGCCTCGAAATTCAGTGCGCTCCTGAACGACGCGGGCTGTACGCACACCCCGCTGGCTGAGGGCGGTCAGTGCCGAATTGGCCGCAGCCTGGGTCTCAAATCCGCCCAATGACAGGCCAATCTCCAGCGATGGGTTGGTCAGGGCCTCAAAGCGCAGGTTCAGCGATGCCAATTCAGCCCGCTTTTTAGCCAAGGCTTCGGCATTAGGGTACTTGCCCATGTAAACAATCCAGCGCGCAGGCTCAACAGCGGGATCAAGCAGCCAGGTGCCAGTGGGAAAAGTCGCTTCCAGCGCACTGCGCAAACGCACCGCCTGCGACTCATTGAACACACCGGCCTGCAAACACTCGACAGGCTTTGCCGCCACTTGCGGTGCAGTTTCTGCCCGGCGGGCTTCCTCTGGCCTGATGAGACGGATGGCGTCGGGCAGTATCTGTTGCGCCACGCGTTGCGGCTCGGTTTGAGTGGCCGGTGCAAAACCATAGCCCCGCAACAGGCCGTGCGACCACGCGTAAAAGGTGCCGTTGGCCAGCAGCAGAAGCAAAACCAAAAATCTCAGCATCGAATGATTCAGGCCGGTTTAACAGAGTGCGAAGGGCGAACGCTCACCTCTGAGCTTGTGATTTTTTTCAACCCTTGCGCAGTATGCAGCATCAATGCACCGGTCTCATCTACCCCGTGCGCCACACCTTGCACCCCGTCACTGAGATTGACGGCCCGCCTGGCCAATGCATCCAGTGCATTGAAACGAGCCTGAAACGGGGCAAAGCCATGTGCTTCAAACCTTTGGATATCGCCCACGAGCGGGGCAACCAAACGCTGCAACGCCACGGCGGCATCCATGCCGGATTGCACCTCTTGCAACCAAGCAGGCGGCGTGGAGAGCCCGATGTCGTCTCGAGGCGCAATGTTCAGACCTACTCCCACCACCACATAGCGGACGTCGCCAAAACTCGCTGTTTCAATCAGGATGCCGCCCATTTTGCGATCGGCCAGCCAGATGTCGTTAGGCCACTTCAGGCGCAGATCGGGGTGCAGGCTGTGGGCGATGCTGACACCAACGGCCAAAGACAAGCCGGACCAACTGACGGGTGACAAAGGCAATCCAAGGGAGAAAGTTAAGGCCCCCCTAACGCTTGTCGCTTCGCTGTGCCACTGCCGCCCCAACCGCCCCCGGCCTGCTGTTTGATGCTCGGCCAGCAACAAAATGGGTTCCAGCTGCCCGGTTTTTGCGCGGCGCATCAGTTCGGTGTTGGTTGAATCCACCTGGGGCAGTACCTCGACCGTGAAGCCATCCAGAAGAGGCACCACGGCCTCCCAAATGGCTGCGACAGGCCACTGGATTGGTGCCCCCACGCTTGCCACTGCGTGTGCTGCGCTGCCCCCCAAGGGGGCCATGCCTTGCTTGGGGCGGCCCGGCGCGGCGGCAACCATGGCTTACTTGCGCTTGCGTTGTTTAGGTGCCAGCAAGGTGCCCCGGCAAGTCTTTGCACCGCACCAGCACGGGTATTCGGCCTTGAGCTTGGGGGTGTAGCGCTCGTCAATGATCAGGCCGTAATCGTAGTTCAGCTCTTCGCCGGCCTTGACGTTGCGCAGCGCCTTGATGAACACGCGCCCGCCCTCTTCGTCGGCTTCGCAGTTTGCGTCGCACGAATGGTTGATCCAGCGAGATGAGTTGCCACCGTAAAGTGCGTCAATAACGTGCTTTTCATCAATGTGGAAATAAAAGGTGTGATTGGGGTCAGACGGGTCATGCGGGTGGCGCGCCTGGGCGGCCTTCCAGGTGATGATCTCCCCCACGTATTCGATGATGGTTTCCCCTTCGGCAATGTCCTGCACTGCGAACACGCCTTTGCCGTGTACGCCGGAGCGGCGTGTCTGAATGCGGCGGTTATCTCCGGGTGCAACTTTTTTACTCACTTTGACTCACTTTTCAGGTGCATCGGAAACCCGATGGGAAGAGGTCTTAAAAATTTGGTATGGTGAACCGTATGGGTGCGCGTGTGCGCGCTCACGTGTGTGTGCGCCTGTGCGCACGCGAGAAACTGGATTGTAGTCAGATGAAAAACGAAGTTTTCGGTAAAACATTGGTCATTGCAGAGAAGCCTTCTGTCGCTCAAGACATCGTGCGCGCGCTCACGCCCACTGCGGGCAAGTTTGAAAAACACGATGAGTATTTTGAGAGCGATACCTATGTGGTCTCCAGCGCCGTGGGCCACCTGGTCGAGATTCAGGCCCCCGAAGAGTTCGACGTCAAGCGCGGCAAGTGGAGCTTTGCCAATCTGCCGGTCATTCCACCGCACTTTGACCTCAAGCCCGTTGACAAGACCAAGACCCGCCTGAACGCGGTGGTCAAGCTGGCCAAGCGCAAAGACGTGGACAAACTGGTGAACGCCTGTGACGCGGGCCGCGAAGGCGAGTTGATCTTCCGCCTGATCGAGCAATACGCAGGTGGTGCCAAGCCCCTTGGCAAGCCCGTGAGCCGCCTGTGGCTGCAATCCATGACACCACAGGCCATTCGCGATGGCTTTGGTGCCCTGCGCACCGACAAACAAATGCAGCCCCTGGCCGATGCCGCGCGCTGCCGCAGTGAGGCTGACTGGCTGGTGGGCATTAACGGCACACGCGCCATGACCGCCTTTAACTCGCGCGATGGCGGGTTCTTCTTAACCACGGTGGGCCGGGTGCAAACCCCCACGCTCTCAGTGGTGGTGGAGCGCGAGGAGCAGATCCGTAAATTCGTCAGTCGTGACTACTGGGAAATTCACGCCACCTTCAAGGCGCAGGCTGGTGAGTACCCCGCCAAATGGTTCGACCCCAAGTGGAAGAAAGCAGCGGCCAATGCCGCCGCTGGCAACGCCGAAGAGGTCGACGCAGAACTCAAGGCCGACCGGGTCTGGACCCAGCGTGAGGCACAGGCCGTTGCCGATGCAGTGCGCGGCCAGAGCGCCTCGGTCTCTGAAGAGAGCAAGCCCACCACGCAGGCATCTCCGCTGCTGTTTGACTTGACCTCATTGCAGCGCGAGGCCAATGGCAAGTTTGGTTTCAGTGCCAAGACCACCCTGTCCATCGCGCAAAGCCTGTACGAGCGCCACAAGGCCCTGACCTACCCGCGTACCGATTCACGTGCCCTGCCTGAGGACTACGTGGCGGTGGTGAAGGAAACCTTTGCCATGTTGGCCAACAGCGGCATGAAGCACCTGGCCCCGCATGCGGCCATGGCCATCAAGGGCAACTACGTCAAGCCAACCAAACGCATTTTTGACAACGCCAAGGTCAGCGACCACTTTGCCATCATCCCCACGCTGCAAGCGCC
>JANPAZ010000447.1:0-5519 GCA_031430225.1 Rhodoferax sp. | reverse complement strand
AGGTTGATGGCCATGGACTCAAACAGCGTCAAATCGCCATCGACCAGCGCCGGTATGCGGCCGTTGGGGTTGACGGCCAGGTAGTCACCCGCCTTGGAGTCTGCACCGTAGGACACGGGCACGTGCTCGTAATCAATGCCGGTCTCTTCAATGCCCCAGACGGCACGCAATGCGCGTGAGCCGGAAATGCCGAAAAGTTTGGGTCTGGTCATGGTAATGCTCTCCTATTTATAGCAAACTATTGTTTATATATGTGGGCCATTTGCCAATATGGCTTTGATAAACTGGGCGGCGGCGGGTGACAGCACCCGGTCCGAACGGGTGATCAGGTAGACCGGTGGCACATGGATGGGCAGTGTCAGGGGCAATGCCTTCAGCACGCCCAGGCGCGCGTAATGGGCTGCCAGTGACGCGGGCATGACAGCCAGCATGTCCGAGATTTCCAGCAGGGCCGTCGTGGCAATGGTGGATGCGGTTTCGGTGATGTTCAGTCGCTTGTGCAACCCTGCCTCACGCAGCGCCGCCTCAAATCGGCCGCGTTGCGGCGACCCCGGTGGCTGCAATATCCAGGACCACTCCACCAGATCAGCCAGTGCCAGACCCGCGCGATCGAGCAAGGGATGATTCGCCCGGGCCACCACGACCTGAAGTTCGCCCAGCAACGGCTCGCAGGTGTATTCATCTGCGTTGGCACCCTCGGTCAGGCGGCCCAACACCAGATCGACCTCGCCCCTGGCAAGCTGCGCCAGCATCATGTCACTGGTGTCCACCATGATGGAAACCGCCACGCGGGCGTGTTGACCTTTGTAGGCAATCAGCGCGGGTGCCAGGAGTTCGGTCACGGCACCAGGCACGCAGCCCACACGCAATGCGCCGCGCAAACCAGACCGCAGGGCGACCATTTCCTCGCGCACAGCACCAAAGTCGGTCAATACCCGGCGGGCATAGCGCACCAGCACCTCGCCATAGGGGGTGGGCTCCATGCCGCGCGCCAGACGGGTGAACAGAGAGACGCCCAGCGCACTTTCGAGCTGCTGCAGCAGTTTGGTGGCGGCGGGTTGGCTCATGCTCATGGCCAGTGCTGCGCGCCCCAGATTGCGCTGCTCCCCGAGCGCATTCAGCAGCAGCAACTGCCGGGTTCGAAGGCGCGCCAGCAGGGCCATGTCAGGCGAATCAAGGCTCATGGAATCGTTGCAGTGGGGCGCACATCATATATTTATGTATATGAATTATTGATTAAATTCAATTGGATTGGAATGTAAAAGCACCTTACCCTCTGGCCAAACGGAGACTTTCATGCTGAAAACCAAACTAATTCAAATGACTTTGCCGCTGGCGCTGGTCACCATGACACTGGGCGCGCCGCACACCGTTGGCGCACAAGCCACCTGGCCCGACAAATCGGTGCGCATCATGGTGGGTGCGTCGCCAGGGGGCGGCACCGACATTCTTGCGCGGATGCTGAGCGACAAATTCGCGCCCAGCCTCAAGCAATCCGTGGTGGTGGAAAACCGACCGGGTGCCTCCAACACCATTGCCGCCGAATTGACCGCCCGCGCAACGGCAGACGGCACAACCCTGCTGCTGGCCACCAACACCGGGCAGGCCGTGGCACCGCACCTGCTCAAGCTCAAATACGATCCGCTGAAAGACCTGCAGGCCATTGGGCTGGTGGCTGTCATGCCCAATGTACTGGTGGTCTCCAGCAATTCACCGCACAAGACTGTCAAGGACCTGCTGGCCGCCATGGCAGCCAAACCCGGGGGGTTCAAATATGCGTCCAGCGGCATTGGCAGCACCCAGCACATTGGTGGCGAGGCCTTTGGGCTGTCGACCGGCACGCAATCGATTCACGTGCCTTACAAGGGCAGTTCACAGGCGCACATTGACATCATCAGCGGTGAGGTCGACATGATGTTTGACAGCGCCTCTTCAGCCATGGGCCAGATCAAGTCTGGCAAGTTCAGGCCGCTGGCAGTGGCATCTGCCAAGCGCTCGCCCGAACTGCCTGATGTGCCCACGCTTGCTGAACAGGGCGTCAGAGGTGCCGATGTCTCGACCTGGTATGGCTTGTTTGCCACGGCGGGCACACCCCGCGCAGTGGTGGAGCGCTTGAACTCAGAGCTCAACCGCAATCTGCAACTGCCCGACGTGCAAACCCGCATCAAAGGCCTGGGCGGTGAAATCACCCCGTTGGGGATCGAGCAGTTTGCCGAGATGAACCGCTCTGAATTTGAGCGCTACGGCAAGATCGTGCGCGACGCCAACATCAAGGCGGAATGAACCATGGCAAAGAAGCGACCCCGTCTGTGCGTACTGCTGGGCGACCCCTCGGGAATTGGCCCCGAAATGGCCGTCAAGCTGCTACTTCGCCCCGCCAATTTCGACGCCTGCGACATCCTGCTCATTGGTGACCCCAAGGTGCTGGCGTCGGGCGAAGAGATTGCGGGCAGCCGGCTGAATCCGCTGCTTGTCCAACAGGCTTCAGACATTCGTTTCGAGCCGGGTCGGCCCACCCTGCTGGTGCAGGAAACGCTGGCAGCGCATGCACCTTTGCTAGGTGAGTGCAATGCCGCATCGGGCCGCGCGTCGTTTCTGGCGCTGGAGAAGGCCACTGACATCGTTCGCGCCGGGCACGCCCATGGCATCGTTTTTGCACCGCTCAACAAGCATTCGTTGCGCCTGGGTGGCCTGACCCATGAAGATGAGCTGCGATACATGCAGGAGCGCTTTAGCGTACCCGGCTTTGTGTGCGAATTCAACATCACCCAGGGGCTATGGACCTCACGCGTGACGTCGCACGTCCCGTTAAAAGACGTGGCGGCACTCATCACCGTGCAAGGTGTCAGCGACGCGGTGCACATCATCGACAAGGCCCTGAAGCAGGCGGGCGTGGCAAAGCCGCGTATTGCGGTTTCGGGATTGAATCCACATGCCGGTGATGGCGGTTCGATTGGTATGGAAGAAATCGAAATCATCGAACCTGCCGTGCGCCAGTTGCAAACCCAGGGGCTGGATGCGCGCGGGCCCTATTCGCCCGATACAGTGTTCATCGGCGCGCGCCGGGGTGACTTTGACGCGGTGGTGTCGATGTACCACGACCAGGGCCAGATTGCCATGAAGCTCATGGGTTTCGAGCAGGGTGTCACCCTGCACGGCGGCCTGCCCGTGCCGGTAGCCACATCGGCCAGCGGTAGCGCCTTTGACATCGCAGGAAAAGGCATTGCAAATGTGGAGGGCCTGCAGCAGGCGTTCAACATTTGCGCGCGCATGGCGGCGGCAAATTTGCAGGCGCAGGCGCTTGCCGCCTGAATTTACTGTTGGCCTGGCCCGGCCTCAATCAAGGCAGGTGCATCCGGGGTGGGCGGGCCAAAGGCATTGCTGGCGGGTTCGCCGGGTTGCACGGCCCAGTAGATCAGCAGCACCACGCCGACCAGTGGAATGAATCCGATCAACAGCCACCAGCCGCTGCGGCCGATGTCGTGCAGGCGGCGCACGCCGACGCCCAGACCGGGCAGCAGCAACCCGAGAGCGGCAAGGCCATAGAGAAACGGGCTAATGAGGCTCGCCACAAAAAATACAGCAAACTGGAACAGGGCAAACCACCAGAACTCGGGCCGCGCAGCGCGCCCGTTGAAGTTGGCATATTGGCGCAGGCAGGTGGAGACAGCTTGAGTGAAGTTCATCGGATCGATCCTTTGTATTCAATGCGGGACTGATTGGCCGACTGCATCATATCGCCCAGGTGGCTGGTGTGGCTACTGCGTTCAGATTCAACAGCGTTCAGTCAACAAAAACCTTCAAGTCGCGTGCCATTTGCGCCGGAGATTCAAAGTGAATGGCGTGCCAGCCCCGCACGCGGGCGGCTGCCACATTGGCCTTCAAATCATCGATGAACACCGTTTGGTGCGGCACCAGGCCAAAGCGGGATTCCAGCATCGCGTAAATGGCTGGCTCGGGTTTGATCAGTTTGACATCGCCCGAGAAAACACCGCCATCAAAGTCTTTCAAAAACTCGTGCCGCTGCTCCAGGGTGCGGGCGTAAGGCATGGGCATGTTCGACAGGAAGTAAAGGCGCAGGTCATCGCTTTGGCGCCTCCGTTGCAGCAAGCCCTTGACGACCGCCACAGAGTCTTCTACCGGGGTCAGGTGATCTCCAATGCCGGAGACCAGCCCCATCAGCGGTGCATGGGGCAAGCTCAGCCGGATTGAGGTCCGCCGCACCACTTCGTCGACTTCCAGCATGCCCCGGTCAAATGCATGCCAGTCTTCGTGACCAAAAATGAGATGGGCCAGCTGCCGTGCCTTTTCATCGGTCTGCGCTTGTTCGGGAAACGTGGACGCGACAAGTTTCACGGGCTGCCAGTTAAAAAGGACAACCCCAAAATCAAATACAAGGTTCATGGTGCAATGGCTTTCAGGGATTTGCGCAGGCGCGCGCGCAAGGCGGCCGGCGAGGTCATGACAAACTCGACCCGGGGTGTGCCATGCCAGGCCGCGCAGTGTGCGATGCCAATGGCCACTTCCGTCACCGAATCATCAGCCAGTTTCACGCCGGGTTGCAGATACAGGGCCTTGACTTCAAACACACCCTGCTGCCGGTGGGCCTTTGCATCAAGGCGGCCAATCAACGCGCCGCGGTGCAGAATGGGCAACACGAAATAGCCGAACTGTCGCTTGGGCTCGGGCGTGTAGCACTCGATGCGGTAATCAAAACCAAACAGGGTGGAGGCACGTTCGCGGTCCCACACAACCGGATCAAACGGTGACAACAAGGCGGTGTGGCTGGCCTGCAATTGGCCGGACTGCACCCGCTTCAAAAGCCGGACCTGACTGGCGTGGACGTAACCGGGCGCAGTCCAGTCATCCACCTTTACTCGCAAGACCTTGCCCTGATCCACCAGATCATCGAGGTCCGTATCGTTCAGGCGCGGCTTGATACGGAAGTAATCATTGATCCACCGCGCCTGCGTCACGCCCAGGGCCTGGACGGACTTCTCGATGAATGAACCATGCGCCACGCCGTCTGATGCCAGAGCCAGCTCATGCACGCCCGGGTGCACCCGGTGCGGAAGGTCATACACACGCTGGAAATTGTCCCGGTGCGACACCATCAACTCGCCATTGGCGAACAAGGCTTCAAGCCAGCGTTTTTCATCTTTCCAGCCCCACCAGGCGCTGGTGCGGTCGTCACGCCTTTCAAAGTCCGAAGACTTGACCGGGCCACTGGATTCAATGTGCATCAGCAACTTGTCCAGCTCGTGGCGGCTTTTTTCGTGACTGGTCTTGCCCCGCAGAATGCCCCAGTGCTGGCGGGCGTCGCGGTTGTAGGCGCGGTGCAGGGCGAGGTCGGCCGTCGGCGCAAAACAGGCTTCATGGGCCCAGGTCTCAAACACATGCCCATTGGCCAATGCATCGTCAAGCCACCGTGCGGGGTAATTCCCCAGCCGCGAATGCAGCACGAGGTACGGGCTGCGCGCGACCACATGAATGGTGTCGATCTGCAGCAATTGCATGCG
>JANPAZ010000446.1:0-4215 GCA_031430225.1 Rhodoferax sp. | reverse complement strand
CAGAAGACCAATATCTTCCTGCCGTTCACGGTGTGGGACAACGTGCGCCTGGCGGCGCAGTCACGTGATGCACAACAACCCTGGAACCCGCTTCGCTGGATTCAGAACGCTTCTAAATCTATAGCAAACTATGACCGTTCTATGAGGGCCATTGAGCTATCTGGATTGCAAAATAAGCGAAACTCCATCTCAGGGACCATCAGCCATGGTGAACAGCGCCAGCTGGAAATTGCCATGACGCTGGCCACCGAACCGCAGGTGCTGCTGCTGGACGAACCACTGGCCGGCATGGGCGTGGCCGAAGCCGAGGCCATGGTGGCACTGCTGCTCAAACTAAAGAAAGACCATGCCATGCTGCTGGTAGAGCACGACATGGATGCGGTGTTTGCGCTGGCCGACCACCTCACGGTGATGGTCAATGGCCAGGTGATTGCCAGCGGCACGCCTGCGGAAATTCGGGCTGACGCCAAGGTGCAAGCCGCGTACCTCGGTGAGGAGCACTAGCCATGTTGCCCTCCCACGTGAGTGACCTGCTCATCGACGCAAAACAGATCAACACCTATTACGGTGCCAGCCACATCCTGCGTGACATCGATTTCAGCGTGGCGCGTGGCGAAACCATTGGCCTCATGGGGCGCAACGGTATGGGAAAGAGCACGCTGCTCAAGAGTGTGATGGGCCTGGTAAAGCCGCGATCCGGGTCAGTCAGCATCATGGGCAAGCCCATGTTGGGCCGTGCCCCGTTTGAAGTGGCACGGTTGGGCGTTGCCTATGTGCCAGAAGGTCGGGGTATTTTTGGCAACCTGAGTGTGAAAGAAAACTTGGTGATGGCCGCGCGTGCGGGCACGAGCGAGGCCGCGCATGAGCGTGCCAAACGCCAGCACGACTGGGGCTATGACCGCGTGCTGGACACCTTTCCCCGATTGAAGGAACGCTTGGGTCATGGCGGCCAGCAACTCAGCGGCGGCGAGCAGCAAATGCTCACCATTGGCCGCGCGCTGATGACCAACCCGGACGTGCTCATTCTCGACGAAGCCACCGAAGGCCTGGCCCCGCTGATCGCCCGAGAGATCTGGCGTATTTGTGGACTCATTCGCGAAAGCGGCATCAGCAGCGTGATCGTGGACAAAAACTGGAAACACGTCACCCAGATCAGCACCCGCAACGTGATCCTGGTCAAGGGTACGGTGGTATTTGACGGCAGCTCAGCCGAACTCATTGGCGAGCCAGAGCTGTTGGAGCAACACCTGGGCGTTTAGCCGCCGGGCCCAACCTGAAGAAAACGGGCGCTACAAAAGCGGTCGCAGCTCGCGCGCTGCCTCAAGCAGCAACGGCAACAAATCCCGCTGCATGGCCTGCGTGGACAAGCGGCTGTGGGATGCCACCACGTTCAGCGCGGCCACTGTCACACCTTGCGTGTTGCGTAGCGGCACAGCCAGCGCGTGCACGCCCAACTCATGCTCCTCGCTGGCAATACAAAAATCGTCCTGTCTGATTTTGTCGATGAGAGTTCGAAACGGCTTGGCATCGACCGTTGTCAGTGGTGTCAGCCGGTACAGATGACGGCCTTTCATCCAGGCGCTGAACGCAGTTTTGGTCTTTGCCGCCAGCAGCACGCGGCCGGTGGATGTGGCGTGCGCAGGCAGTCTGGCCCCCATGTGAAGGCCATAGGCAATCACCCGGCCAGTTCCGCTAGTAGACGGGCCACGGTCGTTGCCGCTGCGCGCGACGATGACAACTTCGTCTGCGTCCAGCACCACTGCCGAGAACGATTCTTGGGCCTGAACAGCCAGCCGGTTCAGCGTGGGCTGCAGTGCACGGGGCAAGCGGGCGGAGGCCAGGTAGCTCCCCGAGAACCGCAGCACCTTCGCTGACAGCCAGTAGTAACTGCCATCCGACTCCAGGTAACCCAGGTGCGTCAGCGTAAGCAGATGGCGGCGCGCGGCGGCCCGTGTCAACCCGGCCCGTTCGGCGGTAAGCGTGGCATTGAGTCGCTGACGTTCAGTGTCAAAACTCTCCAGCACGGCCATGCCTTTGGCCATACCTTCTATCAGGTCAGCTTTGGCAATTGTCACGGTGCCCTCTTGTCAAGTAGTGATTTCTGTTTTCAATATATGTGCGTTCATCGCGCAATCAGCGCAATCATCGCACATTGAATCCAAAGGGCCTGGCGCAGAAAGACTGCCAGCATCTATGCTCAATCCATTCATTCAGGAGACTCCATGCGAACTCAGCTTGCCATTATTGGCGCGGGCCCTTCCGGCCTGTTGCTCGGCGCATTGCTGCATAAAGCAGGCATCGATCACGTGATCATCGAGCGCCAAAGTCCCGACTATGTGCTGGGCCGCATACGGGCAGGCATCCTGGAGCAGATCACGGTAGATTTGCTGGCCGAGGCCGGCGTCGGTAGGGGTGTTCAGGCCGACGGCATTGTTCACCACAGCATTGAGCTGGTTTTCGCAGGCAAGCGCCATCCCATCGACGTGCACGGCCTCACCGGCGGCAAGGTGGTCACCGCCTATGGCCAGACCGAGGTCACGAACGACCTGATGAATGCCCGAGCCGCGGCCGGATTGCCGACCGTGTACGAGGCTGCCAACGTCAGCATTCATGATTTCGACGGCAGCAAGCCACGCGTCGCGTACGAAAAAGACGGCAAATCAGTTGAGGTTGAATGTGACTTCATCGCAGGTTGCGACGGCTTTCACGGCGTATGCCGCGCCAGCGTGCCCAAAGCTGCCGTTACTGAATATGAAAAGGTCTACCCCTTTGGCTGGCTGGGTGTGCTGGCCGACGTACCGCCCGTGTCACCCCACGCCATTGTCTATGGCAACAGCCCTCGCGGCTTCTCCCTGTGCTCCATGCGCAGCCTGACGCGCAGCCGCTACTACGTGCAGTGTCCGCTGGACGACAAAGTGCAAGACTGGAGCGACCAGCGCTTCTGGGACGAACTCAAACGTCGCCTGGATCCTGCACTGGCTGAAGCCATCGTCACCGGCCCCAGCATCGAAAAGAGCATTGCGCCACTGCGCAGCTTTGTAGCGGAGCCCATGCGCTTTGGCCGCCTCTTCCTGGCGGGCGACGCTGCCCACATCGTGCCGCCCACAGGCGCGAAAGGGCTGAATCTGGCCGCCAGTGACGTGAAATATTTGTCCAGCGCACTGATCGAGTTTTACCGCGACAAAACCCCCACAGGAATTGACACGTATTCGCAACGCGCGCTGGCCCGCATCTGGAAAGCAGAGCGCTTTTCATGGTGGCTGACATCGTTGATGCACCGCTTTCCCGACTCGGAGGGCTTCGGCCAGAAAATGCAGGAGGCCGAATTGGACTACCTTGTGAACTCCGTGGCTGCCTCCACAACGCTGGCGGAAAACTATGTCGGCTTGCCGATGGACTTTGCTCGCTAGCGGCAAAACCGCGATGGGTTGACGCCGCGCACTGACCCAGCGAGGTTTTTGCGGTAAATTAGGGTCTTAGCCCTTGCCAATTGTGCGCAAGGCGCTATTTATTCAATAGCATATGGCCCTCGTCAAAATTGCATCGTTGCGTCCGCTCAAAGGCGTTCGCATTTTGAGCCTGGCGCTCAATGTTCCTGGCCCGGCTGCGCTGATGCGCGCACGCCAAATGGGCGCTACCTGCGTCAAGCTGGAGCCGCCTGGCCCCAAAGGGGCGCCCCCAGGTACCTCCGGTGACCCCATGGCGCAGTACAAGAACGGAGCCTATCAACAACTGCATGAAGGCGTTAAGGTACTGGTTGCCGACCTCAAGTCAGAGGCGGGCCAGAAAGCATTGCATCGCGTGCTGGCCAAGACTGACGTGCTGTTGACGTCCTTTCGCCCTTCGGCTTTGACCAAGCTCCAGCTTGACTGGAAAACATTGCACAAACGCTACCCCGCTTTGTCCCAGGTCGCAATCGTCGGGGCAGCCGGTGACCGGGCCGAAGAGCCAGGCCATGACCTCACCTACATGGCCGACAACGGTTTGGTCAGCGGGCTGGATTTGCCGCCGACGCTTTATGCCGACATGGGCGGCTCCCTGATGGCCAGCGAAGCGATTTTGCTGGCCACCCTGATGCAAAAGCTGAAAGGCAAAGGTGTGTTCATTGAAGTCGCGCTGGCCGATGCGTCCGCCTATTTGGGCCTGCCCCTCACTTGGGGGTTGACCCGCTCGCCCGGCGCCCGCGGCAAGAACGACCCGGGCGGCTCCGTCGGG
>JANPAZ010000445.1:0-2776 GCA_031430225.1 Rhodoferax sp. | reverse complement strand
AGAAATCGCAACCGAGGCGGTAGAAATGACGGCCTTTGAAGACTTCGTGACGGAAGAGGTCGTGAAGGGCCGCAGCATCATCGGGCTGTACCCACCAACGGATACTCAGGCAGCCGCTGACTTTACGGCCTGGCGCAAGGCTAAGGGGCGCTGACGGCAGCAGGCGCGACCTGAGAACCTCAGGGCGCTGTATCGGGCCCTTACAGGCCGTCGACTGGACATCGAATGGGCGTCGACTGGGAATTGTTTGATAATTCCGCCATGCATGCATTGCTAAAGTCCCAGTTGCCTCATATCACCGCCTTGTGCGAGCGCCATGGCGTATCTCACATGGAGTTGTTTGGTTCGGCTACCGGGGCAGGTTTCGATGTCACCTCCAGCGACTTTGATTTTTTGGTCGAACTTGACGTCCATAGACCGGGCTCCCGTGCCAAGCGCTGGATGGCTCTTGCCGAAGGACTTGAGCAATTGCTGGGCCGCCATGTGGATCTGGTCAATCCAAATTACATACGGAATCCCTATTTTTTGCAGGCGGTCAACCAAAGTCGTACCTTGATTTATGACAGACAAAACACCCAAGCTGCTGGTTGATGCGCTGGGTGCCGTTGAGTCAGCTACGGCGTTTGTGGCTGGCGTCTCACTTTCAGGCTACAAAGCTGACAAGATGCGACGGTCAGCGGTGGAGCGCCAACTTGAAATTCTGGGAGAAGCTTGCAGCCGATTGGCCAAGCTTGAGCCGACGCTTGTTGCGTCAGTAGCGAATCTCAAACTGGCCATCGATTTGCGTAACAGAATCATCCATGGTTATGACTCCGTTGACGATGAAATCGTGTACCTGACAGTGACGCAGGATCTGCCTGAACTGCAGGCCGGCTTATCTGTTTTGCTGGCACGACGGGGTTGACCTCTTCAGTGCCTGCGGGGTGTATCCACAGGCGCGAGCACTGGCTCCCTCTCCCTTATCAGCGCAACTTGGACTACCAACGTCATCGGCAGTACTTTTGTCACGCTCAACACTGACTTTCTGCTTGCACATTTTGCAGAAAAGTGCGGGACATGGTGGTCGGCATGGAGGGCGAAGAAAGAGTTGAACGGTCAGTGGCCGGTACTCAAAAAAACGGGCGATGTGAAAGCCGATATGCTTGCCTCAACCCACTGACCCACACCATGCCACTGACCATTGCCGAACTCGACCTGCTCGCCGCAGCCGGTACCCTCACCAGCGACATCGTCACGCCCAATGCGGCACGCTGGGAGCGCGAGCGTCACATCGGACACGAGGGCGTCGCGGCGGCGGTGGCTATCGGCTTGATCCGGCTCCAGGTGCCGACCCACCGCGGTGGGCTGGGCATGTCTTTTTCCTGCAAAGCAAGGCTCTGCGATGTACTGGCCGCAGGTGATTTTGGCTTCGCCATGTCGCTGATCAATACCCAGAACGTCGCCGCCAAACTCGCCAAAGATGCCAAAGCGCACGTTGCGGCCCGCTACGTGCCGGACATCATGGCGGGCAAACGTTTTGGCTGCACCGCATTGACCGAACCCGGCGCCGGCTCAGACTTTGCAGCCATCACCACCCTGGCGACGCCATGTGAAGGTGGCTGGAAGATCAACGGCGCCAAATCCTGGATCACCAACGCGGCACTTGCCGATGTGGTGATCCTGTACGCCCAGACGCAGCCAGGCTCAGGCGGCCGGGGCATCGCGTGCTTTGTCGTCGACGGCACGCGGGCAGGGTTTGTGAGGGACCCCGCGTTCCACTTGGGTGGGCAACACACCATTGGCACCGGCGGGTTCAGACTCGACGATTACTTTGCCAGTGAGGATGAAATGCTGCATCCGCCCGGGCAGGCCTTCAAGGCGGCCTTGGGTTCCATCAATGGTGCACGCACTTACATTGCGGCCATGTGCTGCGGCATGGTGGGCGAGGCGTTGCGCGTGGTCAGCGAATACGGTGAAGTACGCCACGCCTTTGGCAAGACGCTGGCAGACCACCAGGGCTGGCGATGGCGGCTGGCTGAGGCCGCGAGCGAGTTGGCCGCCTGCCGCCTGATGGTGGACCACACAGCCGCCCTCATCGATGCCCAGGCCGACGCGCAACTGGCGGCTGCACAAACCAAACTACTGGCCACCCGCATGGCTGAGCGCCAGTTACCGATGCTAGCCCAGGCCATGGGTGCTGAGGGCCTGCGCGAGCATTACCCTTTTGCGCGACATCTGATGGGGGCGCGGGTGGCAGGGTTTGTGGATGGGTCGACCGAGATGCTGCTGGAGCGCATATGTGCGGTGATGCGGGTGTGAGCCAGCATGGCGACACATTCAATGAAACTCCCGGCTCTGCGTCGCCAGTTGACCCAGCAGGGGCGTCAAATCCCGCAGATGCTTTGCGATGAGGTGCCTTACTTCACCGGGCTTGCCGGTGCGTTCATCGACATCGCGCTGCCACGTGCCTTAGACGGCCAGCAGGCGTGAGCGGAGCACTTCAGGCCGCTGCTTCTCGCGTTGGCTTTTCCAGACGATCACGTTGACCGCACCGGTTTCGTCTTCCAGGGTGATGAAGACCACGCCCTTGGCCGTTGACGGTTGCTGCCGCGCGGTGACGATGCCGCAGGCCCGTACCAGGCGGCCACTGGGCAGGTCGTGCAGTTGCGCGGCGGTCATCAGCTTCAATTTTGATAGCTGCCCGCGTAACAGTTGCAAGGGGTGGCGGCGCAAAGTGAGCCCGGTGGCGGCGTAATCGAAGACAACCTCTTCGCCTTCGCTGGCTGCAGGCAAGGTC
>JANPAZ010000444.1:0-3618 GCA_031430225.1 Rhodoferax sp. | reverse complement strand
TATGACATTACCTCAGCCCAATGGGACCAGGTGGTGGCCGTGGTCAAGGCCAAAGGACTCGTCCCCTTTTTGGACATGGCTTACCAGGGCTTTGGTTTTGGCCTGAAGGAAGACGGCGCTGCGGTTCAAAAGTTTGTGGATGCCGGGATGACATTCTTTGTCTCCACCTCATTCAGCAAGAGCTTCAGCCTGTACGGCGAGCGCGTGGGTGCGCTCAGCGTACTGTGCGCCAGCAAAGAGGAGGCCGACCGCGTGCTCAGCCAGCTCAAGATCGTGATCCGCACCAATTACAGCAACCCGCCCATCCACGGCGGTGCCGTGGTGGCTGCTGTGCTGGGCAACCCGGAGCTGCGTGCCCTGTGGGAGAAGGAACTGGGTGACATGCGTGTGCGCATCAAGGCCATGCGCCAGAATCTGGTGGATGGCCTGAAAGCCGCCGGCATCAAGCAGGACATGAGCTTCATCACCACCCAGATCGGCATGTTCAGTTACTCAGGCCTGACCAAAGACCAGATGGTTCGACTGCGCTCCGAGTTCGGCGTTTACGGCACCGACACAGGTCGTATGTGTGTGGCAGCACTCAATAGCAAGAACATTGACCACGTCTGCGCGGCCATTGCCAAGGTTCTTGCCTGATTTGGATATCAGGCAGAAAATCGGGCAATGGCCCACATAGAACGAGCATAGTTCGCTATATATTTTATAGCAACTATGCCAGTTTCATTTCGCGCCTGCCTATAGTCAAGGCTGCTCCACAACACAGACCGACGTTTTTTGGTAAAAGTACCCACTATTGCACCGCTTTGGGGTTTTCACTCCAATTTGTAGTGTGCAACTCCTGTTATATTGCACTGCAACATAAACCGAAGGCTTTACTCACATGCTTTACCAACTCTACGAAACCCAGCGCTCTTTGATGGAGCCGTTTTCTGATTTGGCCCATGCTGCTGCCAAGGTGTACGCCAACCCCCTGTCCATCATGGGTCAAAACCCGTTTGCACAGCGCCTGTCGGCCGGTTACGACCTGATGCACCGCCTGGGCAAGGACTACGAGAAGCCTGAGTTTGGCATACGTACTGTCGATGTGGACGGTGTGGGTGTGGCCATTCACGAGCGCATTGAAATTACCAAACCATTTTGTGAGTTGCGCCGGTTCAAACGCTTTACCGACGACCTTGCCACGCTGGACAAGCTCAAGGGTCAACCACCCGTGCTGATCGTGGCGCCGCTTTCGGGTCACTACGCCACGCTATTGCGTGACACCGTCAAAACCATGCTCAAAGACCACAAGGTCTACATCACCGACTGGAAAAACGCCCGACTGGTGCCCATGTCAGAGGGTGAGTTCCACCTGGACGACTATGTGAACTATGTGCAGGAGTTCATCCGCCACCTGCAAGGCATCTATGGCAATTGCCACGTGATCAGCGTATGTCAGCCCACAGTGCCCGTGCTGGCCGCCGTTTCGTTGATGGCCAGCCGCGGCGAAACCACGCCACTGAGCATGACCATGATGGGCGGCCCGATTGATGCGCGTAAATCACCCACCGCGGTAAACAACCTGGCCATGAACAAGAGCCACAGCTGGTTCGAGAACAACGTGATCTACCGCGTGCCCACCAACTTCCCCGGTGCCGGACGCCGTGTGTACCCCGGCTTTTTGCAGCATTCGGGCTTTGTGGCCATGAACCCCAGCAACCATGCCAATAGCCATTACGACTATTTCAAAGACCTGATCAAAGGCGACGACGCCAGCACAGAAGCGCACCGCAAGTTTTATGACGAGTACAACGCGGTGCTGGACATGGACGCCGACTACTACCTTGAAACCATCAAAGTGGTGTTCCAGGAATTCAGTCTGGTTAACGGTACTTGGGACGTGCGCGGTGTGGATGGCAAAGTCGAACGCGTGTGCCCCCAAGACATCAAGACCACCGCCCTGTTTTCAGTGGAAGGTGAGCTCGACGATATCTCCGGCTCTGGCCAGACCGAAGCTGTTCATGCCATTTGCAGTGGTGTGCCGGCCTCACAGCAAAAGCACCTTGAAGCCAAGGGTGCTGGTCACTACGGCATTTTCTCCGGCCGTCGCTGGCGCGATGTGGTGTACCCGGAAGTGAAGTCGTTCATCTTGTCGCACCAGCCCAAAGCAGCGCCAGCACCGGTCGCCAAGGTAGCAGCTGTCGCCACGGCAGCGCCGATCACCAAGGCTGCGGCGGTAGCGGTTGCCCCTGCGCCCAAAAAAATGGCAAAAGTCGCCAAAGCCACCAAAGCATCAACGGTCGCTTTGGTGCCCGTCAAAAATGCACCCGCAGCAACCAAATGGGTGGCAAAAAGCGCTACGGCCAAGCCAAAGGCCAGCACCCGGAAGTAATGCGATGGTGAGGCAGTTGCTGGCCGCCGATATTCTGGCCGTCCTGCCGCAGACCCAGTGCACCCGTTGCGGTTACCCGGACTGCGCCGCTTATGCGCAAGCAATTGCCGACGGCGCAGCGCCCATCAACCAGTGCCCTCCAGGCGGGGCGCAAGGCATCGCGCGATTGGCAGCGGTGACGGGCCAGCCCGTCATCCCGCTCAACCCCCAAAACGGCATGGAAGGCCCGCGCACCATTGCCTTCATTGATGAGGCTTGGTGCATCGGCTGCACGCTATGCATTAAAGCCTGCCCAGCCGACGCCATCGTGGGCACCAACAAACTGATGCATACGGTAATCGAGCCCTATTGCACGGGTTGCGAGCTGTGCATTCCGGTGTGCCCCGTCGATTGCATCGTGCTTGAGAACGTCACCGGTGAATCCACGGGCTGGGCGGCGTGGTCTGAGCCGCTGGCCGCCCAGGCCCGGGAGCGCTATGAATTCAGTAGCTATCGACGCAATAGGTATGAGGGCGAAAATGCGATTCGGCTTGTAGAAAAGGCTGAAATGAAGCTGGCGGACCTGGGCAGTCACTCCAAATTGACTGACCCGACGGAACTGGACAAAAAGCGTGCGGTGATTGAGGCGGCGCTGACGCGAGCCCGGGCAAAAGCGCAATTAAAGCGGCCACCGTTCTGACCCGACCGCCTGAACGACGACGTCCCCAAACTTAAGCAGCCTTCACATCCGCACTGGCCCAGAACACCGCAAACCGCCGGTCAGGGTCCGTCCAGTGAATGGCCTCCCCAAAGCCGGCACGGCTCAGCAATTCTGCAAACCCCGCGACCGTCCACTTGTAGGAGTTTTCGGTATGAATGCGTTCACCGGCTGCAAAGTCACGCTGTGCGCCCTGTCCCCATCGCACGCAGGCCGCCCGCACTGCTTCCAGGTGCATCTCGATACGGGACTCGGTTTCGTTGAAAAGCGCGATATGCCGCCAGTCGGGTACCTGGAAATCGGTACCGGCCATGCGGTTCACGTGCAACAGAAGGTTCCGGTTGAAAGCGGCCGTCACGCCCAAAGCATCATCGTAGGCCGCTTCCAGATCGGCCCGGCCCTTCACCAGATCCACACCAATCAGCAACCCGCTGCCGCCCCCCAACCCGCAAGCGCTATGCGCACTGCGCAGAAAATTCAGGGCATCAACAGGGGCAAAATTGCCAATGCTGGAGCCTGGATAAAACAGCAATCGGGGGCCGTCACTGGC
>JANPAZ010000443.1:0-2953 GCA_031430225.1 Rhodoferax sp. | reverse complement strand
GGAAGATGGTGAACGGCAAGCTCTACATCTTTGGCGGCAAGGGCTCAATGGATGGCTTTTTGGTCGACGAAGCCCGCCACATCACGTTGGCCGACAAATACTGGAAAGAAGAGGTGGCCGGCAGCAACAGCATCATTCAACGCACAAAGCGCCTGATCCTGCGGGTGCCACACTACAAGAGCGGCGAAGAAATTGCGAAAGAAGTGGCTGCTGCAAAGGCCAAGAAGTCCTGAGACCTTGGATGTGACGCGCCCAAGCAGTGCGTCACGGGCGCGGCTCGGGTTGGCCAGACCAGGCCACTTAATCGGGATAACCCAAGGATGGCTGGCTGAATCCTTCAGCGGCCCGCCAGCCCGGTGGCTTCATGAACAAATTGCTGAACATGCCGCCCACGTCATAAGTGGGCCACGACTTGCCGGGGTTTTTGGCGGCCCACTCCTCTCGAATCTGTGCCCCCGTTTTGTAATGCGGCACTTTGGACGCGTAGGCCGTTAAAGACGCGCCACGCCATCCTTTTTCGGCAATGGCGGGCCACAACCTGTCACCATGATCCACATTCCACTTCGGGTCTATTTGCCAGGCCATCTTGCCCAACACGTCGCCAAAAATAAACAGGCGACCGTCATAAATTTGCCACGAGGTTGGGTCGCTACCCAGTTTGATGGCAAACGCGGCACCACTGGCGCAAAACCCGCCGTACTGCGGCTCGTAACGCGTCGGGCTGGCTGTAAAAAGGGCCTTGTTTTCAGCGCTCGCAAAGTAATAGGTGCGATCTGGCAGGCTGACCTTGTGCTCAGCCTTGCCTCTCGCGGGAGCATTCTGCGTGAAATAGGCCACCGGGTCATGACCCAGCAGCATCACCGGTTCGCCGGCGCGATTCTGAACGGTGGCGTAGGGTGTTCCGCATGCCATTAGCAATAGGCTGGCCATTGAAAGCAGCAAAATTTTGAAGATCATCAACATGTCTGTCTCCTGTTCAGCGCGTTAGCAGTCGCCTGGTACCGTGGCTGGCGCCATCCACTAGGGCGACCATCAGCAGCATGGCACCCAAAATGGTAGCTGTTTTGTTCATCTGAAACAAACCCATATGAAAGGCCAACAACTGACCCAAACCGCCTGCGCCCACTACACCCAGTACAGCGGCTGCGCGGATATTGTTTTCCCATCTGTACAGGGTGTAGCTTAGCAGTTGCGGCAAGATTTGCGGCAGTGTCGCGTACAGAAAAATGCGCCCATTGCCAACGCCCTGTGCACGTAGCGCGTCGCCCGGACCTGCAGGCGCATTCTCAACCGCTTCCGCGAACAGCCGTCCCAAAACGCCAGTGGTATGCAGCGCGAGTGCCAGCGTGCCCGCGAAAGGACCCAAGCCTGCGGAGATCAGAAGCAATGCAGCCCACACCAACTCGGGAATGCTTCGTAGCGCGTTCAAGAGCAGTCGAGTCGGCGCACGGGAGATCCCGCGATCCCCGGCATGCATACGGCTGGCGGGCAAGGCCAGTACCAGACCAAAGGCGGCAGCCAGCACGGTTCCCAAGGCCGACATGGCCAGCGTTTCCCAGGCGCCCAATGCCACCTTGCGTACGAAGGCGCTCGACAAGTCGGGGGGGAAAAACTCGGCGATGAAACGGCCCATGCTGAAGGCTGCCTCGCGGGACAGAAACTGAGCCCACTTCAAGTCCAGCGACCAAAAACTTGACACCACAAGCACCAGAAGTCCCAGCATGAACCAGCAAGCCTTGCAGCGTGCTTCAAACAGCCGCATAGGCAGTTTGAACGGGGCGTTGGCTGCGGTTATCTTGTTCATATCAGTCGTATCTATCCCAGCGCCCTGCGCAGCCAGGCGCTGACTTTGTCAGCCAAAGCCACGAGCGCGATAAACACCAGAAGCATGGTGGCCACTTCGCCCCCGTTAAACATCTTCATGGAGTTGTCAAGCTGCTGCCCCAATCCCCCAGCGCCAACAAAGCCGAGAACCACGGACGAGCGAATCGCACATTCCCACCGGTAAACGGTGTAGCTGGTCAATTCCGCTGCATTGGTGGGCAGCAAGCCATAGAAAAATGATTGCAGCCGCCCACTGCCGTTGCGCAGGAGGGTCTGCGTGGCATGGGTTTCACCGCTTTCAAGAATTTCGCCGTAGACCTTGCCCAACATGCCGGCATAGGTCAATGCTATTGCCAGCACGCCGGCCGTTGGACCCAGTCCTACGACGCGCACAAAAACCAACGCCCATACCAGCTCCGGGATGCTTCGCAACACAATCAGACACCAGCGCACACCCTGGCGCAACCAGTACGGCCCGCGTGCCATGCGACCCGAAAGTGCAGAAACTGAAATGACACGTGTGCTCAGCAGCGTCAGTGGAATGGCCAAAACCAGCGCCAGCGTGATGCCTACCGTTGCCATGGCGATGGTCCGCCAGGTTTCGCGTGCGACCAACTCGAGAAACTCGGTGTTGGACACCAAGGGCCAAAAACTGGCAATGAACTTTGCACTAATCTTGAGATTGTCAGGTTCCAGCAGAATCCAGGGCTTGAATTCGGTCGTTACACCCAACGGCCACAGTGCGACCAAGCCAAGGCTTATCCAGAAAACGCGCGACATCCAGGCCGGGTCGCGCGTTGGAGCCGATGTCAATTCAGATTGACTGGAACCTTGCACGTTTACCACTTCTGCCATGATCGGTTTAAGACCGGGTCAGCGGCAATGCATGACCGCTGGCTGGGGCAATGCCGAGGCGATCTCGAGAGGAACAACTGCGGCCCCACCACGTAATTCGTGCTCATACCTGTCGTACAACCGGGCCAAGCGTTCCTCGGTCACCTGATCAGCCGGCAAGTCAAATGCAAGTTCACCCTCGCGTAAACCAATAATTCGTGAAAAATGTGCCAGCGCCATATCCACCTGGTGAAGCGTTGCGACCAGCGTCACACAGCGCTCACGTGCTCCCGCG
>JANPAZ010000442.1:0-3538 GCA_031430225.1 Rhodoferax sp. | reverse complement strand
GGTTGCTATGCACCGGCAGGGCGCTATGCACACATTGCCTCTGCCTACATGGGCGTGGCAACAGCCAAGGCGGCTGGCGTCAAAACCATCCTGGCGTGCTCTGGCCCTTTCCGCGGTGGCCCAATGCACCCCTATCTGATGTATGCGTTTGACAAGGCCGGCGCTGACATCATCATGACCTTGGGCGGTGTGCAAGCCATTGCCACCATGGCCTTCGGTCTGTTCACGGGCAAGCCTGCGGACGTGATCGTTGGCCCGGGCAACAAGTTCGTGGCCGAAGCCAAGCGCAGCCTGTTTGGCAAGGTCGGCATCGATGTGTTTGCCGGCCCCTCCGAGGTGGCCGTGATTGCAGACGAAACTGCTGACCCCGCCATTGTCGCCATCGACTTGGTTGGCCAAGCCGAACACGGTCATGAGTCACCCGCTTGGTTGTTCACGACCAGCGAATCTTTAGCCAAGGACGTGATGGCGCGCGTCCCCGCGTTGGTAGCCTCCTTGCCTCCCACCGCACGTGACGCGGCGGGTGCGGCTTGGCGCGACTACGGCGAAGTGATTGTGTGCTCCACGCGGGAGGAGGTGGTGGAGGTGTCTGACCGCTATGCGCCTGAACATCTGGAAGTGCACACCAAAGACCTGGACTGGTGGCTAAAAACCCTGACTTGCTATGGCTCGCTGTTTATAGGGGAAGAAACCACGGTGGCCTACGGCGATAAAGCCAGCGGCCCTAACCACGTGCTTCCGACCAAAGGTGCTGCGCGCTATTCCGGTGGCCTCTCGGTGCACAAGTTCATGAAGACCCTGACGTGGCAACGCATGACCAAGGAAGCGGCGCGCGACATTGGTTTGGCCACCGCGCGTATCTCACGCCTGGAAGGCATGGAAGGACATGCCCTAACGGCCGACGTTCGTTTGGCCAAGTACTTCCCTGGTCAGACCTTTGATTTGGGTGAGTCTGTCACGGTATAGACGTGATGAAGCTGGAACAACTGTTCAGCCTGCAAGGCAAGACTGCGCTGGTCACTGGCGGCAACTCTGGCATCGGTGAGGCCATGGCCATGGCCTTGGGTCTGGCCGGGGCTGGCATTGTGCTGATGGCGCGGCGCCTCGACGCGCTGGAGCAATCCGCCGCCAAACTGCGTACCGAGGGCATTGCCGTGCAGTGCCTGTCGTGTGACCTGGCAGACGTCGCGGCGGCGCAGGCTGGCGCAGCGGAAGCTTTGGCAACAGGCCCCATTGACATCCTGGTCAATGCAGCCGGGGTCAACCTGCGCGAACCCTTTGCCCAGGTAACGCCTGAGAGTTGGCAAACCCAAATCAATTTGCACTTAAGCGCACCCTTCTTTTTGACCCAGGCCCTGGCACCCGCCATGGCTGCGCGAGGCTGGGGCCGCATCATCAACATCGCCAGCTTGCAAAGCACGCGGGCCTTTGGCAACAGTGCACCTTATGGTGCGGGCAAGGGCGGCGTAGTGCAACTCACCCGCGCTATTGCACAGGAATGGTCTGCACGCGGCATCACTTGCAATGCGATGGGGCCGGGATTTTTCCCCACCGCCTTGACCGCGCCCGTATTTGGCAATGCGCAGGCCGCACAGAAAAATGCAGATCAAACTTGCATTGGACGCAATGGCGAATTGACTGATCTCTACGGCCTCACCGTGTTTTTGGCCAGCGATGCGTCCAGCTACATCACGGGCCAAACCATCATGATTGACGGCGGCTTTACCGCCAAATAACCTCGGGGCCTGCCATGCAGTCGATGGACGAAACCTTATTGAAACCAGCCGGCACTCATCCGGCCATGCTCGGATCGTTGCTTCCCCCCAGCGGCGTGACGCCGCTGAATTTTAGCCCTGGGCCCACATCACTTGCGGCTGAAGTACAGACAAGCATCAAGGCCTTGTTCGACGCGGAACGCATGTGCTCGATGTACCTTTCGCATCGGTCGCCAGAGTTTTTAGACATCCTTGCCAGCGTGGTGCAACGCTGTCGCAAGGCGATGGGCATTCCTGAACAATATGAAATACTTTTCATGCATGGGGGTGGGCACGGACAGTTTGCGGCGGTTCCGCTCAACCTTTGTCCCAATGGCGATGAAAAAGCGACCTACCTGGTCAATGGCACCTGGTCCAAACGCGCCTTATCCGACGCCTCAAAATACTGCCGCCCTATCGTTGTTTCCTCCGAGAACAAAGATGGCACGTTTACCCGCAATCCATCCTTTGAGCATTTGGATCCCGAATCCAAGTATGTGTATCTTTGCTCGAACGAAACTGTTAACGGGATTGAGTTGCATCAGCTTCCCAAGCTGGGCATCAAAGCACCGCTGGTGATTGACGCATCGTCAGACTTTTCTACCAAGCCCATTGACTGGGTGGGCTGCAACGTGGGCGTTCTGTTTGCCTGCGCGTCCAAAAACATCGGTCACCCAGGGGTCACACTGTGTGTGATTCGCCGGGACTTGCTGGGCACGCCCAGTAAACTTTGCCCTGGCGTGCTCTGCTACACCACAAATGCCCGTGAGGGCAATTTGTGGAACACCATCGCCACCTTCAACGTCGAGGTAGTCAACATCTATATGCAATGGATGATCGCGCAGGGTGGCGTGCATGAAATGGAGCGCCGGGCTATTGCAAAGTCGGCCATGTTGTATGCCTTGATCGACAAGTCGGAGGGTTTTTATTCGACCCCTATTGCAGATCCCTCAATCCGCAGCCGCATGAACATCCCCTTTGATGTCGCCGGTGGCGACGAGGAAACCACGCGGAGCTTCTTGATCCAAGGCTGGGAGCGGGGAATCGTTGGCTTAAGAACGCTGACCCCATTTGGGGTTGGGAAGTACCTGAGGGCCAGTTTGTACAACGGCGTCAGCATGCATCAAGCGGAGATTTTGGGCACCTTCATGGCAGATTTTTTGAAGACCTGTCGCAACAAATATTCCACCTCCTAACTCGGAACACATCCCATGAAAGCCCTTGTTTACACCCAACCCAACGAAGTCCAATTGCTGGATCGCCCCGCCCCCACGCTGGACGTGGGCGAAGTCATTCTCAAAATTGAAGCCGTTGGCATCTGTGGCTCAGACATGCACGCCTACCATGGGCATGACCCGCGCCGCAAACCCGGCCTGGTGCTGGGGCATGAATTCTGCGGCACGGTGGTGGAGAGTGCGTCGCCCCTGTATACCAAAGGCACACGTGTCACGGGTAACCCACTGATCACCTGTGGCACTTGCGACTTCTGCGTGCAGGGCCGCAATAACCTGTGTTCACGCCGCACCATGGTCGGCATGACACGCCCTGGCGCGTTTGCAGATCTGATGTCCATCCCCGCCGCATCGCTCATCGACATGCCGCAAGACATGTCAGTGGTGCATGCCGCCGTCACCGAGCCAGCCGCCACTGCGCTGCACGCCATCAACTTATCCATGCGCGTGCTGGTGCGTCCGGTGCAGGAGTGCCGCGTCCTGATTTTGGGGGGCGGTGCCATTGGCATGCTCGCCGCCCTGCTGCTCAAAAGTTACGGCTGCACCGACCTG
>JANPAZ010000441.1:0-14108 GCA_031430225.1 Rhodoferax sp. | reverse complement strand
GAAGGAGCTCGACGCGCAACTGCTCAAGCTGGCCAAACGCCATTGCCGGGCGCTGGACGTCACATCAGACGAAGTGCAGGCCGCCACCGCCAAGGCGCGTCTGAAGCTGATCGAGATGGCGCAGGCGATGGACCTCAAAATTCATCCTGGTTCGGCGGCGGCCAAGCTGCTGCAGGCACCGGTTGACGCCGATGACGACGCGCTGGAAGTGGTGCTGGAAGACACGCAGGACAGCCTGGTTCCGCACCAGCTATTGGCCACACCCGGTCCGAGCGAAAAGCCCAAGACCACTGCGGCGCCCAGTGCCCCGCCTGTGGCCGAGCTTCTGGCAGCCGGCATACAGGACATTACCAATGCCATGGTGGAAGAGTTTCGCCTGACCGATGTGCTTCGCATGATTCTGGAGACCATGTTTCGCGCCATGGCGTTCCAGCGCGTGGTGTTTTGCATGCGCGACCCGAAAACCGAATGCCTCACCGGGCGCTTTGGTTTGGGGCAGGGCGTGGAAGCCATCGTCAAATCGTTCAACGTGCCCTTGAAGGCCGCAAATCTTGATCTGTTTGGTGCGGTCTGCGCCAAGGGCGTTGACACCATGATCAGCGACGCCACTGAGGCACGTATTGCACAGCGCCTGCCAGAGTGGTACCGCAAAAACTTTAACGCACCGACATTTTTGCTCTTGCCATTGCAAATGAAGGGCACTGCATTCGGTCTGATCTATGCCGACAAAGGGTCTCGCGGCGGGCTGGTGCTGGACGAGAAAGAACTGGCTTTGCTTCGCACCTTGCGCAACCAGGCGGTGATGGCGTTTAAGCAGGCAGGGTAGTGGAATTGGCTTCGCGAGTTTGACGGGAGCAGCGCCTTTCAGGGAATACCCTGAATTTTTTTCAAAGAATAACGTATACATTAAATTATGCGTAGTGAATTTCAAGTTCAAGAATTGGCCGTCGACAAGTTCGCTGCGGATACTCCGACCTCTGAAGAATTATTGGCGAAAGTGCAGTGGGCTGGCCTCGACTTGAATCGACCGGAATGCGTGTTGACGACCAAAGCAGGTGATATCTACTGCGCCGATTGGCGAGGAGGCGTTGCACACATTTCTCCGTCGGGCGCGCAGTCCATATACCTTGGTCCTGCCGTGGACGGCGAAGCCCTTAAGCCCAATGGCATCGCGTTGCGCGCAGATGGCTCATTCTTGGTTGCCCACCTCGGAGCAGAGCAGGGCGGAATCTTTCACCTTCAGCGTGACGGACAGATGACCCACTATCTGCGTAAGGTGGATGGTGTGGCTTTGCCGCCCAGCAACTTTGTCGTTGAAGACGAGGCAGGGCGGACGTGGATCACGGTGAGTACGCGACTGTCGCCCCGCGCGCTCGGCTACCGTAAATCCTGTAACGATGGGTTTATCGTGGTCGTTGATAGAAATGGTGCCCGCATTGTGGCCGATGGATTGGGCTACACCAACGAGTGCGCGATTTCGCCGGACGGCAATTGGCTTTACGTCAATGAGACCTTCAGCAGAAGACTGTCACGCTTTGCCATTCGCGCCAACGGTAGCCTGGGGGCGAAGGAGGTGGTGACCGAGTTTGGTGCCGGCATCTTCCCTGATGGCATGGTTTTCGACTGCGAGGCTCACCTCTGGGTGGTCAGCATCGTCAGCAATAGCGTGATTCGAGTGGCGCCGGACGGCCACCAGAGCCCATGGCTGCGAGATGCCGACGCTGAACATTTGGCATGGGTTGAGGCGGCCTATCAGGCGGATGACATGGGCCGACCGCACCTCGACGGCGTGAAGAGTCAAGTGCTTCGCAACATTTCCAGCCTGGCGTTTGGTGGGCCTGATCTTAAAACGGGGTACTTTGGATGCCTGCTTGGCACGCAACTGGCCACACTGCCCATGCCGGTCGCGGGTCATCCGCCCATTCACTGGAGCTACTGATGCCAACTTTCCCCATTTTGAAAGTTGTCGCACCATGACGCAGCCCCCCACATTGCCCGTCGACGGGGCCAGCATGGTGGATGGCGCCTACCAGAATATGCGACGTCGCATTCTGGACAACGTCTGGGCACCGGGCTATCAGGCGCTGGAACAGGAAATTGCGCTTCAGCTCGGTATGAGCCGGACGCCTGTGCGGGAAGCCCTCATCCGGCTCGCGAACGAAGGCCTGGTTGAAGTGGTTCCACGGCGTGGCATGCGGGTCCTGCCGGTGTCTCCAACGGACATGAGGGAAATTTACGAAATATTGACCGCGCTTGAATGCATGGCCGCCGAGCTATTGGCCGCCCGCAAGCCGACCGAGGCAGAGCTCAAGCCTTTGATGACGGCCAACAAGGCCATGCAGAAGGCGCTGGACAAGGACGACCTGGATGGTTGGGCCGCAGCGGATGAGTCATTCCACGAACGGCTGGTGCATATGGCGGGCAACAAGATGTTGGCCGATGCTGTTTTCAGCTATTGGGATCGTGCGCACCGTGCGCGCATGTTCACGCTGCGCTTACGCCCCAAGCCGGTGAATTCCACGCTGGAACACATGGCCCTGGTAGACCGGCTGCGTGAGGGCGATGCCGTGGGTGCTTCCACGGTTTACAGGCAACACCGTCAGCGCGCCTCGCGCGAATTACTCGCCATCTTTGAGCGCTTCCGCCTTCAGCAGATGTAAGCGACTCTCGAATTCTTCAAGCCCCCTTTGTCATAAATTCAATGAGTAGATTGCAAATGAAATCCAGATACCACATCGCAGTTTTGCCAGGGGATGGCATCGGCAATGAAGTCATGCGTGCCGCTGACGCAGTGCTCGCAGCCGTGGGTCAGCGCATTCCTGTGGACTTTGAACTGGACTACCAGAAGGCAGGTGCGCAGCACTATCTGGACACCGGCGTGGCATTGCCACACGACACCCTGTCGGTATGCGAGAAGGCCGATGCGATTCTGTTTGGTGCCATGGGGCTGCCCCATGTGCGGGGTGCCGACGGCACTGAGATCATCCCGCAGCTGGACCTGCGTTTTCATTTTGATCTGTACGCTGGTGTGCGGCCCATCCGCACTTTCAAGGGTTTGCCGACACCCCTGGCTTCACCGCAGGCCAGTGCCATCGATCTCGTGCTGGTGCGCGAAAGCACTGAAGGTCTCTTTTACGCCCGGGGCAGGGGTGATGTCCGCGGTGACACAGAGGTCTACGACACGATGCAGATCACGCGCAAGGGCACCAGCAGAATCTGCGAGTTTGCATTTCAGCTCGCGGAGCGTCGCGGTCAGCGCAATGGGCGGCAGCCCCGTGTAACCAATGTCGATAAGGCCAATGTTTTCGCTTCCATGGCGTTTTGGCGAAAGATATTTGAAGAGTCTGCCGCTAAATACCCGGCCATCAGCTCCGACAGTGCCTATGTCGACGCCATGGCACTGAATCTGGTGATGAAGCCTTGGACTTATGACGTGCTGGTTACCGAAAATATGTTTGGCGACATTCTGTCAGACCTGATCGCGGCTCTGGTCGGAGGGATGGGCATGGCGCCGTCAGGCGATATTGGTGAGCATCACGCCCTGTTCCAACCAGCTCACGGCACGGCCCCTGACATTGCGGGCATGGGCAAGGCCAACCCGACCGCCATGATTCTGTCGGCTGCCATGATGCTCGACTGGCTCGCTGACCGGCATGGCGATGCCCGGCTTGCCGATGGTTCTGCCCTGGTGCAAGCCGCTGTGGAACATGTTTTTTCAGCTGGCATCGTCAAACCCATGGAGTTTGGCGGCGACAGTGGCACGGTGGCGGTGACCTCGGCGGTCATCAATGCGCTCATGGCGCCCAGTACCACCCGTTGATTATTGAACAGATATGAAAATTGCTGTTGTCGGTACCGGCTATTTCAGTCAGTTTCACCTGGAAGGGTGGAGCCAGATGCGCGGCATTGATCTCGTCGGTGTGTGCGACATTAGCCGCGAAAAGGCCGAAGCAGCCGCCAGCCGGTTTGGCGTTCGGCAGGTGCACTCAGACATTGGCCGGATGCTGGATGAAACGCGACCCGATCTGGTCGATGTTGTCACGCCCCCTGCGAGCCAGGGCGCGGTGGTGGGCGCCATCCTGGAACGCAAGATCCCCGTGATTTGCCAGAAACCATTTGGCCTCGACTACGCCCAGGCCAAGGCGCTGACGCTCGAAGCCGCCCGTGCCAACACGCTGCTGGCCGTGCATGAGAATTTCCGGTTCATGCCCTGGTATAGGGAAGCCCGCAGGTTGATTGACGCGGGTGTCTTGGGGGCGCTTCACAACGTGAGCTTCCGGTTGCGCCCGGGTGACGGGCAGGGGCCGCGCGCGTATCTCGATCGCCAGCCTTACTTCCAGACCATGCCGCGTCTGTTGGTGCTTGAGACCGCGATTCACCTGATTGACACGTTCCGGTTTCTGATGGGCGAGGTAGATGGCGTCTACGCCCGGTTGCGCAGGCTCAACCCCGCCATCCAGGGCGAAGACGCCGGGCTGATCACCTTTGATTTTGCCAACGGAGCGGCCGGCCTGTTTGATGGAAACAGGCTGAATGATCACGTGGCAGACAACCCGCGGCGCACGATGGGTGAGATGTGGCTGGAGGGCGCCCTGGGCGTCTTACGACTCGACGGCAATGCCCGCCTTTGGTGGAAGCCGCACCACGGCGCAGAGGTACAGCACGACTATGACAGCGGTCCGACCCACGGGTTTGGAGGGGATGCGTGCAGGCACCTGCAAGAACATGTGGTCAATTGCATTGGCACCCATCGCGAGCCCGAAAACACCGCGTCGACGTACTTGCGCAACCTGTTGATTCAGGAAGCGATCTATGCCTCGAACCAGACGGGTTGCCGCGTCACGCTTGAAGGGTTCAGCCCGGTTGTAGTTTCCCCCCCAGTCCCAGCAGATCTGTCAACTTTCCAAAAGGAAATTTCATGAATCCCTCCAAAGCCCTTCTGAGTTTCACCATCACCGTGGCAACTACCGCATTTGCCACGGGCGTTGCAGCCCAGACCCTATTGAAGTTCAGCCATACCGATCAGCAGCAGGGCGCGCGTCAGGCCGCAGCCCAAGTCTTCGCGAAGAAAGTAGAGGAGTACACGCAAGGGCGCTACAAGGTACAGGTTTTCTGTTGTTCCCAACTCGGCAACGATCCGAAGAACATCGAACAGCTCACACTGGGTGGCGTTGATTTCACCGTGTCAGGCACCGGCTCCTATGCCTCCTTTGTACCCAGTCTGAATCTTACGTTCATGCCGTTCATCATTGACAGCTATGCGCAGGGCTGGAAGTTTTACGACGAATCCAAATGGCTGAAAGCACAGTTCGACAAGGCACCTGCCAAAGGTTTCCGTTTTCTCGCGACCTGGGAAGCCGGTTTCCGGAGCATGACCACCAGGGAGCCTCTGAACTCACCTGACGACGCCAAGGGCAAGAAACTGCGTACTTTCCCCAACGAGATGATGCGCTGGCAACTGGAGGCGATGGGGTTCGGTATTCAGATCATGCCCCTGCCAGAAGTCTACCTGGCGATCCAGCAGGGCGCGGTGGCCGGCCAGGAGAATCCGATCGACACCATCGCGTCCAACAAGTTTTATGAAGTGGCGCCACATGTCACGTTGACCAACCACGTTTACAGCCCGACACCCCTGGCCATTTCCGAAAAGACCTGGGTCAAGTTGTCTCCAGTCGATCAAGCGGCGATTACCCGCGCTGCACAAGAGGTGGCACCTTTTCAGCGCAACATGATTCGCGACAACGACGAGGCTCTTTTGGCTGACATGGCCTCCAAGGGTGCCAAGATCAATCGCAAGCCCAATACGGAAGCCTTTCGCAAGTCGGTGCAGCCTGTCTATGCCAAAGCCCGCGAAAAGTACGGGGCCGATGTTGATCTGGTCCTTAATGAGACAGCTGCCATCCGCAAAGCCGTCAAGTAGTTCAAACAATCGCCTGCGTACACCATGAACAACAACACGTCGCCCCATGGGCCCAACGCCACGCCGGCTGCCTTACGCGGGCTTGCGCTCTGCGTTGACGGCCTGGTGATTGGCATCGGCGCCAGCCTCATAGCGCTCGTGTTCGCCAACGTGGTCTTGCACGCGTTTTCACGCGACTTTGCGTGGATGACCGAACTGGGCGAGTTGCTGATGGTGTGGGTCACTTTTCTGGGTGGCGCCGCCGCTGCACAGCGTGGCGCGCACATGGCGATTGGGGAATTTCTGGACAAACTGGAGGCGCCCATGCGGCGCTGGGCTGATGCTGGCGTCCAAATTTTTTGCCTTGTGGTGCTTGGCGTATTGTTGTTCTATGGCATCCGAATTGTCTCGGGCGGCTGGGACAACGTGCTGACCACCCTGGAATGGCCCATGGCCTGGCAATACATGCCGCTGCCTTTGAGTGCCGTGTTGATGTTGATCTTTGTGGGCTGGGACCTGGTGCAGATCCTTCGAGGAGTGCCCCGCGAGACTCGCTACCCGCAACACTAAGTCCAATGCATTCCTCTCAAAAAATCAGAGTCATCCCATGCTTTCACTCGTGATATTTGGTTCGTTCTTTGTACTGGCGTTGGCTGGCATTCCCCTGATGTTTGCCCTGCTGGCCACCACGGCGGGCATCGTGGCCGTCTACGGCATGCAGTACCCGCTGGAGAGTGTTTTCCTGTCCTTCATTGGCGGTGTGGAGCCTTTCATCCTGATTGCGGTCCCACTGTTCGTCTTCACTGGGGAACTGCTTGCCCAAGGGGGTGTTGGCAAGCGCATTGTGGAATTTGCGAATGTCTTGTTTGGCTGGCTGCCCGGTGGCCTGGGTGTGGTCACGGTCATGTCATGCTTGCTGTTTGGCGGTGTTTCTGGTTCCGCCATTGCCGATACGGCCGCGATCGGGTCGCTGGTGATACCCGCCATGCTGGCAAAGGGGTATTCACGTGGTTTTGCGGCGGCGCTGGTGTCAGTGGCGGGCACGCTGGCGCTACTCATGCCCCTGTCCATTCCGTTTCTGGTCTATGCCTTTGTTTCGGGCGTGTCGATGCGCACGCTGTCGATGGCCGGCCTGATTCCTGCCGTGCTTTCTGCGGCTGCCCTGATCGCTGTCTGCATGTGGCACGGTAAAAAAAGTGGCGTCGACATCGGCGGGAAACCCTCGTCCATGAATGAAATATGGCGGGCAGGCATTGCTGCAGGGCCGGCATTGCTGATGCCTGTGTTCATTGTGGGCGGCATCTGGTCGGGCTATTTCACACCGACCGAGGCGGCCGCTGTGGCAGTGGTTTACGGACTGGGCGTTTCCATGTTCTTATACAAGGATCTGCGCTTCGGCGATCTCCCGCAACTGCTTCTCAAGGCGTTCATGACCAGCGCGACGGTGATGCTGGTGATTGGCGCGACCGGCGCACTAGCCTGGCTGATCACAGCGGAACAGGTGGCACAGCAAATGGCCAACTGGGTGGCGTCAGTCGCGCACGTGAAATGGGTATTCCTGCTGATGTTGAATGTGGCGCTCGTCCTGCTCGGCATATTTATTGAGCCCTTGCCCGCACTTCTGATGGCGGCGCCGCTGTTCCTGCCTTTGGCGATGGCTTTCAAGGTCGATCTTGTGCACATGGGTGTGATCATGACGGCAAACCTGGCGATCGCCCTTTACACGCCGCCTGTGGGTGGTACTTTGTTTGTGGCCGCCAAGCTGGCCAAAGCGACTATTGGAGAAATTACCCGTCATTTGTGGGTCATGATGGCGGCCACTTTCAGCATCGTCATCCTGATCACCTATGTCCCGGAACTGACATCATGGTTGCCGCGCATGATTGCGGCCAGGGGTTAAGCATGTACGTCGTGACCGTTCTATTCACCATCAAGGCCGCATACCTGGACGCTTTCACGCGCCAGATGAACGCCAATGCCAAAACATCGCTGCTGCATGAGGTCGGCTGTCATCAGTTTGATGTCTGTCGCTCGACAGTTTCTCCTCTAGAAATCTTTCTCTACGAGGTTTACGAATCCAAAGAAGCATTTGCTGTCCACTTGGCATCAGAGCACTTCAAAGAGTTCAATGACCTGACCTTGCCCTGGGTGGACGCCAAAGTAGTTAAGATTTTTGAACGAGTACATACCGAAAACGACTGACTTTCATTGCGCGACCCAGCCGCCGTCCATTTTTGTGCTACATCGCGCATGTTGTTGCCTGCGGATGAGCAGAAGTACACGAGCAGCGCCCACAGTTCTTCCGGCCAGTCTTGGGTGGGCAGGCAGTCTATTGGGGTTGCAGGTCGACGTCGGAAAACGACGCTTGCACGGCAGACGCGAGTTCATTCTCGGTAAATGGCTTGCTCAGGAAGCCTGTGGGGCTGGCAAGCTCGGCACGTTCCCGGCTTGCATCGCCATTGAAGGCGCTAAGAAAAATCGTGGGCAAACCAAATTGGGTTCGAATGACCAAGGCGGCCTCTATCCCGTCCATCGGCCCTCGCAAGTTGATATCCATCAGAACCAGCTCAGGGTGTAGCTGATCGGTCATCTCAATGCACTGCTGCCCCGTTCGCGCCGGACCCAACGGTGTATGGCCCAAGGCAATGAGTTGCTGCCAGATATCTCGCGAGATGATGGCCTCGTCTTCGACAACGAGAATGCGTCGCGATTTTTGGGATGGTGTCATTGCGTTTGGGCAGCGATGGCTGCTTCCTTGATTTTGAAAGTGACGGTGACTTCCAGACCCCGTGCGGGGAATGATGTCATCTCCAGCGCACCTTCGAGCTGGTCTGCGAGGTCGGTGATCAGCTGCAAGCCCAGCGAGTCGCTGAATTTTTCCCTGAAGTCAGGGGGAGGGCCCACACCGGTATCAGTGACACGAAGTTGCCAGAGTTTTCCGTCCGGCGCCGGTTGCACGCGGACCGTCACAACCCCCGTGTGGCCGTCTGGAAAACCGTGTTTGAGGCAGTTGGAGACCAGCTCATTGACCAGCAGACCGCAATGCATGGCCTGATCCATGTCCACCTGCACTGAGGCGATGTCAAATTTGAGCTGCACCGAGCCGTTGTTTCTGACCTGCGAACTGAACGCCTGACCCGCGAGCTCTTTCACGTAGTCCCCGAGATTGACCGCCGCATAAGTGCCCGACTGATAGAGCAAGCCGTGCAGCAATGCCATGGATCTGATGCGCCCCTGCATGTCTCCCAGCACGTCTTTGATTTCTGTCAATGTGCTGCGACGCCCCTCCATGCGAAGCAGGCTGGTGACGACCTGGAGGTTGTTCTTCACGCGGTGATGAACCTCTTTAAGCAGCGCTTCCTTGTCCTTCAACGACAATTCGAGTGCTTGCGCATGAGATCTTCGGTCGCTGACATCGGTATGCGTCCCAATCATCCGCAGGGGTTGACCCGTGGCAGCCCGGGACATCACCTTGCCGCGGGCCAATACCCACTTCCATGAGCCGTCTTTGCAACGCATGCGTTGCTCGCTGATGTAGAGAGGGGTTGATCCTCTGAGATGTGCTTGTACCCGGACCATGGTCGCAGCAAGGTCATCGGGGTGCACGCGGTCATGCCATTCCTTGAAGTCATCTGCGATCTCGGCATCGGCAAAACCCAGCATTTCTTTCCATCTGAGGCTGAAAAACACCTTTTCTTTGGGTACGTCCCAGTCCCATAGTCCGTCGCCAGAGCCTTCAATGGCGAATTTCCAGCGTTCTTCGATCTCTTGTCGCGCTTCATCACTGGCCAGCGCACGCGCTCGCGCAGACGATTGCCCTTTTGCCAGGAGCGTTACGAGGAGGCCCAACAGCAATGAAATCACGGCACTTCCGGCACCGATCAGACCTGGAGCCCGCCGCTCACTGTCTGAAGAAAATGTTGAGTCGGCTACGAAGTCGAGTTTCCAGCGTCTGCCATACATGTCGACTTCGCGGCTATAGCTGATGCCTTGGGTAAGGCTGGACGGAGTTGATTCGTAAAGTGGCAGTCGGGTTGTTTGGGCGAAGTCCACAATGGACGATCCCTGGTCAGTCAGCGTGAACAGGAGCCCCGTCTGCTTGCCTTCACGATTCAGTTGTGCCAGCAGATCAAAGACCCGCAGCGTGATGGCGACCGAGCCCAAAAAGTTTGTGCTGACTGCCTGGCCAGACCCTGGGTCTCTGGGTGCACTGAACACAGGAACGCGAATGACAAATCCCGTGCGGTGATCTTTTTCCTGAAGCAGGTTGAACGGACCGCTCGCCACGGGCTTGCCGGTTCGCATTGAATATTGCATGGAGGCCAGGTTGGCGGGTTGTGCACTGATGTCCAGTCCCTGAATGCCCTCATTGCCGCGTATCGGCCAGATGTAGTCGGCTACAAAGTACTCGCTGCGGTCACCGGGTGGATACACCGCAAACTTGGGGTACCCCAGGGGGTGCACGGATGTGTCCTGGCGTACTTGCCGTTCAAACGCATCCTTCTCGTGAGCGGTCACGTGGCGTGTGAAGGCGACATTTTTGATTTCCGGATACCGGCCTGTGATCTCCAGGCGGGCTAAAGCCTGGTCAAAGTCACGGCGGCCCAGGCTCGGGTTGACAACAAACAGGCCGCGCAGCCCGAAGGCGATTTCCATATAGGCCTCAAGGCGGCTCTCCAAGGCTTCTGTCAAGGAATTCGTGGCCCGCAGAAATCGTGCCTTTTCGACCTGTTCAGCAACTTCGCTTTGCTGCTGTGCAAGCCAGGCGCTGCCCAAAAGGCCGAGCACAGTGACCACCAAGCCCATCAAAAAGGGACGAATAGCGTCGGGCGGGCGGGAGGATATTGGGGTCATTGATTCCGGTTTACCAAGGGATTTACCCTTGAACCCCATACTACGACCCGGTCAATATTTATGAAATCCAGAAAATACCTGAGAACGGCAGGTAAAACACCCTAGAAGGAGCTTACTGGGCCACCCAGCCGCCGTCCATATTCCAGGCCACACCGCGCACGTTGTTGCCCGCGGGTGAGCAAAAGAAAACGGCCAGTGCGCCCAGCTCTTCCGGCGTGGTGAACTGCATGGATGGCTCTTTTTCGCCCAGAAGTTGCCGGGTGGCGGCCTCATTGGTGATGGACTGGGCTGCGGCTTTGGCGTCGACCTGCTTTTGCACCAGGGGCGTCAGGACCCAGCCGGGGCAAATGGCGTTGCAGGTCACGCCGGTGGTGGCGTTTTCAAGGGCGGTGACCTTGGTCAGGCCGACCACGCCATGCTTGGCCGCCACATAGGCAGATTTTTCAGGTGAGCCGACCAGGCCATGTGCCGACGCCACGTTGATGATGCGACCCCATCCCTTGCCGTTGTCTGCGGCCTTCATGGCCGGGAGCGCCAGGCGCGTGGCCAAAAAGGCACTGCTGAGGTTGATGGCGATGATGGCGTCCCAGCGCTCAATGGGGAAATCTTCAATTTTGGCCACGTACTGAATACCGGCGTTGTTGACCAGAATGTCAACGCGTCCAAACTGGGCGGCGGCGTATTTCATCATGTCTTCGATCTCGGCCGGCTTGCTCATGTCAGCGCCGTGGTAGGCCACTTTGACGCCCAAGGCGGCTACTTCGGCCGTGGGGCCGGCATGGTCACCAAAGCCGTTGAGCACGATGTTGGCCCCCTGGGCAGCGAGCGCCTTGGCGATGCCTAAGCCAATGCCGCTGGTGGAGCCGGTAACGAGCGCTGTTTTGCCTTTGAGCATGATGATTTCCCTTGTAAAAGTCATTGGTGAATGGAGCTGGCTACCCGAAGGATTGGTATACGATACCTGACGAAACCCGGGCGTCACGGTGCCCGGCAATTATCAAGCCACTGCCCTCAACATGACCGAACCCACCCTGAATTTTGTGACCTGCCCTGATGCCAACGGGAGCCATCGCATGGCTTATTGGCAATGGGGCGACCCGGCAGCGGGTCATGTGGTGGTTTGCGTGCACGGCCTGAGCCGTCAGGGGCGCGACTTTGATGTGCTGGCGCGTGCGCTGTGCGACAGGGCCGAGAAGGCCGGACACCCGATTCGTGTGGTTTGCCCTGATGTGGTGGGCCGGGGTCAAAGCGACTGGCTTAAAGACCCCAAGGGCTATCAGGTGCCACAGTATGCGGCGGACATGCTGGCGCTGTTGGCCCAGGTCCAGCCGACTACCCTGGACTGGGTGGGTACCAGCATGGGCGGGTTGATTGGCATGGTGATTTGCGGGCAGCAGGGGCTGCCGCTTGCAGTTCCGGTCAGGCGTCTGGTGCTCAATGATGTAGGCCCTGCGGTCGCCTGGGTGTTTGTGGAGCGCCTGCGCACGTACCTGGGTAACACCGGTCGGTTCACATCGGTACAGCAGGCAGCGGATGCGATGTGGGTAATTTCCACCACCTTTGGCCCGCACACGCCCGAGCAGTGGCTGGCGCTCTCAACAAACATGGTGAAGCCGAAGGTGGGCGATCCAGGTGTTTTCGAATTGCATTACGACCCGGCCATCGCGGTGCCGGTGCGAAACCTGACGCAAGAGGCGGCCGCCCAGGGCGAGGCGCTGCTGTGGCAGTTGTATGACGGCATCAAAGCCGCCACGCTGCTGACGCGCGGTGCGCAGTCTGACCTGCTGACGCCACAGACCGCACTGGCCATGACACAGCGCGGCCCCAAGGCGCGTTTGGTGGAGTTTGAAGGGGTTGGGCATGCTCCTACATTTGTAGCAAACAATCAAGTGGATACGGTGGCTCAATTCCTTTTTGATTGATTAACTGCGCCCAACCGGATGAAAAGCACCACGCCAGGGCTGGCTGATAGCGCCCAGCGCAACCCCCTGATTGCAGCCACCGCGCAGAACCTGCCTGAGCAGGCAAACGCGCTGGCGCGCGCCCGCGCGTTTGCCGAGCCTTTGCTGGCTACTGAAATGCTGGACACGGGTGAAAACATACTGGGACATGCGGATGCCGTCGCAGCGATCCTGAAGACCATTGGCGGGTCTGAGGCGATGCAGGCGGCCAGCTACCTGGTGTATGCCTGTGATTACCTGAACAAGCCGCAGGACATCATCGCCAAGGCCTTTGGCGACAACTTTGCGGCGCTGGCGATCGAAACCACCAAACTGGTGCGGGTGCAACGTCAGGCGCGCCAGGTGCAGGTGAGCTCAAACCGGTCGGCCAGCCCCGTGCCGATGGCGCAGACGGCTGCTGCCCAGACCGAAAACGTGCGCAAGATGCTGTTGGCGTTTTCGCGCGACCTGCGCGTGGTGATGCTGCGGCTGGCATCGCGCCTGCAAACCTTGCGCCATTTTGCGGCCACCAAATTACCCGTGCCCCCCGACTTGGCACGTGAAGCCTTGCAGGTGTTTGCGCCGCTGGCCAATCGCCTGGGTATCTGGGAAATCAAGTGGGAAATGGAAGACCTGGCGTTTCGTTTTCTGGAGCCAGATACCTACCGCCAGGTGGCCAGGCTGCTGGACGAAAAGCGCACCGAGCGCGAGGCCTACGTACAGCGGTTGCGTGACCGCCTCCAAACAGAACTGGCTGTGCAGGGCATTGGCGCCACCGTGCAGGGCCGCCCCAAACACATCTACAGCATCGTGAAGAAGATGCGTGGCAAGTCGCTGGGGTTTGAGCAGGTCTATGACATTCGCGCGCTGCGCATTGTGGTGGCAAGCATCCCGGATTGCTACGCGGCACTGAGCTGGGTGCACAGCCAGTTTCTGCCAGTGGCTGATGAGTTTGACGACTACATTGCCAAGCCCAAAACCAACGGCTATCAGTCGCTCCACACCATTGTTCGTGACAGTGCAATGGATGGCCGGGGCCAGCCGATTGAAATACAGATCCGTACTCAAACCATGCACGACCATGCCGAGCACGGAGTGGCCGCCCATTGGGCTTACAAGGAAGCGGGCGTCAAGGGCTATGCCGGTGTGTCGGCCAGCGGGGAGTACGACGCCAAGATTGCCGTGCTGCGCCAGTTGCTGGCATGGGAGCGCGACCTCTCGGGCGCGCAGATGGGCGCTGAGAAGGGCGAGGGCGGTGCCCAGCCGCAGCAGGTGTCGTTTGATGACCGCATCTATGTGCTGACGCCTGACGCGGCCATCGTGGAGCTGGCCCAGGGGGCTACGGCCGTGGACTTTGCCTACAGCGTGCACACCAACCTGGGCCACCGCTGCCGTGGTGCGCGGGTAGACGGCGC
>JANPAZ010000440.1:0-2772 GCA_031430225.1 Rhodoferax sp. | reverse complement strand
GCGGGCAGCGAGGTGGGGTCAAACACCGCATTCTTCGCCACTGGGTGCGACGCAAAGCGCGCAATCACCATAGCGGCCTTGGGATCGACATAAATCGCCTGGCCATGGACGCCACGCGCCGTATAGGCACCGTGTTCGTTGAGCGACACCCACCACATGTTGCGGTAGCTCCAGCCGGGCAAGGTCAGGTAGCCAGCCCTTGCAAAGTTGGCTGTGTCGCTCCCTTTGCAGATGTCGGCCACCACGCGCCTGGGCACAATTTGCTGGCCGTTGTAGAAGCCGTCCAGACGCATCATTTCGCCGAAGCGCGCCATGTCCCGCAGCCCGGCATTCAGGCCGCCACCCGCAAACTCGTTGCCCACGGAGTCCACCGTGAAATAGGCATCCTGCTCAGCCCCCAGCTTGCTCCAGATGCGCTGCTGCAAATTGGCACCCACAGATTTCCCGGTGACCCGGCTGATCACCCAGCCCAGCGTATCGGTATTGACGGTCTTGTAGGCAAAAGCCTGGCCGTGGCCGCCTTCCTTCTTCACGGTCAAAAGATACTCATAGAAGCTCTGAGGTCCGCTGTAACCGGGTGGCCGGGGGACCACACTGCCGGCCTGCACGTGAGCCCAGACTTCAGCGTTGGGGTCAGAGTAATTCTCCGAGTACTGGATGCCGGTGGTCATGTCGAGCAACTGGCGCACCGTGGCGTCGCCAAACCCCGTTTGGGCCAGTTCAGGGACGTAGCGGGAAACCAGGGCGGTCTCGTCCAGCGAGCCCTCGTCCACCAACATCGCTCCTATAGTGCCAAAGAACGACTTCGTGGCAGACATGGCAATGTGCTGACCCATCGGCTCGAGCGCGCCGAAGAAGCGCTCGTACACCACGCGCCCGTGGTGCAAAACCACAATGCCATCGGTGAAATTGGCAGCGAGGGACTGGGCCCAGGTCATGGTTTCGCCGCTGTCCATCACGCTGAAGGTGATGTCATCAATGTCGCTGCGCTCCGCCCGGGGCAAAGGGCAAACCGGCCCGCTGCCGCGGGAGACATTGGTGGTGGGGACCATCTGTCGAATATGGCTATAAGACCAGCGGGTTTGGGGGAAACGCACTGTGCCGCCATTGGCGAATTGAATAACTTTGCCGGGTGGGGGCGGCGAACCCACCATCCACCCCATCACAACCGGATCGCTGGTGTGCGCGTCAAGGACCTCGCGACCGGCTGGGGCATTGGCCTGCTGCGACATAGTTGAAGTCTCCCTGGATTGAGTTGGCGATGACATCCCGGCGGAGGGATCGATTGCATTATGAGACGCGAGAAAGGTGCAACTTACAGGGGTTTCTACTCGAGCCATCACCGTCGCCCACCTAGAATCAGGACATGAACCCCAAGGACAGCCCCCCGTTATTTATCGCCCGCGTGGAACCCGATGGCCACCAGTTTGACGCCTGGACGAATCAACCGTTGTTGATCTCAGCAGAGCAAGGTGGGATCGACTGGCCCAGCTCATGCCGTAACGGCACTTGCCGCACCTGCATAGGTTTGATTGAACAAGGCCAGGTGCGCTATGAAATGGACTGGCCCGGCCTGAGCGCCGAGGAAAAGCAGGAAGGCTACGTGTTGCCATGTGTGGCCTACCCCTGCTCGGATGTGGTGATGCGCGGTTGCAACATCTGAGTCACCGGTTCATTTCGCCCTCTCGGTTCACCCGTTCAGGCGGGTCGCTCTTGCTTCGTCTTCGTCTTGCTCTTCTTGACATGCCGCTCGGCGTCCACCAGTTGCCCGGCGGCGAGCCACTGCGCAAACTCCTGCGGCGTCTCCAGGGTAACGCGGCCCAACTCGGAAGCACGGAAATCGTAGATGGCAATCTCGGCCGCTTTTTGCAGGTTAACCCGGTTGCCACTTTGCAACGCACCACGCTTGCGGCCAATCGCGCTGAGCAGTTCATCATCTGCCATTGCTCCCGCACCGCTGAACTTGTAGCGGGCTTCGAGCTGACTGGCGTAGTGCTGCTTCAGATAAGCCAGCAGCTCCAGCGCCACCTCTTCTTCGTCAAAGGCATTGCGACCGATCGCCCCGCTGGCTGCCAGGTTGAAGCCACTTTGCGCCACGATGATGCGGGGCCACAGTACGCCGGGTGTGTCGAACAGGTAAAAACCGTCAGCCAGCGTGATGCGCTGCTCAACCCGCGTGATGCCCGCCTCATCGCCGGTCTTGGCGGCCCGCTTGGCAGCGAGGGTATTGATCAACGTTGATTTGCCCACGTTGGGAATACCGCAGATCAACACCCGCATGGGCTTGCTCATGCTGCCGCGCGTAGGTGCCAGCGCGTGGCAGGCGCTGATGATGTGCTGCGCAGGCGCACTCACACTGGCGTCCAGCCCAAAGGCACGGGTACCGGGCAAGGCGTTGTAGTAGGCCAGCCACTGCTCAGTCTGCACCGGATCGGCCAGGTCCTGTTTGTTGAGCAGTTTCAGCGCCGGCTTGCCGCTGGTCAGCTCTGCCAGCATCGGGTTGGCACTGGAGCCGGGCAGGCGGGCGTCGAGCATCTCGATCACAACGTCGGTCTCCTTGATGCGCTCCTGAATCGCCTTTTTGGTCAGGTGCATGTGACCCGGAAACCATTGAATCGCCATGGGTGTTGTTACTTTCAGGGTTGCAGCGGAGGTGCTTCGAATTGACCACCCAGCAGCGCCGGCAGTTGCGCCACCGCCATTTTGAAACCACAGGCCTGCGCGTGGCCACCACCCCCCATGCTGCTGGCCAGGGGAATGCAGTCAAAACCG
>JANPAZ010000439.1:0-4498 GCA_031430225.1 Rhodoferax sp. | reverse complement strand
CCTGAACGCGGCCGTGGCGCAGGTACGCGCCTTCAAAAACAAACCTGACAAGACGTTGCAGGCCCGTGCCCAGGCCTGGTTTGGTTTCTATCTGGCCCATCCGCGCGATCTGGATTTGGGGTTCTACTTGGTGCAGGGCATGAAGCCACGTGGACTGGGAGATGCGCTCAACCAGCGTTTGAACGAGCGCCTTCATGATGCCTTGCGCCCGTGTGAAGCGGCCCTGCGGGACTTTGGGCTGGTGAAGGCAGATGCCCTGCGCGAGTCCACCGCGCTGTTCGCGCACGGTGTGGGCCTTTTGCTGATGCAACACACGGGACGAATCCGCATGTTTGGGCAATCGGCGCAAGACTTGTTTGGCCGCTACCTGGGGCAGTTGATTTTGCGAAGCCAGTCACCCCTGGATGCAGGTCTGACTGAGGTGCCACAGACGGGCACAGGGCAACCTGCTGAACTGCAGGCCGATCTCTTCGCGTGAACCCACGCTTGACGCCAGATTCTCCTGAATAATCAGGGGGGCGCTTTCTCCAGAGTGCCTTCCAGAGTACCTGTTGCGTTGCCCGCCATTTCGCGTTTTTTTGAAAGTCCGCCATGTTGCTCGATGTCCTTGAATCCCAATTGGTGCTGGTGGATTACCAGACCCGGTTGATGCCCTCCATTTTTGAGAGTTCGTCGGTAATTGCCAACGCCGTGCGCTTGGGCCAGATCGCACGGCTGCTGGAGGTGCCTGTGTGGGGCACTGAAGAAAACCCGTCTTCTCTGGGCCCGAATACCCCTGAGATTCGCGCCCTGTGCGGCCAGACCCTGAGCAAGATGCAGTTCAGTGCTGTGGAAGAGGGTCTGGGCGAATGGTTGCGTCCCCCGGCCAAACCACCGGCCGGTAATGCCCGCAGCCTGCCCAAGCACCTGCAAAAACCGCAGGCCAGTTCACCGGCCCGCAACACCATCGTCATTGCCGGCTGCGAAGCCCACGTCTGCCTGTTACAAACCTCGCTGGACCTGCTGGAAGACGAATTTGACGTATGGGTGGTGACCGATGCCTGCAGTTCCCGCACCGAGCGCAATCGCGATGCCGCGTTTGACCGCCTGGCCGGTGCCGGTGCCGAACTGGTCACCACGGAAATGGTGGCGTTTGAGTGGCTGCGCAGCGCCGAGCACCCCGCCTTCAAAGACGTGCTGGCACTGGTAAAGTGATATTTAACTGAAATGGACCTGGGGCCCACGTAGAACGCTAATAGTTTGCTACTTTTAGTATAGCGTCATAGCGTTATCCTGCTGCGGCTTTCTGACCAGCCTGGTCAGGCAGCAATTGCCCGTCCACAATTTCGATGCGGCGCTGACACCGAGCCGCCAGACCGGGGTCATGCGTCACGATCAGGCAGGCTGACTGGTGCTCCCGGTTCACGGTCTGCAACAACTCGAACACTTCGTTGGCACTTTGCGTGTCCAGGTTCCCGGTAGGCTCGTCCGCCAAAATGAGCCGGGGTGACAGCGACAGCGCGCGGGCGATGGCCACCCGCTGCTGCATGCCGCCCGAGAGTTGGGCAGGGCGCTTGTCTGCCGCATCCACCAACCCAACCTGCTTTAACAAACGCAGGGCTTTGTCTTTTGCCTCATCAGTTGGCCAGCCCAGGTCGATGATGGACGGCATCATCACGTTTTCCAGCGCAGTAAAGCCCGGCAGCAGGTGGTGAAACTGGAAAATGAACCCAATGGTGTGACCGCGAAGGCCGGTGATTTCGGCATCGTTCAGGCCCGCCGCGTCTTTGCCGTCCATGATGATCTGGCCGCTGGTGGGGGCTTCGAGCAATCCGATGATGTTCAGCAGTGTGCTTTTGCCCGAGCCCGACGGGCCGGTCAGCGCCGCAAATTCGCCTTCTGCAATGCAGAGGTCAATACCGTGCAGGATTTCGGTCACAACCGGGGTGCCGGCACCGTAGCTTTTACGGATGCCTTTGAGTTCGACAATGTTGCCCATGGTTTTTTGCCTACAGGCGAATGGCTTCGACCGGGTCCAGCCGCGCCGCGCGGCGCGCTGGCAGCGCAGCCGCAATCAGGCCAACGACAAGCGCCAGCGCCCAGGCCTGAAGCACCACCGAAAAATCCAGCTCGGGGCTGAGCAGCGATGACCCGTCAGCATTGCGTGTCAGCTTTGAGAACAACAGGATCAGTCCAAAAGACAGGCCCGAACCCAACGCCGAGCCCAACAGCCCATACAGGCCGCCCTGCAACAAAAACACGGTCATGATGCGCCTGGGGCTGGCTCCCATGGCGCGCAAAATGCCGATCTCCTTTTGCTTTTGCACCACGGATACCACCAGCACGCTGGCAATGCCCACGGCCACGATCACGGTCACAAAAAAGCGGATGAGGTTGTTGGACACGCTCTGGCTCTTGAGCGCGGTGAGCAGTTGGGCGTTGGTCTGCATCCAGCTGTCAACCGTCAGCCCGGTTTGACCCTGCAGTTGCAGCGCCATCTTCTCAGCCTCAAAGAGTTGGGCCACGCGCAGGTCAATCTGGGTGATGCCTCCCGGCAGATCGAGCAGCGATTGCGCCATCTTTACGCTGGTAAACACCCAGCGCCGGTTCAGGTCGCGATTGCCGATGTCGAAAACGCCCGCAATGGTGAGCAGATCATTGCGTTTGTCCACCGTCACCAGCCGGATCTTGTCACCCGTGGCCAGGCCCAGGTCCTTGGCGAGCTCGATGCCGATCACCGTGTTGGAGCCACTCACATCGAAACGACCCGCCTTCATGTATTTCTGCATCTTCACGATGCGCTGGTACTTCTGGGCATCGACGCCCAGCAAGGCAATCGGCTGGCTCGCATCGGCCCGTACCGCGAAGCCGGCGCCTGACAGGATGGGTGACACAGCCACGACGCCATTGGCCTGTTCAGCCAGCCTCACAACGGCTTCCCATTGGTCGATCGAGCGCAGGCGCTGGGCTCGGGGCTGCACGATGGCCGCCGTGCCGGACGCTGGCAGCGTTGTGAGGTTGACGGCCTGCGGGGGTTTCAGGACGATATGGGCCTGGCTGCCCAGCGTTTTGTCAATGATTGACTCCTGCAACTGGCTGATCAGCGTGGTCAGAAAAATGATGACCGCCACACCGCCCGTTACCCCCGAGAGAATCAGCACGGTTTGCATGCGGCCTTCTCTTAAATAGCGCAGGCACACCATCCAGGTGAAAGGCAGCCGAATCGCCAGTTTGGCCATAGGGGAAAGTGTTTTTCGTGGGCTACTGGGTCAGGCCTGGTACCACTGGCATATTGCCGCGCGGCGGTGAAGCCGCCTGCTCACGCACCCGGTCACCCGCCTGCAGTTGCACACCTGGCAGGATGACCTGGTCACCCTTGGTCAGGCCTTTGGTGATCTCGGTCGTGCCAGCGCCTTGCAAACCGGCCTCAACTGCGACCTGTTGGGCTTTGCTTTCTCGCTTTACCCATACGTAGAGCGCGCCAGCGCTATCTTTGCGCAACGCTTCGGTGGGCAACAACAGCGCGATTGGCACCTGCGCGGTGATGATTTCAACAGATACCGTCATGTCAGTTCTCAAAAAGTCCACGGGTGGATCAACCTGCAAGCGTAAATCGACGGTTCCGCGTTGCGGGTCTACGCCCGGCGCGATATAGATCAGGCGCGCGTCAAAGTGCCGGTCGGCGTAGGCATCGGCGGTGGCTTTGGCGCGCTGGCCGATCTTGATGAACTTCAGGTTTTTTTCGTCCACGCTGGCATGGATACGCAAATCCGAGCCACCCACCAGCGTCAGGATGGGTTTGCCAGGTTGCGCGGTTTCACCCGGGTCATTCGCCCGGCTGATCACCAAGGCCGCCGCCGGTGCCCGCAGGCTCAGGGTGTCCACTCGGACCATTGCCGCGCGCTGGGCCGAGAGTGCCTGTTCGAGCCGGGTTTGGGCAAGCGCTGTTTCGGCACCCGCGGGCTGGCTCCCCGCAGCTTGGGCCTGGGCGGCCAGCAGCGCAGCCTGGCTGGTCTGTGCCGCACGAACTGCATCATCCAGGCGAGACTGCGACACAAAACCTTGCTGGACAAGCGCCTGGGTACGTTGTAATTCCTGCTGTGACTGTCGATTGGCTGCCATTGCCTGTTCGGCCTGCTGTGCATTAACCGGGCCTTGAACGGTTTGAATCTGCCGAATCCGCATGCGGGCCTCTGCCACAGCGGCAGTGGCTTGATTGGCATTGGCACGGGCTTCGTCGTCGCGTAGTTGAACCAGCACTTGCCCGGCCAAAACGCGATCACCTTCGCGTACCAGAATGTTGTCAATGCGGCTGGTGCCTTGGCTGGCGATTTCAGTACGTGTGATGTCGGCCACCCTTCCAGAGGTCACAACCGTTTGAACCAAAGGTCCTTGGGTTACCTGGACGGTTTCAACCGCTTGGCCCCGCAAGCTGAAGTATGCGGCGATAGCGATGCCAAAACATGCGGCAAGCAAGCTGTAAAGCACTGAACGGGGAATTCGCATCAGCCTATTGTGT
>JANPAZ010000438.1:0-2806 GCA_031430225.1 Rhodoferax sp. | reverse complement strand
TGAAGTTTGTATGCAGCTCAGGCGTGAAGTTCGTCACCACATCGGCGGGCAGCCCCGCCAAATTCATCGCGCCGCTGCATGATGCAGGCATCACCGTGTACCACGCCGTGCCCACGGTGGAGGCGGCCATGAAGTGTGTGGACGCGGGCATCGACGGCCTGGTGGTGGAAGGTGCCGAGGGCGGCGGCTTCAAGAACCCTGAAGAAGTCTCCACGCTGGTGCTGTTGCAGGCGATTCGCGCGCGCACCGATGTGCCAATGATTGCGGCCGGTGGCATCTGCGATGGGCGCGGCATGGCGGCCGCTTTTGCACTGGGAGCCGAGGGCATCCAGATGGGCACACGTTTTGTGAGCTGCCTTGAGAGCCCCGTGCACGACAACTACAAGAACGCCATCATCAATGCATCCGAGACGGGCACTTTCATGCTCAACAAAAAATCCACGCCCTGCATTCGTGCGCTTAAAAGCCAACGCACCCAGGCCATTTATGACGAAGGTGTGATGTCGTTTGAGTCCATGAAGGGCATCCGCAGTGTCTACTTTGATGGCGACATGGAAGCCGCCCCCGCCCTGGCCGGGCAGACCGTGGGGCTCATTGATACAGTGAAATCAGCCAAGGCCATCATTGACGACACGGTGGCTGAGTTTTTTGCCATCACGGCGCGCCTGGGTGCGTTGGCGCAGGCGCGCGCTTTCTAGCGCAATTTGAAGAGCCCTTGCGCGACTTACCGCGCGTCCGGCAACTCAATCTTCACTTCAAGCACTTCCAGGTTGTCCTGGCGCTCCAGGTTGACTTTGATGTGCTCGGGGTCGATCTTGATGTACTTGCTGATCACCGCAATCAGGTCACGCTGCAAGGCGGGCAGGTAGTCGGGTCCGGCCGCGTTGCGCCCATGGCGCTCGTGTGCGAGGATGATCTGCAGCCGCTCTTTGGCCACGCTGGCGGTTTTTTTCTTCTCGCCCAGCAGAAATGAAAGGAAGGACATGGCCATGGCTTATTTGGCTCCAAACAGGCGTTTGAAAAAGCCTTCCTTCTTGGCGTCGATGAAACGCAGCGGTTTGTCCTCACCCAGAAAGCGATCGATCACGTCCTTGTAGGCCTCGGACACATCGGTGCCCTGCATGTGCACGGCGGGCACGCCCTGGTTGGACGCCTGCAAGACCGATTCGCTCTCGGGGATTACGCCAATAAGCTTGATGCGCAGAATGTCCTTGATATCTTCCAGCGACAGCATCTGCCCCTGGTCCACCCGCGCCGGGTTGTAGCGGGTGATGAGCAGGTGCTCCTTGATGGGATCCAGCCCTTCAATGGCGCGCCTGGTCTTGCTGGACAACATGCCCAAAATGCGGTCGGAGTCGCGCACGGAAGACACTTCGGGGTTGGTCACCACCAGGGCTTCGTCGGCGAAGTGCATGGCCATCAGCGCGCCGGTCTCGATGCCCGCGGGGGAGTCGCACACGATGTACTCAAAGCCCATACCGGCCAGGTCCGTCAGCACCTTTTCAACACCGGCCTGGCTCAGCGCATCCTTGTCGCGGGTTTGTGACGCGGCCAGCACGAACAGGTTGTCGCACTGCTTGTCTTTGATCAGCGCCTGGTTCAGATTGGCTTCGCCCTGAATGACGTTGATGAAGTCATACACCACGCGGCGTTCGCAGCCCATGATGAGGTCGAGGTTGCGCAGGCCCACGTCGAAGTCGATAACCACGGTCTTGTGGCCCCGCAGCGCCAGGCCGGTCGCAAAGCTGGCGCTGGTGGTGGTCTTGCCAACGCCACCTTTGCCGGAAGTCACAACAATAATTTTTGCCATGGGGAGGGTTGTCTTTCAATAAGTTGATCAGTAACGTAAAGCTGCGCATCGGGCAGCGTTACGCCTTCAGGGGCTCGAAGATGAGTTTGTCGGTGTCTGCACCGCCCAGCCGTATCTGGGCGGGCTTGCCGCGCACGGCATCAGGCAGCGGGTTTTCGCTAGTGCGGTAGATGCCGGCAATGGAAATGAGTTCGGGCTCCATGCTCAGTGCAAAAATGCGGGCTTCAGTGTTGCCACGCGCACCGGCCATGGCCTTGCCGCGCAATGGCGCGTAGACATGGATGTTGCCGTCGGCCACCACCTCAGCACCCTGGTTGACCATAGCCAGCACCACCAGGTCGCCACCACGGGCATAGGCCTTTTGGCCGGACCGTAGTGGCTTGTCGATCACCAGCGTTGTTGCGGCGGGCAGCACCAGGGGCGCCGCGGCATGCGTTGCTGCAGGGTCCGCCGCGACTGACTCGGGCTCAATCTGCTCAGGCGTCACAGGTTGCGCATGGTTTGCGGCGGTGGAACGGCTCTGCACGCGAACTGCTTCAGGCGCCGAAATCAGCCCGGCTGAGCGAGCCGCTTGCGCCATGGCTTCGTCCGCACCGCGATAGCCGATGGGCACCAGCCTGTACTGGCGCAGCAGTGCCAGCAAGGCACCAAGGTCCACCTGCAGGGCCCGACCCTCATCGACTGCGCCTTGCAGCAGCCGTGAGAAATCGAGCACCACACCATCGTGGTCAAAGTAGTCGGGACTTTCACCGTCTGGGCCAAAGCGCCGGGCCAGGTCCAGCGAGAGTTCGGTGAGGTTCAGGGTTTTGAGGATCAGGGCCAGAACGGGGAGTTGGGCACTTTTGATGTCAAAGGTGATGGGCACCAAGCCAGCAGAACTTTCGGCAATCGCAACGGTCATTCAGAAATTCAGGGTATGTACTGCTGTGTATTTTATCAGGGCGGCACCGTACACCACGCACGTTGCAGTAAAAGGGCCATGTTTTCGGCCAACGG
>JANPAZ010000437.1:0-3360 GCA_031430225.1 Rhodoferax sp. | reverse complement strand
CCGGTCTTGGCCTTGAACAGCTCCATCGCCATGTGGTGCGGCGTGCCAACGCCTGGGGAACCAAAGCTGATGGAACCTGGCTGCGCCTTGGCTCGCGCTACCAGTTCAGGCAACGTCTTGATACCCGTCTTGGGGTTGGCCACCAGCATCAGAGTGCCCCATGCCGCCATGGATACCGACGAAAAGTCCTTGACCGGGTTGAACGGCACATTTTTGTAAAGCTGAGCCGCCATCAGCATGGTGTTGGCCCCCATCAGCACCGTGTATCCATCCGGATTGGCCTTGGCTACAGCGTCTGCACCGATGTTACCGCTGGCACCGGGCGTGTTCTGCACCACCACCGGATGGCCAAGCTTTTCAGACAGCCGGGGTGCCACGGCACGGGCAATGGTGTCCATGCCGGTGCCAGGCGTGAAAGGCACCACGATGCGGACAGTCTGGGCGGGCCAGGTCTGGGCCTGCGTGGCCAGCGAAACGATGCTCACCACAAGGGCAAGTGCAATTTTGAGAGAGTTCATGGTGATAAGTATCTCCGTGGGTTTCTGTTTATGCAAAGCCTGTTGAATTACCACAGCTCACGCTGCTGGAATTTTGAATACAGCTTCTGCATTGGACTGGAAAAACTTCTTCTTGTCTTGCGGGCTCATGGTCATGTTGTCCATCATGCTGACCTCGTCAACAGCGTACTGGTAAGGGTAATCCATCGCATACAGCACCCGGTCTACGCCGACGACAGACTGGGTGAACTTGATGGCGGGCTCCCAGGCCACACCGCTGTTGGTAATAAAGAAGTTTTCACGCAGGTAATCGCTGGGCTTCTTCTTCAAAGGCTTCATGGTCTCGTAACGGTTGGACGCCACTGTAGCCCGGTGCATGTAGTCAAGCCGGTAGGCCCAGAATGGCAGCGCCTCGCCCATGTGCCCAATGATCAACTGTAGCTTGGGGAAGCGGTCAAACACGCCTGCCGTGATGATACGCAAGGCATGCAGGCCGGTCTCAACGCCGAAGCCGTAAATCGCGCCGTCCAGCCCACACTCATGAAACGGCTGAAACATGTTGCGCGGCAGCGAGTTGGGGTGGAGGTAGATGGGTGTGCCATGCGCCTCGGCGGCTGCAAAGATGTCCCAGAACTTGCTGTCTGACAGGTACTCGCCCTGGGTGTGCGAGTTGATGATGACGGAGTTCATGCCGAGTTGGGTTACCCCTCGCTCGATCTCCTTGGCGGCTTCTGCGGGGTCTTGCGGCGCGACGGCAATCATGCCGGTGAAGCGTGTGGGATGGCGGCGCACGGCCTCGGCCAGCTGGTCATTGGCCAGACGGCTGAATGACACGGCTGTGGCTTTGTCCATCACTTGCACCCCGGGCGCGGTGAGAGCAATCACCTGGCGGTCAATGCCTGCCTCGTCCATGTGCTGCAAGCGGACCTGGTCAAGGTCTTGCAGGCAACGCATGATGTGCTGGGCACGTGCACTGGGGCTGCTCATGTAGAAGCCCATCAACCCCTTGAAACCCGGGTCCACATCGCTGTGAGCCAGCAGTTTGCGGTAGATATCGAGCATCTCGGGTGGCGCAAAGGCTTCTTCGGTGGCGATACGCTGGTAGCCGGGGTTGGCAGCCGGACGGGCGGGTGCAGGATTGGCAGCCGGGGTGGTACTGGTCATTTGGGTGTCTCCTGATGGTGCTCGAAGGTCTTGGAAGTCCGGGATGAATGTCCCGAAGGCATGCCCTGATCTTAATTAAGCCTGCATTTGACAACAATACCCAATAATGATGGTTTACCTTTCGTGATTCACGATAAATAGGACAACTCGCAAATGGACACCCTGAGTAACCTGAAAGCCTTCGTGGTGACGGCTGACACCGGCAGCTTTTCGCAAGCCGCTCGCCAATCCGGACTCGTGCCGTCCGTCGTGTCCAAGCGTATCGATCAACTGGAGTGGCGTATCCGCGCCCCGCTGTTCACCCGCACCACGCGAAAGCTCACGCTCACCGACGTGGGTGAACGCTATCTGCCCACCGTGCGTGAGCTGGTCCGCCAGATTGACGACACGCTGGCGGGCATGGCGCGCGCCAGCGGCGACCTGGAGGGCCATATCCGCATCAAGATGCCCACCACGCTGGGCACGCTTTACCTCAGCGAGATGCTCAACGAGTTCCTGCGAGACCAACCGCGCATCAGCATGGACGTCGTGCTGGCCGACCGCTCGGTCAACCCGCTGGAGGAAGGCTTCGATTTGGCCATTGGTGCAAGGCCCGAGTTGTATGGGCAGGTGAAAGACCATCCTCTGTGCCCAATCGGCAGGCGGCTATGCGCCGCACCCGGTTACCTTGCGCGACGCGGCGTACCGCAGCACCCGACAGAGTTGATCGACCATGACTGCCTGGTTTTCAGCACATCTGGTGCACGCTGGGAGTTCAACACGCCCCAGGGGCAGATTGGCGTTGACTTGCAGCCCAAACTCAAAACCAACGACGGTGTGGCGCTGTGCCGTGCCACGGTGTCTGGCCTGGGTATTTCGGTGTTGGCGGACTACCTGGCGATGCCCGCCATACAGGCGGGCGAGCTGGTGGAGATCCTGCCAGACTTGAGCCCGCCCGACATCTGGCTCAAGGCACTGGTGCCCGCCAATCGAATCGACCTGCCCCGCATACGCATGCTTTTGCAGTGGCTGGAGCAACGGCTGACAGCGGCCAATCATTGGGACTTGCCACGGCCTGCGTGATTCAGACGCCTGAGGACGGTGGCAGGTTTGACAGTGTCAAACCCCATTTGGCCAGCGCCGCATCGTCCGACACCCGGGCATCAACCCAGCGAGCACCCTGGGGCGTGACTTCTTTCTTCCAAAAAGGCGCCTGGGTCTTGAGATAGTCCATCAAAAACTCGCAGGCCTGAAAGCTTTCGCCCCGGTGTGCCGAGGTGACCGCGACCATCACCACTTTATCCAGCGGTTGCAACAACCCAACGCGGTGGATGACGCGAGCGCCAAAGATATCGAATCGTTTGTGGGCTTCATCGACCATCGACTCAATCGATTTTTCGGTCATGCCCGGGTAGTGTTCGAGCTCCATCGTGCTGACAGACAGACCATCATTGCGATCACGCACGGTGCCGACAAAACTGCACACGGCGCCCACGCGTTTGTCGTGCGCGCGCAGGACATCAATTTCACGACTGAGATTGAAGTCTGCTGTCTGAATAACAACTCGGGGTGGGGTCAATGCCTGGCTCATGGCTGAATTGTGCCAGCGGCAAGCGACACCGGCAGTGATACCATCACACCCATGTTTGCAGACCCACATACAAGCCAGACCACCTCGCCGCCCTGCGCGATGGCGGCCAGCATGTGCGTCAGCAAATCG
>JANPAZ010000436.1:0-5403 GCA_031430225.1 Rhodoferax sp. | reverse complement strand
CCATCACTCCCGGGATGGCTCACAAACAGGAGACTGGTATGAAGTGGATTCGTCGGCTTGGTGTTGTAGTGTCTTTTTTGATGGCTGCACTCAGTGGCACAGCGCAAGCCCAAACCTATCCCGAAAGACCTATCAAGATTGTGGTGCCGTTTGCCGCGGGCGGTGGCCCCGACATCGAGACCCGACGTCTGGCACCTAAACTGGGTGAGGCGCTGGGTGGGTCTGTGGTGGTAGAAAACCGCGTGGGTGCTGCTGGCATTCTGGCGGCCGAGCTGGTAACCCAGGCTTCTCCAGACGGCTACACACTGTTGTCTGGCTCTATCTCGCAGGTGGTCCAAAAAATACTGCGCCCGGCTGCCAAGTTTGACCCGCTGACGACGTTTGTTCCGATCATTCAAACCACCACGTCACCCACCGTGCTGATCGTGCCGATGGAGTCACCCTTCAAATCGATCAAAGACATTGAAGCCGCAGCGCGCGCGCGGCCGGGTCAGCTCAACTATGGTTCGGGTGGCATTGGCACCTCGGCCCACCTTGCCGGGTCCAGCTGGGCCAACGTGCTCAAGCTCGACGCCGTGCACGTGCCGTACCGGGGTTCCGTTGAGCTGACCCCCGCTTTGCTGTCGGGCCAAATCCAGTTTGCCTTCCCAATTGCCGGCACCGCCGTGCCACAGGTCAAGTCTGGCAAAGCACGGGCGTTGGCAGTAAGTGGTGCCAAGCGCCTGAGCTCCTTGCCCGATGTGCCCACTCTCAAGGAACTCTATGGCGAAGACCTGTTCGTTCAGGAGTCCTGGGGAGGACTATGGGCGCCCGCTGGAACGCCCGCCCCGGTGATTGCAAAGCTGTATGCGGCGGTCAAGCAGGCCTTTACCGATCCCGTATTACGCGCGGCGATCCAGGGCGGTGGCAGCGAGGTGGAGCTGTCTTCGTCGCCCGAGGAATTCGCTGCCTTCATGAAGGCAGAGACGGTCAAGTGGGCGCGACTGATCCAGATGGCTGGCGTGAAAGCGGACTGAGCGATGGGCATGAACGCATTGTCTGGTGTGCGGGTCATCGACCTGTCGCACGTTATTGCCGGGCCCACGGCTTCGCACTATCTGGCGCTTGAAGGTGCGGACGTCATCAAGATCGAACACCCGGGCAAAGGCGACATCCTGCGTGGTGGTGCACGCGACCAACTCGATGAGGGTATTTCGGTTGGCTTTGCTGCCATCAACGGAGGCAAGCAGTCGCTGGCGCTGGATATCAAAACGCCGCAGGGCAAAGCGCTGCTGGCCCGTCTGCTAGAAACGGCCGACGTCTTCATTGAAAATTTCAGGCCCGGCGCGGTGGCACGCCTGGGGTTTGACTACCCGCGTGTGAAGGCCATAAAACCCGACATCGTTTACGCCTCCATTTCAGGCTTTGGGCAAGAAGGGCTTTGGGGCCGACGCGCGGCTTATGACCACGTGGTGCAGTCGGCAATGGGCATGACCATGTTGCAGGGTTCGCAGGACCAGGAACCCATCAAGGTTGGCTTTCCGGTGGTGGATACCGCAACGGGCATGGTTGCGGGCCAGGCGATTTTGGCGGCGCTGATCCGCCGCTTTCGTGAGGGCAAGGGCGCCTACCTGGATATTTCGATGGCGCAGGCTGCGCTGCAACTGATGTGGCCCGAGGCGGCGCGAGTAGGGGTGAGCGGTCGCGACGCGCCACGGGTGGGCAACCGCGGGTTTTCTGGCAGCCCGGGTGCCGCGTGCTTTCGCTGCGCCGATGGCTGGGTGTCCACAGCCGCCAACACGTTTGCGCAATTTCGCGCCCTGTGCGAAACCATCGGGCTGCCGCAGGTACCGGACGATCCTGCGCTGATCGACCAGGCTGCCTTGCAGCGTGGCGGTTTTCTGGTGGCGGCAGATGCACAGAAGCTGCACAGCCTGCTGGAGCAGGCTGTGGCCGCTTTTAAGGTGGCTGATCTGGAAGCGCTGCTGTCAGCGCAAGACGTACCGTGCGCCAAGCTGCGCCAGTTGAGCGAGTTGCTGGCAGATGTGAAAGGGGGCGATCTCATGACCCTGCCCCAGCGCAAGACGGCTTACCCGCTGGGCACGCTTACCGACTTTGGCTCGGGCTACAAGGCGAACCACGCCGACGGCGAAGCGCTGGCGCCTGCACCCCGGCTGGGCCAGCACACGGCGGCCATTCTGGCCGGACTGGGTGTCAGTGAGAGCGAGCTGGCAGAACTGGCAAAGGCGGGCACCATTCGTTGTTGAACCGGTGCCTTTTCGCTGCAAAGACTTACTATTGTATTTATAGCAAACTATGCACGTTATATGTGGGCCTGTGCCACATTCCTTCAAATAGATCAGGTCAAGGCCGCGTAGCGTTCCAAATGATGATCCGCATCGCCAAAGCGCTGGGCCACCATGGTCAGGCGACGGAAGGTGTGCGAGATCTTCAGCTCTTCGGTCATGCCCATACCGCCATGCAGTTGCACAGCCTCCTGGCTGACGTGGCGGGCCGCGTCGGCAATCTTGACCTTGGCCGCAGAGACGGCACGCTGGCGGTCGGCGGCGTCGGTTGCGGTATCAACCTTGCTGGCGGCCAGCACGGCCATGGAGCGCGCCTGCTCGGTGAATATATACATCTCCACCAACCGGTGCTGCAACACCTGAAATGAGGCAATCGGCACGCCGAACTGCTTTCGTGTTTTCATGTATTCCAGCGTGGCATCGCATGCAAACTTCATGGCGCCCACTGCATCGGCGCAGAGCAGCGCGGTCGCGAAGTCGGTGGCTTCTTCGATCAGGGGCTGGGCGCTACCTTGCGAACCCATCAGCGAATCGGCTTTCAAGATCACGCTGGCCAGTGTGACGTCGGCCACGCGCACCCCATCCACGGTGCGGCTCGGGTTAAGCGACACGCCGGGTGCTCTGGGGTCAACCAGAAACAGGCTGGCCCCGTCGTCCGTTCGGGCCGAAACCACAAGCCAGGTGGCCGATGGCGCGCCCACCACCATGCACTTGTCCCCGTCCAGCACCCAGCCAGCGCCTACGGCACGGGCCGTTGTGTTTTGGGGAGCCAGCTCGTAGCGACGACCTGGCTCCAGGCTGGCAAAGGCAATGCGGGTCGAGCCGTCGGCCACACCGGGGAGCAGGGCAGCGCGCTGGGCTTCAGAGCCCGCGCGCGCCACCAGACGACCACCCAGGGCAACGGTGTCGAGCAACGGCTCCACCACCAGCGCGTCGCCGCAGGCTTCCATGGCAGCCATCAGGTCCACTGCACCACCGCCAAAGCCGCCATCGGCTTCGGGCACGGCAATGGCGGTGAGGCCCATCTCGGCAAACGTGGCCCAGGCGGCATCGCCGACGCCCGTACCTGAGTTGATGATGGCCTTGCGTTTCTCAAAATCGTACTCATTGGCCAGGTACTTGGTCAGGGAGTCTGCCAGTTGTTTTTGTTCGTCGCTGTATTCGAAGTTCATGGTGTTTCCTTCACAGGCCCAAGCTCATCTTGGCGATGATGTTGCGCTGGATTTCATTGGAGCCCGCATAGATGCTGGCCTTGCGGAAGTTGAAGTAGCGCGGTGCCAGGCGCGAGGTGAAGTGATCGATAGCGCCGTTGTCGACCGCCTTGAACGGCTGGGCCATGGGCCCCACGGCCTGCATCATCAACTCGGTGATGGACTGCTGCACCTCGGTACCACGAATCTTGAGCATCGACACATCGGCACCGGGGGGCTGGCCACTGCGGCGCATCTTGTCCAGGAACCGCATGGAGGTGATCTCAAGCGCTTCCAGTTCGATTTCGGTGCGTGACAGCCGGTCGCGAAAGCGCGGGTCGTCCAGCAGCGGCTTGCCGTTTTTCATTTCGCGCGCGGCCAGCGCACGCAGCGCGGCCAGTTCACGCTTGCTGCCCCCCACATTGCCCGAGCCCATGCGCTCGTGACCCAGCAGGTACTTGGCCACCGTCCAGCCCTTGTTCTCCTGGTAGACCAGGTTTTCAACCGGCACTTTCACGTCGTCAAAGAAGATTTCGTTGACCTCGTGGCCGCCATCCATCAGGATGAGCGGGCGCACGGTGATGCCGGGCGTCTTCATGTCCATCAGCAAGAAGCTGATGCCCTCCTGGCGCTTCTCGGCGTTGGTGTCGGTGCGCACCAGGCAGAAGATCCAGTCGCCATAGTGGCCCAGCGTGGTCCAGATCTTTTGGCCATTCACGACGTAATGGTCACCCTTGCGCTCGGCACGGGTTTTGAGCGCCGCCAGGTCAGACCCCGCACCAGGCTCAGAGTAACCCTGCACCCAAAAATCGTCACCCTCACGGATGCGCGGCAGAAAGCGCGCCTTCTGCTCGGGCGTGCCAAATTTGTGAAGCACCGATGCACACATGGCCGGGCCAAAAGGCGGCAGGCCCGGCGCGCCTGCCAGGCCAAACTCTTCTTCGTAGATATATCGCTGGGTGATGTCCCAGCCCGTACCACCCCAATCAGAGGGCCAGTGCGGCACAGACCAGCCCTTGGCCGCCAGAATCTTGTGCCAGCGGATGTAATCGTCTTTGCTCAGGTGCTGGTAGCCCACCACCTTGCTGCGAATGTCGGCAGGCAGATTGGCGGTGAGCCACTCGCGAACCTCGTTGCGAAAAGCCTGTTCTTCTGGTGAATAGCTCAAATCCATGACAATTGCCTCTGTGTGTTGCGGGTGGTGTTTTTTGCATTGTCGTACTGGACCCAGCACAGTGAAGTCCGGCGGGTGACAGCCTGCGCAACCCTAAGTAAAAACCCGAGGAGCATTGCACGATGTCAGAGATGAAAGCGAAAGTGGATGGCCTTTTGGCCAAGGCCGTGGCCACCGGTCACATTCCCGGCGTGGCCGCCATGGTGGTGAACCGCCAAGGGGTTTTGTACGAGGGTGGTTTCGGCAAACGGGTGATCGGGCAAGACGCAGAAATGGGTATCGACACCGTGGTCTGGATTGCGTCCATGACCAAGGCCGTGACCGCAGCTGCCGTGATGCAGCTGGTGGAGCAGGGCCGCCTGGAACTGGACGCACCGGCCAGCGACGTTGTGCCCGCTATTGCCAATATTCCGGTGCTGATTGGCTTCGACGCGCAGGGCCAGCCGTTGACCCGTGCGCCAAAGCGTGCCATCACGCTGCGCCACCTGCTCACCCACACTGGGGGTTTTGGCTATGACACCTGGAATGCAGAGGTAGGTCGCTATGCCGCAGCGATGGGCCTGCCTAATATGCAAAGCGGGCAGGAGCAGGCCTTGCAAACCGCACTGTTGTTCGACCCTGGCGAGCGATGGAATTACAGCATTGGCATTGACCATGCGGCGAAGATGTTGCAGGTGGTGACGGGCATGCGTCTGGGTGACTACCTGCAAGAGCACTTGCTTGGCCCGCTGGGCATGAACGACACCGCTTTCAA
>JANPAZ010000435.1:0-3943 GCA_031430225.1 Rhodoferax sp. | reverse complement strand
AAGGCGGTCCTGGGTGTTGGTTTCCTCGGCCGTAGCCAGAGTTCTTGCCATCACGGTGGATACCTGCGCCACACGATCTGCAATGAGCTTGCCGGTTTCTGCCGACCGTTGCGACAGCTTTCTCACTTCAGCGGCCACCACGGCGAAGCCGCGTCCAGATTCACCCGCCCGGGCAGCTTCAATGGCCGCATTGATGGCGAGCAAATTGGTTTGGGCGGCAATGCTGCCGACTTCCGCCGCCATTTGCTGCAAGCCTTTGGTTTCGTCGCTCAAGTGGCGTATGCTGGCCACCAGATGGTCTTTGCCTTCGATAACGATGCTGAGAGACCCGACAACAGGCTGAAGTTCCCGCTCGCACAGTGCCAGCAGACTGATCGTGCCGCCGCCCTCTTGGTTGCCACTTCCAGCAGAGCCGATGCCAGCCTGGTCAAACTGCTCCAGAACGTGAGCGAAGCTGCCGGTGAGCCGGTTCACGGCGTCTTCGGTTTGCGCCTTGACCAAAGTGACATGATGCTGCCAGGCCGGCAACACGCCATAAATAAGCTCGGCCAACGCCTGGTCAGATGCACTGCCTCCCATTGCGCCAGCCGCTTGGCCCTGTTCGCTGGCCTCGCGCAGGCGGCCCAGCATGAACGCCACGAACGCGGCAAAAACAATGCAAACGCCCGCAAACGAGACCCACGGTATCCAGGAAGCCTTTGACCCCAGCGGAAGGGCAGCAAACAAGGCAACCAGCACACTGACTGGGAGCCAATGCCAGACTGTGGTTTGGCCCGAACTGGGCGCATCTTGTTCAATGGGCGTGTTAGCTGACATGGTGGTTTCCCTCTAATGCGTTTGACCCATCAAAATGTGGGGCCGGTGAATTCGGAGCGAGGGCAGAGAGCCACTTTAACGTGGCGGTGTAGAGGAAATCAGGGTCAACGGGCTTGGTTACAAAATCGGTCATGCCGGCCGCCAGGCAGAGACGGCGGTCTTCGACAAAGGCATTGGCTGTCAGTGCCAGAATGGGCCGGTCGGCCCAGTCGGGCAGTGCGCGAATGGCCCGCGTGGCGTCAAGCCCATCCATCACCGGCATTTGCACATCCATCAAAATGAGTGCGTACTCCTGGGAGCCGGCCTTGTCGACGGCCTCCCGGCCGTTGCAGGCGGTGTCGACCGCCAGGCCGATGCTCTCAAACAGGTCGGCTGCAATTTCAAGGTTGAACAGGTCATCGTCAACCACCAGAATGCGTGCGCTCGCGAATTGCTGGCTGAGCACCGTGATGGCGTCGGCTCCGGAAATGTCGTTCAACCTGGGGTTGGCTGTTTTCCCGCGTTGCAGGCGGGCACTGAACCAAAAGGTGCTTCCGCGCCCCGGCGCGCTGGTGGCATCGGCTTCACCGCCCATCAGGGTTGCGAGTTTGCGCACAATGGCTAGCCCCAGACCCGTGCCGCCATATCTGCGCGTGGTTGACTCGTCTGCCTGTGCAAAGACCTGAAAAAGCTGCTTCATCTGATCTGGTGCGATGCCGATGCCCGTGTCGGTGACTTCAAAGCGTATGAGAAGCTCATCGCCTTTTTCTTCCAGCACATGAGCCCGCAAGCTCACTTTGCCCTGAGGCGTGAACTTGACGGCGTTGCCAGCGTAGTTCAGCAAGGCCTGGCGCAGGCGCGTCGGGTCGCCGTGGAGCGACTGCGGAACAGAACCCGTATCGACTTCAATTTGCAGTGAGTCCGACCGTGCCGACGCACCCACCAATGCAGCCACGTTGTCCATGATGTCAGACAGCTGGAAGTCAATGCTTTCCAGCTCAAGCTGGCCCGACTCGATCTTGGATATGTCCAGAACGTCGTTGACGATGTTCACCAGGTGTTGCCCGGCTGTGGCAATTTTGTTCAGCCGGTCTGCCTGCAGCAAGGCCGAAGGGTCACGCTGCATGAGTTGGGCATAACCCAGAATGGCGTTCATCGGGGTGCGTATTTCATGGCTCATGTTGGCCAGAAAGGCGCTCTTGGCTCTATTGGCACGCTCTGCCAGCTCGCGGGCGGCTGTGACGTCTTTTGTGCGCTGCCGCACCATGTCTTCAAGGTGGTGGCGGTATTGATCGAGTTCCCGGCCTAAACGCTTGCGCTCCGTGATGTCCTCTTTGGACGCGACATAGTGGCTGATTAGCCCATTGGGCTGCCGCAATGGGGAAATGATGGCGAATTCTATGAATTCGGTTCCATCTTTGCGCCGGTTGTGGAATTCGCCTTTCCACGTTTCGCCTTGCATGAGTGTGTGCCACATGACGTCATAGGTTCCAGGCGGGGTGTTTCCCGAGTGCAACAGGCTTGTATTGCGACCCAGGACCTCCTTGGCGCTGAAACCTGTGTTTTTGACAAAGGCTTCGTTGACGTACTCGATTTGGGCATCAAGGTTGGTCACGACGATCATCTCCGGGCTTTGCTCGACGGCTTGTGAAAGCTTTCGCATTTGATCCGACTGTCGCTTCAGCGTTAAATGCGTATTGACTCGGGCGCGCACCGTCGTGCTGTTGATCGGTTTCACGATAAAGTCGACCGCGCCAACCGCAAAACCCTGCCACTCGGCGGCTGCGTCTTGCTGTGCGGTGACAAAAATGACCAGAATGTCATGCGTCAAAGGGTTCGCCTTCAGCTGCCGGCAGACTTCATAGCCGTCAATACCCGGGAGTTCGACATCCAGCAAAACCAGGTCGGGTTTGCTCTCTGCACAAAGCGCCAGGGCTTGTTCTCCGCTTGTGGCAAAGAAGACCTGGTGGTCGGCCATGAAGACCTGATTCAACACTTGAATAATGATGGCCTGATCGTCCACGAGCAGGATTCGCGGGCGGTACGGCAGGTGTACGTGTTCTTCGGTCATGCGCGGGAATCAAATTGGAGTATGGCCCGCGCCATGCTTTCCAGGGGAAGTATGTCGTCCACCGCCTGCAGCTTGATGGCCTCCTTGGGCATGCCGAAGACAACACAGGTTTCTTCGTTCTGGGCAATGGTGCGTGCGCCCGCGTCGTGCATGATCTTCAGGCCACGCGCGCCGTCGTCACCCATGCCGGTCAGGATGATGCCCAGGATGTCACGCCCGGCGCATTCGGAGGCCGACCGAAACAGCACGTCGACCGACGGCTTGTGCCGGTTCACGGGTGGGCCGTCTACCACGCTCACGTAGTATTGACCGGACGCTTTGCGCATCTGCATATGACGCCCGCCAGGCGCAATCAACACGACGCCGCGCTCCAGCCGGTCACCGTCTTTGGCCTCGCGCACGTTCATCGCACAGATGCCGTTGAGCCGCTGTGCATACATGGCGGTGAACTTTTCGGGCATGTGCTGCGTGATGGCGATGCCGGGGGCATCAGCGGGCAAAGCCGTCAACACCACCTCCAGTGCCTGGGTGCCACCGGTTGAGCTGCCAATGACCACCGGCTTGTTCATGGCAAACGCGTGAACACCGGCAGCGCTGGGCGCGCGGTGGGCCGCCAGTCGGGCCGGGCCGGCTGCGTCGGGTGAACCCGCACGGACTCTGGGCCGCGATTTGGCCGCCGTCTTGAGGGTCTGGATCATCTCGCGGCGTGACTCGTCCAGAAACTGCTTCACCCCTAATTTGGGTTTGGCCAGCACGGCGACGGCACCCGCGCTCAAGGCCTCCAGCGCAATCTTGCTTCCCGCCGTGGACAGGGTAGAGCAGATGACCGTGGGAATAGGCGTGCCCGCCATGATCTGCCTCAGAAAGGTCAGGCCATCCATGCCTGGCATCTCGATGTCCAGTAGCAGTACGTCCGGGGGGTTTTTGCGGATGAGTTCCATGGCCAGCAAGGGGTTGGGGGCACTGCCAATGAGTTCCACCTCGGCATTGCCGGCCAGCATATGCGCAAGCGCCTGACGGACCACAGCCGAGTCATCCACTACGAAAACTTTAACGGTCATCACGGGTATCCTGTGT
>JANPAZ010000434.1:0-11175 GCA_031430225.1 Rhodoferax sp. | reverse complement strand
ACCTTGCCGGCGCGCTGACCCAGGTAGTGGCCAATGATCGCCAGGCGCTCGTCTCGGTTGGGCATGCGAAAGTCCACCTTCATCTGAAACCGGCGCAGCATGGCCTCATCCATCTCCATGGTTTCGCTGTTGAAGTTGCTGGCCACGATCCAGATGATTTCGGTATCTTGCTTGCTGCGCACGCCATCCAGCACGGACAGCAGCGTGTTGGCGGTGTCATCGTCAAACTTGCGGCGGCCCCCGCGCTTCATGAACAGGTCTTGCGCTTCGTCCAGAAAGACAATGCAATGCCGGCGCCGCCTGGCCATGGTCATGATGCGAGCCAGCGTGTTTGAGCCACCGGAGACAAAGCCTGTTTCCAGATTGGCCGCTGAGTGAAATAGGATCGGCAGATGCAGCTCCTTGGCCAGGTAGCTGGCCAGTTTGGTCTTGCCGGTGCCGGCCGGGCCGCTGAACATCACATTGAAGGGCTTGCTGATGCCGTACTCCGCGTATTCTGTGCGGCGCTGGTATTGATCCTTGATCTGGGCAACCTCGGACTTGATGTCGTCCATGCCCACCAGATCGTCAATGGAGCCGCTCACCTGGCCGGGCTCGATGAACTTGAGCGACTTGTATTGGGCCTTGAGCTGAACATACAGAAAAACCAGCACGCCCAGGGTCAGCCCCACCGACAACACGCCACTGACGCCCGCCCGCCAGCTGCCCTTTTCAGACTGGGGCCGGGCGTCGGCAAAACGCTGGTCCAGGCGTGCGAACAATTCCCTCGAGCCGGACAGGAGCTCCGCGCGAGGGATAAATACCATCTTGCTGCCCCAAGCTGCGCTCACCGCCTTGTCGGCAACGATCTTGCTCTCCATATCGCTGGGGTAGTACGCGTAATGTCTGCCAAGGGACTCGATCAGGAAGATGCGCTCCGAGGCGTTGAACAACAGTGGCTCATAGACCACCGTGATGCGTTCCACGGGGCCAGCATCGAGAAAGCCCAGCACTGAGCCCGTGCCAAACACAACCGGCAGTTTGTCATTGAAAGTCCACATCCGTTCGCCGCTGTTTCCGGCAACCACCATGGCCTTGACCTCGGCGGCCAGGGCAGCCTGCTGACGCAGCAGCGTGAACGAATAGATGCCGGTGGACGGGATCAGCACAGCCACAACGAGCACCGTTAGCCGGACGGCCAGGGGCTGGATGGCGAACCAGTCCAGCAGCCAGCGCAACACCTTTTTGATGTCAAACCAAAGACCGCTTGGGGCCGGTGCTGCGACGTCAGGATTTGATAGATTTGCCATGACCGTTCTCGGTGGGAAACACGGGCCAGAGCCTCTTTTGATGGAGCAGTCGAGGCCAGAGCCTCAAAGAAGCCGCGACTAACGGGGCGATTCTAGGCACTGCCTTTTGAACCCAGTGTGTGCTGGCACACAGACAGCCCTGGCAGTACGCGTTTCAATGCCCCTGTCTCTGTACCTTTTTCACATCTTCCAAATAGGAGTACTCCATGAACAGCATCGTTTACCTGGTTGGCGCAGTCGTCATCATCATCGCTGTCTTGTCTTTCTTCGGCATGCGCTAGTGGATACTTTGGCCATTTGCCGACGTTACTTCACACTCAGACGGAATTTCGTTCCTTCTTCGCCAGCCGCTGCTGCAAGACCTCCAGGCTTTGGGCCGCGCCGGGCATATTGGGGTTGACCTTGAGTGCACGCTCCAGGTAGCTGATGGCGCGCTTGAAGTCGCCCAATTCGGCGTAGATCTGCGCGTAACCAGACAGCGCGCCGAAATGGTTGCGGTTGCGTTTGAGCACCTCGTCGCAGTCTTTCAGCGACAACGGGTATTCGCCCAGCATGAAGTACAGCGTGGCGCGCTTGTTCCATGCTTCAGCAAAGCCGGGCTGTTTTTTGATGATGTCGGTGAACGTGCTCACGGCCTCTTTCAGCCGCGAAGCCGCCATCAATTCAACACCCTGCTGATATTGCCTGTCGATGGCCTTGTTGCCGGAGCGGCTCCAGATCTGCCACAGCGCCGCAGCGGCAACCTCCCTGACGCGCAGGTCATCATCGTGCAGGCGCAAGGCGACAACATCTGCGTCGGCCATGGTGCCAATATCGGCCAGGCGCACGATGGCCTCAAAGCGCGCCCGGGCGGCGGGTTGTGCAAGTGCTGTCAGGGCTTGGGCGCGGTTGGGTTCTTTGGGAGGCGGGGCGACCTGCGACTGCGAAGTGACGGACGACATCAAAAGAGCGAGCCCCAGAAAGAGGCGGCTGGCGCAGCGGGTAAAACTATGCGTGATTGAAAACATGGTGACCCTTTACGAGCGTTCAGTATGTCGAAGTAGTGGCGACGCGTCTTAAAGAATACGGCAAGACTGCCAGCCACACCGGCGGTAAGGCATTCGCCGGTTCGCAGAGAATGATGGGATTCAACTAGAAAACCTTTTCTTGAAGCCTTCGATGCCATACCCAATGCCCAGACGGTCCCTGCTTGCCATGTTGCCCGCGCTGCTCACGGCCTGCTCAGCCGCTGATGTCTTGAATGCCACCGTGCCATCTGACACCTACCAAGGCACAGAAGGCTTGTCGTATGGGCCAGACCTGCGCCAGCGGGTCGACGTTTATCAGCCCAGAAGCACTGGCAATCCTGCCCCGATGATTGTTTTTTTTTACGGCGGCAGCTGGTCGTCGGGGGACCGGGCTGACTACCGGTTTGTTGGCGAAGCGCTGGCCAGTCAGGGCATTGTGACCCTCGTGGCTGACTACCGTTTGAGCCCGCAAGTTCGCTATCCGGTATTTGTCCAAGACAGTGCGCTGGCCGTGCGCTGGGCGTTTGACCATGCGCAGCAATTTGGCGTTGATTTGGCGCGAATTTTTGTGATGGGCCACAGTGCAGGGGCTTACAACGCGGCCATGATTGCCCTGGACAGGCGGTGGCTTGCAGCGGTCAATTTGAGCCCGGCTCTCCTGGCGGGCTGGATAGGCCTGGCCGGTCCCTATGATTTTCTGCCGATTGGCGACCCAAAAACCCAGATTGCGTTTGAGTGGCCGGGCACACCGCCAGACAGCCAGCCCCTATTTCATGCATCCAGCGCTTCTCCGCCAGCCCTTTTGCTGGCGCCCACGCAAGACAGTGCCGTGAATCCGCAACGCAGTACGGTGGCCATGGCCCAGCGCCTGAAGAGCAGCGGTGTGCGGGTTGAGTCAGAGCTGTTTGACACCGTCAGTCATATCACCTTGCTAGCCACCATGGCCTCTGTGCTGCGAAGCCGCGCGCCGGTGCTCGAGCGGGTGACGCGGTTTGTAGCAACTTCTGGCTGATTGATGAATGCTATGAAAGATGTAGCAAACTAGTCAATGAATTCGTGGGCCAGTTATCGAATTCAATAATATCTCGTGCCATAGGTGGGGAACCGCACGGAGCCGCTGCAGCAAATGCCGCACAGTGGGGCACATCGTGAAGCTTGGTACCAAGTGAAAAACAATCAAACCCAGGCCGGTATCTGCAAAGAGGCAACCGGGAACAATACAGTGGATGAATTCCGCTACCAACAGTGCGAACTCGCGCCAGCGCCTACCGAACTTCAAGTGCGGATGCTGGACATTCTGGCGCAGTCGCCGAATTCGTCGTGCACGACGACAATCCTGGCAAAACGTCTGGGCACCAGCAGTCTCGCAATCGCCTCTGCAGGTCGCGCCCTGGAGCGCTATGGCGTCCTCACGTCGTGGCGCATCGCGGACGACACGCCCAAATCGCTGGTGTGGGCCATCAAACTGAAACCCGACAGTGGCCCCGGCGCAGCCGAAAACCCAGCCGCGGACCACTGACACCCATAGCCATCGGAGGCCGGCAGGCCGAATGACGCGATGTGGTCAAAATCGCCCGCGGCAATCCAGCAGCAGCCGTGACAGCGCACCAAATTGACATCAGAACAACGCGCCGGGTAACGGAGGCAGTTTCCAGGCGCGTTTGGCATGATGCGGGTGCTTCGTTCTGCACCCGAATTCGCGACGGAACTCTATCAAGTCGAACCGTTTTATAAGCTGCTCTTTGGGCGCGGGCCTATTGCCGTTTTTCTTTAAAGTCTGTGGATAATTGACCCATGAACATTTCACATTTGCCCCATGAAATCAATGGCCCCGCGGCTTGGATCGGGCCGGCAATGGCCAAGGATGAACGCGCTTGGCTGTACCACCTCACAAGCGAAGACATTGGCGATCTGGAATCCGCGGCACGGCATTACCTGTCGCTGGATCGCGACGTGGGCGAGATCAGCGCTGCTGACTTTCCCTTGCGCTCATTTGCCGGCCACCTGAAAGCGCTACAGCAGAAGCTGTTGCACGGCAACGGAATCGAAGTTCTGCGCGGCTTGCCTGTTGCAGGCTACAGCCAGAAATTTGCCGCTACGGTTTTCTGCGGCATCGGCGCACATCTGGGCAGTGCAAGATCGCAAAATGCAGCGGGCCACATCCTCGGGCATGTACGCGACCTCGGCGCGTCGTCCCAAGACCCGAAAACCCGGATTTACCAAACGGCTGAGCGCCAGACCTTTCACACCGACAGCGCTGACGTGGTGGGCTTGTTGTGCCTGCGTGAGGCGCAGGAGGGCGGGCGGTCTTTGCTGGTGAGCGCCGAGACAATCTACAACCGCATGCGGGAGCTGCGCCCTGATTTGCTCGAAAAGCTATTTGACCCGATAGCCACCGTCCGCCGCGGCGAAATACCCGAAGGCGCTCTGCCGTGGATGTCGATACCTCCGCTGAGCTGGCATGACGGACGCCTGACCGTGTTCTACCAGCGCCAGTACATCGACAGCGCGCAACGATTCGAGGGTGCGATGCGCCTGACACCCGCTCATTTGCAGGCGCTAGACATGTTCGATGCATTGGCCAATGACCCCAGCCTTCACTTCGGCATGCAACTGCAGCCCGGCGACATGCAGTTCGTCTACAACCATTCGCAGTTGCATGACCGCACCGGATTTGTTGATTGGCCGGAGCCCGAAAAAAAGCGGCACCTGCTTCGGCTTTGGTTGTCTGTGGCCGGGGACCGGCCGCTGCCAGAGTGCTTCAAGGAGCGCTATGGCTCCATTGAGATCGGTAGTCGAGGCGGTATCGTGACAAAAGAAACACGGTTGCACGCGCCTTTGGACTAAAGGGGTCGGCCAGATCCCTCGGGCAGGGGTTGATCGGTTTGATGGCTTAAAAAGTCTTCAGGTAGGCATCGAGCTTGGCAAATGTGCCACCAATCCCTTGCTCCATACCGCTTCGTGCAGCGTCAAAAGTTGAGTTGCCGATGTCATCGGAATTCCAGGGCTGCCACGTGAGGGTCACCATGGTGCTGGCACTGTCGATGGCTTCAAAGACGATGTTTGCCAGCGATTCAAGTGGCCAGGTCGCTGACAAGGGATGTCTGGTAACTCCACCATCCTTGTCGGAAAACGACTGAATGTAGGTCAGGCGCTCATTGGGCACTATCTCGCGGAATACCTGCTTGCCCCAGATTTGCATTCCGTCAGGGCCTTCATTGCCGTAGAGATAAACGCCACCGACACGAAAGTCCATGGATGAGTGGACGGTTTTGAAGCCCGTCGGGCTCCACCAGTGTTCCAGGTGGGCAGCTTGCGTATGCACCTGGAATACCAGCTCACGGGGGGCATTGAAAATTCGGGAAATACTGAAGGCTGCAGCAGCTTGCGACATGGTTATTTTCCTTTGGTGGGTGGTGAACGTGGTTTGGCACGGGTACCCTATGATGAAGGCTTCTGAAATTCATGCCTACAAAGCTGTTGCGCGCAGTCAGGCAGGCCACGGCGCCGCATCCACCACCGGGAAGTTCCCGGCAAAGCGGTCCAGCAGGCCAAAGAAAGCCGCCAGCAACAGCGGATTTCCGCCGATTTTGAGTTGCCCGGTTTGCACCGCGTCCAACGGTGCGATTTGCTGTTGCAGCAGTCCTTCAAGCGTAGCGCGGTTCAGTGTGAGAGACACATTGGCGTCTGGCGCCTGAGTCACTGCAATGGCATGCAGCGAACCGTTGGAGAGCTCCACCAGCCAGTGTTCGCCACTGTCGCTGAAATGCCAGCCCATTGAAAACGACTGGTCGGCCGCCTTGGGTGCGTTCACGCGCACGGCCATGGCATCAAAAATCATGGCGTTGCTCAGTGCTCCCATTAGCGTGCCACCCATTGCGCGGCCGGCCTTGGGCGGGCCTTCGCGGTACTCGCGCGCGCCCAGCAGGTAGGCATTGCGCCAGGTGGCGGACTCGGCCTGAAAACCCATCTGCTCCAGCGCAGCGGCGGCCATTTCGCGTGCGGCCGCGTGGTCAGGCTCGGCGTAGACAGCGTGCTTCATCACCTCGGCCACCCAGCGGTATTCTCCCTGGTCAAAGTCGGCTTGGGCGCGTTGCATCACGGCGTCCATGCCACCCATGTAGGCGATGTATTTTTTGGCCACGGGCACGGGTGGCAGGCTGTGAAGGTTGGCCGGGTGCGCGTCGTACCAGCTCAGGTAGCGCTGGTACACCGCCTTGACGTTGTGCGACACCGTGCCGTAGTAGCCGCGCGCGTGCCAGCGGTTGGCCAAGCCATCTGGCATCTGGAAACCTTCGGCGATCTCGGCAGGTTTAAGGCCGTGGCTCATCAGGCGCACGGTCTGATCGTGCAGCACGCGGTACAAGTCCCGCTGCTCAGCCAGAAAGGTGCACACGCGATCGTTGCCCCAGGTGGGCCAATGGTGCTGCGCCAGCACCACGTCGCTGCGCGGACCGTAGCGCTTCAAAGCCACGTTCAAATACTTGGACCACGCCAGCGAATCCCGTACCGCCGCACCCCGCAGGGGGCAGAGGTTGTGCATGTTGTGCGTGGCGTTTTCGGCCAAGTTCAGGGCGCGTTCGCCGGGGAAGTAGAAGTGCATTTCGCTCGGCGCTTCGGTCTCGGGGGTGAGCTGGAATTCAATCTCGATGCCGTCAATCACATGCACTTCATGTTCTGCATTGATCGTCATGGTGGGCGCGAACAGGCTGGGCGGGCCCAGGGGAACGGTTTTACCCAGGCCCGCGTCGACTTGCGCGTCTGCACCCTTTTGAAGGGTTGGGCCAAACTGGAATTGCGCGCGGCGCCCCATGGCGACGCCGCCAATCACGTTTTCTGCGACCGAGTGGTGCATGAAACCTGACGGGGCGATGATGGTGACCTCGCCCGCATCCACCTGCGCCTGTGTGCACAGCCCGGCTACGCCGCCGTAGTGGTCGCTGTGGCTGTGGCTGTACATCACGGTATGCAGCCTGCGTTTGCTGTCGGGGTCGCGGTGCTGGCGGTACAGCGCCAGTGATGCGGCAGCGGTGTCGGGTGTGGAGCCCGTGTCCAGCACGATGAGCCCCGTATCGCCCTCGATGAAAGTCAGGTTGGCGATGTCAAACCCGCGCACCTGAAACATGCGCGGCGTGACCTCAAACAGCCCATGAATGCGGTTCAATCGTGCCTGGCGCCACAGGCTCGGGTTGACAGTGGCGGCAGGCTTCTCGTCGTCCAGAAACCCGTAGCCGCGCATGCTCCAGATCACATGACCTTTGGCGTGAAACACTTCGGCGTGCTCGGTGGTGCCTATGAAACCCCGTTGTGCATCGGCCAGATCCTGGCCGTCTTCTATGGGTAAATCCGAAGCGATCAGGCGATGGAAGTCGACGGTGGGTTGGTAAGCGCGCATGGTGTTGTCTCCAAATGTCTGATGCTGTTCTGCGAATAGTCAAATCATTGTATTGACGCGACTTGATGCGCCGCAGCATTGGCAGGGCACACGGCCAGTGCCAGAATGCGGGGCATCATGGTTGCTTCGCGGCTTGCGCTTTTCTTCAAAACCATCTATGCCCAGCTCACGCGGCTGTCGTGGTGGGCGTTGGTCGCCGCATTCGGCATTCACTATTCTGTGTCCGCCAAGATCATGTGGTTTGTCGAGACCGGTGAAATTACCGAGATCATCGCGTTCTTCTATTACTACATCACCACGGTGACAACGGTTGGCTATGGTGACCTGTCGCCCAAGACTGCCCCGGGCCGATTGCTGGCCTCGCTGTGGATCATGCCAGTGGGCATCCTCTTGTTCACCACGAGCATCACCAAGTTTGTTCATTTTCTGTCTACCGTCTGGAGGCGCCGTATGTGTGGAGAAGCCGACTATTCGTACCTTGAAGACCACATCGTGATTTTGGGCTGGCAGGGTTTTCGCACCCAGCGCATGGTGGAAGAAATCACCCATGACGTGGGTTCAAAGCGGCGCGAGATTGTGGTGTGCACCACCAAGGAAATCGATAACCCGATGCCCACGGTGGTCAAGTTTGTGCGTGACACGGCCCTGTCGGTACGCGGTCTGCATTTGCGGGCCGGCACCGCAGGGGCGGCGGCCATCATTGTTTTGGGTCACGATGACAACGACACCCTGGCGGCAGCGCTGGCCGCTGCGTCGTACAACAGCGCGGGGCATCTGGTGGCGCATTTTCGCGAGCAGGCGTTTGCAGATCTTCTCACCGCCCATTGCCCCCGCGCCGAAGCCATGGTCAGCAGCGATACGACCATGCTGGTGCGCGCCGCGCAAGACCCCGGCAGCTCGCGGGTGCATCACGATCTGCTGTCCATCATGACCGGCAACACACTGTTCAGCATGCAGATTCCCGCAAACGAGGCGCGCACGAGTTATGGCGAGTTGCTGGAGGCCTACAAGCGCAAGCACAACGCCACCGTGGTGGCCATGGCGGACGACTCCAATGGCAAGGGCCTTGTGCTGAATGCACCCGCAGGCATGTCAGTGGGCCCCAAACAGGTGATTTACTACATCGCCGACCACCGCATTGCGAGCTAGCCCAGGGTAAGCCGGCTTGTGGTGCTGGCACGCTGCACCGCCGGCACGATGGGGATGGTATGGTGCGCGCATGAAGACACAAATTGACCATCTGATCGTTGTTGCAAAATCTCTGGAGGCCGGTGTGCAGTGGTGCGAGGCCAAGTTGGGTGTTTCCCCCGGCGTGGGCGGCGAGCATGCGCAGTTCGGAACCCACAATCGCCTGTTCAAAATCGCCACGCCGTCCCACCCGCTGGCTTACTTTGAGATCATTGCGATCAACCCCAAGGCATCACGACCCGGGCCACAACCGGCCACGCGCTGGTTTGACATGGACGATACAGCCCTGCAGGCTTCGGTGGCGTCGGAGCCACGCCTTGTTCACTTTGTGGTCAGCACCGACGAGATCCAAGCGGCCCGGCGTGCGCTAAGCGCGCAGGGCATCGAGCGCGGGCCGGTGGTGCAGGCCAGCCGACACTCCCGCCGGGGGCTGTTGCAGTGGCAAATTACAGTGCGCGCCGATGGGCAGCGGCTGTTTAACGGCGCGCTGCCCAGTCTGATTCAGTGGGGCAAACCCGATGATGCCGAGCCTATGCGCCTGCACCCCAGAAACAGCCTTCCGCGCTCTGGAGTCACGCTTCAAAGCATTGCTGTGACCCACCCCACGGCACCCAAGCTGCAAACTGCGTTTGACGCCATTGAGCTCAAAGGCGTGTCTGTGGCCACCGGCCCGGCCAACATCATTGTCACGTTGCAAACTCCCAAGGGACTGGTGGCGCTGCACAGCAACGGCGTTTGACGTTTCAACCATTTGACGTTTCAAACACTTGGCGGTCTGGCATCACGCACTAAGGTCGTTCAAAGGTCATTCGAATGTTTGTTAAAGTAAAACGACTTATATCAACAAGGAGACAGGGTATGCGTTTCAAAGGACTGGCTGGTTGTACGGGTGCCCTGGTTTTCGCCCTGTCGGGGGTGGCGTTGCCCGGCCAGGCAATGGCGCAAGCGGCCTACCCCAGCAAGCCCATACGGCTTGTTGTTCCATTCACGCCCGGTGGTGTCACGGATACGAGTGGCCGCATTGTGGCCGAGCAGCTTTCTCGGCGGCTGGGGCAGCAGGTCATTGTGGACAACAAGCCTGGCGCGTCGGGAAACATTGGGACTCAAATGGTGGCAACGGCCGAGCCCGATGGCTACACCCTGGTGCTGGCTTTTGATGGCACGATGGTGATCAACCCGCACGTATTCGACAAGGTCCCGTTCAATACGGTTCGCGACTTTGCGCCGGTGGGCAAGATTGGCGATGCGGTTTTGATTCTGGTGTCTAACCCGGGTGTGACTGCCAAGACCTTGCGTGAGGTGATTGCGCTGTCCAAAACCCAGGCCAGCGGCTTGTCTTATGGCACCTCGGGCACCGGTGGCACGCCCCATATTGGCGGGGAACTGCTCAAGCAGAAAACTGGTGCGAACCTGGTGCACATTCCCTATAAGGGGGGCGGGCAGGCCATGACCGACGTGCTGGGAGGCAACATTCCACTGGTCTACACGGCAGTGGCCGGCGCGATGCAGCACGTGAAGTCGGGGAAATTGAACGCGGTGGCGGTCTCGAGCGCCCAGCGTTTGAAATCTTTGCCCGATGTGCCCACTTTCATTGAGAGTGGCGTTGCCGACTTTGACATCAGCTCGTGGGTCGGCATTCTGGCACCGGTCAAAACGCCCAAAGCGGTACTGGACAGGCTCAATTCTGAGCTCAACGCCGTGCTGGCTGACCCCGACGTGCGTGAACGCCTGGGCGGCCTGGGCATCAGTGCCACTCAGGGTACGCCAGAGAGCTTTGGCGAGGAGATCAAGCGCGACCTCAACCGCTATGGCGCGGTGGTCAAGGCTGCGGGCATCAAGGCCGAGTGAGCCCAATCTGTAAGGATCCGTTTGGTTGACCGACCAAGCGCACATGTCCGTTTACTTGCATGGCACAAGCCGTGGGTGACACGATACAAGGAGCACCCATGACTAGCCGAAAAATTGTCCTACTCGCCGCGCTGGTGGGTCTGATTGCCCTGTTCTTTGCATTCGATGTAGGGCGCTTTTTCAGCCTGGCTTTCATCAAGGAGCAGCAAAGTGCGTTTGCGGCGCTGTACGAACAGCGCCCTGTGATGGTGACGGCGGTATTTGTCGCTATTTATGTGCTGATTACAGCCCTGTCGCTGCCCGGCGCGGCCATCATGACACTGGCTGGTGGGGCCAGTTTTGGCCTGGTGTGGGGCACGATAGTGGTGTCGTTTGCCTCAACCCTGGGTGCCACGCTGGCCATGCTGGCGGCGCGTTACTTGCTGCGTGACAGCATCGAGAGCCGCTT
>JANPAZ010000433.1:0-3118 GCA_031430225.1 Rhodoferax sp. | reverse complement strand
AGGCGGCACCACTTTTGCAGCCATCACGTCGATGGAGAGCAGCCAGGTCCAGCAGCTGTTCACAGATGCCATGCTGGCCGCACAGCAACGGGCCAGGGAGCTGGCGCAGGAGTTTGGGAGCCATTGACCAGTCTTAGTAGCGAAACAGCACGATTGCCCACGTTTATATTCAATAGTTTGCTATATTTACTATAGCGTCATATTGAACCTCGGTGTTGACGAGGTCACTCACTGCTCACCGATTTGCTGCAACAAATACAGCCGCTGATAGAGCCCCTGATCGATGGCCATCAGGTCGGCGTGGGTGCCTTGCTCGTCAATGCGGCCGTGGTTCAGCACAATGATTTTGTCAGCGTCCCGAATGGTCGACAGCCTGTGTGCAATGGCTACCACCGTGACCTGGCCCTTCAACTCAGACAATGCCAGTTGCACGATTTGCTCGGTCTCGGAGTCAATGTGCGCGGTGGCCTCGTCCAGAAACAGGATGCGCGGCCGCCCGGCCAATGTGCGGGCAATGGCTATCAACTGCTTCTGCCCCACCGACAGGCGCGCACCGCCCTCACCCAAAGGCGTGTCATAGCCCTGCTCCAGTTGCACAATGAAATCATGGCAATGTGCTGCCTTGGCGGCCGTTTCGATCTGGCTCTGGCTTAAGGCCCGCCCCATGTCAATGTTGTCACGCGCCGTGGCGGCCAGCAAAAACGGATCTTGCGGCACCAGCCCCACGTCGGCTCTAAACTGCGCATCGCTGAAGCTCGCCAGACCCTGTCCATCCATCGTGATGGACCCACTTTGCACCTGGTAAAACCGCAAAAGCAGACTCAGCAACGTTGACTTGCCACTGCCCGTGTGGCCCACCAAACCATAAAAACTGCCCCCCGGGATCTCCAGATTCAGGCCATGCAGCACCTCAGTCTCGGGGTTGTACCCAAACCGGATGTCGCGCAGGCTGATGGCGCCCTTGGACAGCCGGGCCGAGTTTGCCAACGCTTGGGGGCGGCTTTCTTGCAGTAAGGCATCTACCCGCGCGGCAGACACGATGGCCTGCTGCAGCTGGCTGAACTGCAGGGTAATTTGCACCAACGGGTCCACCACACGCCCGATGTAGCTCACAAAGGCGTACAAGAGGCCCACCTCGACGGCGCTCAGCGCACGCTGGCCGAAGCTGTAAATCACGACGCTCAGCAAAATGACGTTGATGACATCAAGCATGGGCCGCAACAACCACGCGTTGACACGCATGGCCGACAGCCGCGCCTCCAGGTGCTGCTGGTTGGTCTGGTCAAACCGCGCGCGAAAGCGCAGTTGTGCGTTGCTCGCCTGCAGCACCGCCATGCCCGCAATGGACTCCGACATATGGGCATTGATGTCGCTGCGTTTTTGCCGGGTGCGTGACACCGCGGGCGCACTCCAGCGCTGGTAAAACCAGACGATCACGACCACCGCCGGAATCAGCATCGCAACGATCAGCATCAACCGCCAGTCCAGCCAGGCCATGGCCACCATGGCCCCCAGCACCACGATGCTGCTGTCAAGCATGACGAACAGAACCTGCACGTACAGGTTTTTGACCTGCTCGGTGTCATTGGTGACCCGGCTCACGAGTTGACCCGTGATGGCCTTGTCGAAAAAAGCCATGGGCAGGCGCAGCACGTGGCCATAGACCTCCTCGCGCAGGCGTTGCACCGACCGCATGGCAACACCGGCCAGGCGGGTGAGCTGAAAATAGCGAATGCCGCTGCCAACGCAGCCCGCCACCCAAATAGCGCCCAGCAGCAGCGCCATGTCAGGCAGCACAAACCGCTTGGGCAGCAGGTACTCGTCAATAAAGTACTTGCCCAGCAAGGGGCCAGCCGCTTCAAGCAAGGCAGCCACGACAAGCCATAGCGTGCCCATGATGATGTGACGCCGCTCCGGCGCGGCGGCGTGCATCAGCAATGCCATGGCCCGTCGGGTATTGGCGGGCGCGGGGGACGCGTGATCGATGGGTTCAGGCTGCATCAAGGCTTGCCTGCAATTGCTGGTAGCGCCACTGTGCGGCATACCAGCCACCCAGTGCCAAAAGCTCGGCGTGGCTGCCTTGCTCCACGACCTCACCGTGTTGCAGCACAAGAATCTGCTGTGCATCCATCACCGCACTCAAACGGTGACTCACGACGACAGTGGCACGGTCGGGCCTTGTCCGGCGCAGCTCGGTCAGGTGCAAGAGAATGTCGGATTCGGTCTGGGTGTCTACCGCCGAAAGCGCATCGTCCAGCAGCAACAGCGTCGCATCGGACAACAAGGCGCGCGCAATCGCCACGCGCTGGCGCTGCCCGCCCGACAGCGAAATACCCTTTTCACCCACTGGCGTGTCGAAACCCTGGGGCATGCGCGCAATATCCCCATCGATCGATGCCAGGCGTGCCGCCTGCTCGACCTCGGCACGTGTCGCCCCGGGCTTGCCCAATGCGATGTTGTCCGCAATTGAGGCCGAAAAAAGAAACGGCTCTTGCGGCACCCAGCTGACGGCGTGGTTCAGCGCCTCAAGCTTGTAGTCGCTCAAGGGATGGCTGGCCCAAGAAATTTGCCCACTTTGCGCTGCATACTGGCGCAGCATCAGACGCAGGACACTGGACTTACCTGACCCTGTGGGGCCCACCAGCCCCACGGTACTCCCCGGTGTCAGACGCAATGAAAACTGCTTGAGCGCCAGCGCAGCGTGGCCAGGGTAAGAGAAGTTGATGTCCTCAAACACCAGGTCACCCCGCTCCACTTGCTCCAGCACCCCGTGGTCTTGCACCGACAAGGGTGCATCCAGCACCGGCTGCAAACGCCCCCAGGCGGCGCGCCCACGCTCGATCAATGCCAGCACCCAGCCCATCGCAAACATCGGCCAGATCAATTGGCCCAGATACATGCTGAAAGCGGTCATGGCGCCAATCGTCAGCTCCTGGTGCCAGACCAGGTAGCCACCCAGTCCCAGCGTCATCGCGGTGGCGCTCACCAGCGTGATGCCAACCGCCGGCTCAAAGGCGGCCTCCCAGCGCTGCGCGCTCAAGCTGGCATCTGCCGCCGCATTGGCCAGCTCTGAAAACCGCCCCGCACTGCGGTCCTCCAGCCCCAAGGCGCGCAAGGT
>JANPAZ010000432.1:0-1635 GCA_031430225.1 Rhodoferax sp. | reverse complement strand
GGCCCGCTGGAAGGATTCCGCTCCAAAGCAGGCTGGCCTTTCACGGCCGAGATGGTCATCAGGTTCGACGATGAAACCAAAAATTACAAGCTGGAATTTGACTTTGGCGACGACAAAAAGGGCGAAGAAAGCGGCGAACTGTTCGACTTCTCAGGTCAACAGTCGCTGGGGGCCTGCCGCAAGTGCGGTGGTGCCGTCTACGAGCATGGCAAGAACTACGTGTGCGAGAAATCGGTGCCCACCCTGGCCCAGCCCACACCCAGTTGCGACTTCAAAAGCGGGCAGATCATCCTGCAACAACCCATCGTGCGCGAGCAGATGAGCAAGCTTCTGGCGACCGGCAAAACCGACCTGCTGGACAAATTTGTCAGCATGCGCACCCGCCGTGGCTTCAAGGCCATGCTGGCCTGGGATCCGGAAGCGGGTAAGGTGAACTTTGAATTTGCACCATCGAAGTTCCCGCAACGCAAGCCGTCGGCATCTGCCGTTGCCAAAGCCGCCGCAAAAACAGCCGCTACAAAAATAGGAGCTACTGGGGCACGTTCTACGAGGGCCACAGGCACAAAAGCTCCTGCAAAGAAGGCTGCCAGTAGTAAAACTACAGCGAAAGTCGCAACCGGTGCAGCGGCCAAACCCAAAGCCCCGCGTAAGACCACCGCTGCCAGTGGCCTGCAGCCCAGCGCCGCGTTAGCCGCAGTGATTGGCGCAGAAGCCGTGGCGCGCACTCAGGTCATCAAGAAGCTGTGGGACTACATCAAAGCCAACAGCCTGCAAGATGCCAAAGACAAACGCAGCATCAACGCCGATGCCAAGCTGCTCCCGGTTTTTGGCAAGTCGCAGGTGACGATGTTTGAGCTGGCGGGAATTGTGGGCAAGCACCTGAGTGCTTAACGCAAAAGGGCGTGCACTTTTGCACGCCCCTCTTTTGAATTAACCAGCATACAGGGTGTCTACCACCCTCATGCGTGACTAAAAGTTGTGCTGCATGCCCAGGCTGAGGCGATTGGCGGTGCTGTTGGCGACCGCGTTGTTTGAGTTCTGCACGTCGTAAAGCGCAAACAACTGGCTGCGCTTGCTGAGCACGTGCGAGTAGCCGATCTGGGATTTTTCTAGGGTTCCGTTGCGATCAGTTTGCACGTCGCGCCGCATGAGGTTGACGATCACCTTGCTGCCACCGGTTCCAACGGGAATAGAGGCTCCGATCAAACGCACATCGACGTCACTGCGTGATGCCGGGCCGCTCTGGTACCTGTCCTGCCCAACAACCGCCCAGGCACGCACCATGCCGAAATCGTAGGAGCCGATCAACATCCACTTTTCTTTGAAGGTGTTCAACGGATGCCCCGCATTCCGGTCATCGCGGCCATAGCCAAGGCCGATTCCCAGCGGGTTCTTACCACCACCATAACTCGCCGAAATGTCGAGCGAACGCACGTCGATGGGTTCAGGTGCGCCTTCTCCATTCAGGTAATAGCGGGCACGAAGCACGACGCCGCTGATTTCCGGGCTCGCGTAGCCAATGGCGTTGGACTCGCGATTGCGGGCATTCAACACCGCACTTCCGATAGCAGGGGCACCCGCGTCATGGATCACAAATTCCATATGACGGGTCACCAGCGAGTAAATCGGGGAACC
>JANPAZ010000431.1:0-2834 GCA_031430225.1 Rhodoferax sp. | reverse complement strand
GGCGCTGCTTGCCCACCCGGCGGTCGGGCATTTCCCTCTCCTCGCACTTGTTGAAAGAGACAAGGGGAAACATGGCCGCTGCAATGAAGGTTCATCCTGCTCCAGCCCCCCATTTGACCCCTACGCCAGTTCCCCTCACCCTGCTTGACCGTTGCGCCGGATCGGGTTAGCCGACGCTTGGCCAAGCCGACAGCCAGGCGCGTTTATCCCCTTTCATTGCAAGGAACGCCCGATGATCCGCTTGCTGCTATGCGCTGTGCTTGCGCTGATGCCCGCCACTCTGGCTGCTGAAACCCGGTATCTGACGCACCGCTTTGGCGAAACCGTGGTGGACCCGGCGCAGATCAAACGAATCGTTTCTGTTGGCTATCATGAACAGGATTTCCTCTATGCCTTGGGTCTGGCCCCCGTCGGGGTGCATGACTGGTTCGGCGACTATCCGTTTGCCACCTGGCCCTGGGCCGAGGCCGCGCGCATCGACAGCCCGGCAGCAGGTTGAAAGTGGCTGCTTTGACCGCCACAAATGCGCCTTGCCTGAACCAGCCACGAAAGCCGGGTATCGGCACAGGGTAACTAACCCGCAGGTCGCGTGCACGAAGAATCGCCCCCACGCTTGTCGCTTCGCGTACTGCGCTGCCACTCGAGGGCGCTAATTCCGCTTGGGGCGGCCCGGCGGAGAATTGGGCCCCCACGCTTGCCACCGTCTCAACCACATCGCGCACCGGCTTGCTGTCCATCAGTTTGCGGGTGTAGGGATGCTGCGGGTTGGCAAATACATCTTGCACCGGGCCTTGCTCGACGATCAGGCCGTTCTCCATGATGGCCACACGGTTGGCAAAACGCCGCACCAGATTAAGGTCGTGCGTGATCATCAACACAGCCATGCCATTTGCGTGTTGCTGGCTGCTGATCAAATCAAGAATTTGCCCCCGCACCGTCACATCCAGCGCCGTGGTGGGCTCATCTGCCAGTAACAATTTGGGTTGGCAAGCAAGCGCCATGGCGATCATGGCGCGCTGTCGCTGGCCACCGCTGAGCTGGTGCGGATAAGAGTTGGCGCGCCTGGCGGCATCTGCAATACCGGTATTTGCTATTAAATCAATAGCTAACTTTGTAGATTCTATGTGGGCCATACCCCGTTTTAGCTGTAAGACTTCAGCAATCTGGGCTCCCACAGTCATCAGCGGGTTCAGGGCGGTCATTGGCTCCTGAAAGATCATCGAGATGTCCTGCCCACGCAAAGTTCTCATTTGATTTACGGGCAAAGACAGCAGGTCTACGGGTCCAGCGTGTTCAGACGAGCCGGAGAACATGACCTGGCCGCTGATCGCAGCGTCGGGTAGCAGGCGCAACAGGCTCAAGGCGGTCACCGTCTTCCCGGAGCCGGATTCGCCCACCAGTGCCAGTTTTTCGCCCGCTGCAATGCTGAAGCTGATGCCGCGAACAACCGCGTTGCCCTGGAATGAAATGGTCAGATCGCTGACTTCCAGCAAGCTTTTCATCGGTCAATTTTTCGCGGGTCCAGCGCATCGCGCAAGGCATCGCCCATGAAGGTCAGCAGCAGCAGCGTGATCACCAGCACGGCAAATGTGAAAAGCGATATCCACCAGGCGTCAATGTTGTTCTTGCCCTGTGACAGCAGTTCCCCCAATGATGGCGTGCCGGGTGGCACACCAAGCCCCAGAAAGTCAAGCGAGGTCAGGGCAAGAATGGCACCACTCATGCGAAACGGAAGAAATGTCACCACAGGTGTCAGGCTATTGGGCAGGATGTGCCGCCAGATAATTTGCCAGTTGTTGACACCCAGCGCGCGTGCCGCCCGCACGTAATCAAGCTGCCGGTTTCGCAAAAACTCCGCGCGCACATAGTCAGACAAACCCATCCAGCCAAACAGGCTCAGCAAAATCAGCAACAGGCTCATGCTGGGTGCAAATACCGCGCTGAAAATGATCAGCAGATACAGTTCGGGCATCGAACTCCAGATTTCAATGAACCGCTGAAACCCCAGGTCTGTCTTGCCGCCAAAGAAACCCTGCACGGCACCCGTGATGATGCCCAGCATAACGCCGACAAACGTCAGCGCCAGCGCAAACAGCACGCTGACACGGAACCCATAAATCAGCTGGGCGAGCAGGTCACGCCCCCGGTCGTCGGTGCCCAGCAAGTTGTCGCGCGTCGGGCTCGACGGATTGGGATCTTTGGCGAAGTAATTGAGCGTGTTGGGCCCATACGGGTTGGGGGCATAAACGGCCCAGTTCCCCGGTTTTGAAAATCGGTCCCGAATGAAAGGGTCCAGGTAATCGGTCGACGTCTCGAAGTCGCCTCCAAACGTTTTTTCTGGGTAGTCCTTGATCATCGGAAAGTAAGTCTGCCCGTCGTAGCGCACCACCAGGGGTCGATCGTTGGAAATGAGCTCGGCCATCAGGCTCAAACTTACGAGCGCACAAAACACAACCAGGCTCCAATAGCCCACACGATTGCGCCGGAATCGATGCCAGGCACGCTGCGTAGGCGACATTGAAATAGCGGGCATATCAGGTGCTACAGGGCGCATACCCAAGCGAAAGAATCAGTTTGGTCGGGGAACGCCTTGGAACCGGCTTTGCCGGGCCATTGGCGTTGCCCCCTGCAAGGGGGGTGGCGAAGCGACACGCAGTGCGCGCAGCCTGGGGGTGTTCAATCAAACCGTACACGTGGGTCCACCCAGACATAAGACAGGTCGGAGACCAGTTTGGTCACCAGCCCGATGAGCGTGTACAGGTACAGCGTGCCCAGCACCACGGGATAGTCCCGCCGGATCACGCTCTCGTAACTCAACAAACCCAGGCCATCGA
>JANPAZ010000430.1:0-6999 GCA_031430225.1 Rhodoferax sp. | reverse complement strand
GATCAGATTATTTATACAGGCTGGTTTTGGTACCGGGGTGACCGCTTCATACTGGATATGGAGCTGCCCGCCAACCTGACAGAGCGGTACCCTGCCATCGCAGTACCTGACAGCCTGGCCACTTGACTGAGACATTCACTTGAAAGGAAAACCGCCATGAAAAACTGGTTTGATCGATCCGCTCACGTTGCTGCATCCTGCGCATTGACTGCGATGGGCCTGATGATTTCTATCGGTGCTGTCGCTGCAGACAACGACCCGTTTCCAAACAAATCCATCCGGGTGATCGTACCGTTTGGCGCTGGCAGCGGCACTGACCTCACAACCCGTTATATGGCACAGGCAGTCAGTGACACCTTGGGCTGGAAATTTTTGGTGGACAACAAACCGGGCGCCAATGGTTTCATTGCCGTGCAGGAGTTGTTGCGGTCAGTTCCCGATGGCTACACCATGATGATGTCGGGCAATACCACGCACGCCGCGAATCCGGTGCTTTTCAAAAAGCTGCCGTATGACCCCATAGAAGACTTTATCCCCCTGGCGCGACTGAACGTGGCACCGCTGGTGTTGTTCGTCGCGCCGAAGCACCAGATCGACAATGTAGGGCAACTCATTGATCTGATCCGCAAAAATCCCGGCAAGATGGCTTTCGCTACCGGCAGTGCCTCCCACCGGGCCGCGGCGGAAATATTCAAATTGGGCAAGCAGCTTGATGTCGTTCACGCACCCTACAAAAGCAGTCCCCAGGCCATTACCGATTTGCTGGGTGGTCATGTTGATTTCATGTTCGTCGATCTGGGTGCGGGGATGTCTTTCATACGAAGCAACCAGCTCAAGGCGGTGGCCCTCACGTCGCTCAAACGTCTGGATGTGTTGCCGAGCGTTCCCACCATGAACGAGTCAGGGTTCACTGGCATGGAAGTCACCGGCTGGACAGGCCTCTTCCTTCCGAAAAAGACGCCGCAGCCGGTGGTCGATACTTTGTCAAGAGCAGTGATGCAATATGCCGCTTCGGATGCGGCACGTAAATTCGCCACCGACAACGGAAGCGTCATTGAAGTGATGACGCCAGCGCAATCACTGGCCTGGGTGAAGTCCGAGATCAGCCGCTACGGCCAGATTTACAAGCAGGCAGGTATCGAGGCTGAGTAATCGGCAGCTTTTTGTTTTGCGTCAGTCGTTTCAGGGTTGCAGGCTCTTGCCAATGGCCTCAGCCACCCGAATGCCATCCACGCCAGCCGACAGGATTCCTCCGGCATAACTGGCGCCTTCGCCGGCCGGATAAATGCCTGCCACGTTGAGGCTCTGGAAATCGTCGCCCCGATTGATCTTCAGGGGTGAGGATGTTCGCGTTTCTACACCTGTCAACACCGCGTCCGGCATGTCGAAGCCTTTAATTTTTTTGGCGAAGACCGGTAGGGCTTCACGAATGGCTTCAATGGCATAGCTGGGCAGGGCGGTGTAAAGGCTGCCTAGTTTTACACCGGGCTTGTACGACGGCTCAACCGTACCCAGTGATGTTGAAGTGCGGTCCGCCAAAAAATCACCCACCAACTGGCCTGGCGCTTCGTAGCTGCTGCCACCCAGTGCGTAGGCGTTCGACTCCAGCTGGCGCTGCAAGACGATACCTGCGAGTGGATGATGGGTTGCACCGGTTGTGATTTGCGCGTTCACATCCTCGCCCAGCGTGTTGTGAAACGCAGTGGCATCGGTAGGGTAGTCGCGCGGGTCGATGCCCACCACAATACCGGCGTTGGCATTGCGCTCGTTGCGCGAATACTGGCTCATGCCGTTCGTCACGACCCGGCCCACTTCTGAGGTGGCCGCCACCACCGTCCCCCCCGGGCACATGCAGAAACTGTAGACCGAGCGCCCTTTGCCCAGCCCCTGCGTGGCGTGATGCACCAGCTTGTATTCAGCCGCACCCAGCAGCGGATGACCCGCATGGCGGCCCCAGCGGGCGCGGTCGATCAGGCTTTGCGGGTGCTCGATGCGAAAGCCGATTGAGAAGGGCTTTGCCTCCATGTAGACGCCGCGGTCATGCAGCATCGTGAACGTATCGCGCGAACTATGGCCCAGCGCGAGCACCACATGGTCAGCAGGCAACTCATAAGATGTATTGGTGGTGACGTCCAGCACGGTGAGCGCGCAAAGTTTCCTTGTGCGGCCCTGTAAATCTGCCGGGCAGTCTTCGAGCAACACATCAGTCACCCGCTGCTCAAAGCGGATTTCGCCGCCCAGCGCAATGATCTGCTCGCGCATGTTTTCTACCACCTTCACCAGCTTGAAGGTGCCAATGTGCGGGTGCGATTCAATCAGGATGTCTTCAGGCGCGCCTGCCTTGACAAACTCCTGCATCACCTTGCGGCCCAGGTAACGCGGGTCCTTGATCTGGCTCCACAGTTTGCCGTCTGAAAACGTGCCCGCGCCGCCCTCGCCAAACTGCACGTTGGATTCCGGGTTGAGCTGGTTTTTGCGCCACAGGCCCCAGGTGTCCTTGGTGCGCTGGCGCACGGTTTTGCCGCGCTCCAGCACAATCGGTTTGAAGCCCATTTGCGCCAGCAGCAAGGCCGCAAAGATGCCACAGGGGCCAAAACCCACAACCACCGGGCGCAATCGCCGGTTGTTGGGCGCGCGGGCGACGGCCTTGTAACCCATGTCAGGTGTTGCACTGATGTGTGGGTTGGTTGCATGCTGTGCCAGCAATGCCATTTCTTTTTGAGGGTCTACCAGTGCTACATCGACGATATAGACCACCTGCAGTTGCGCCTTGCGGGCGTCGTAGCTGCGTTTAAAGACCTGACGGTACTTCACCTCTGCGTTAGTCACTGCGAGGGCCTTGTCGGCCATCGTATTCAGGTCTTCGGGAGAGTGGTCTAGGGGGAGCTTTAGCTCGGTGAGTCGGATCATGGTCAGCTTCGCTTTGGCTTGTATTTATCAAGCAGGAGCGAAACATTTTACGTGGCTGCTAGTGCCACCTGCGTCAAGCGGGAAGGAACCCCTCTATCGACAAATAACGCTCGCCCGTGTCGTAGTTGAACCCCAGCACGGTGGCGCCAGCGGGAAGGTCGGGCAGCTTCTGCGCAATGGCGGCCAGGGTGGCACCGCTGGAGATACCCACCAGAATGCCCTCTTCACGCGCGCAGCGGCGGGCCATTTCGCGGGCCGGTTCGGCGTCGACCTGGATCACGCCGTCCAGCAACGCGGTGTTCAGATTTTTGGGGATGAAACCCGCGCCAATACCCTGAATTGGGTGGGGTGCTGGGGCGCCACCCGAAATCACCGGGGATGCTACCGGCTCCACCGCATAAACCTTCAATTGGGGCCACTTGGCCTTGAGCACTTGGGCGCAGCCGGTCAAGTGGCCACCGGTCCCTACGCCGGTGATGAGTGCATCCACCCCGTTGGGGAAGTCAGTCAGAATTTCCAGCGCTGTGGTGCGCGCATGCGCGTCAATGTTGGCGGGGTTTTCAAATTGCTGGGGCATCCATGAATGGGGCGTGGCGGCGACCAGTTCCATGGCTCGGGCGATCGAACCCTTCATGCCCTTTTCACGTGGTGTCAAATCGAACGATGCGCCATAGGCCAGCATTAACCGGCGGCGTTCCACCGACATACTGTCGGGCATCACCAGAATGAGTTTGTAGCCTTTCACGGCGGCCACCATGGCCAGACCCACACCGGTATTGCCCGACGTGGGCTCGATGATGGTGGCTCCAGCCTTTAGTTCGCCACTTTTTTCGGCCGCTTCCACCATCGCCAGCGCGATGCGGTCCTTGATCGACCCGCCAGGGTTACTGCGCTCAGACTTGATATACACGTTGTGCGTGGCGCCAAACAAGCGGTTCACACGCACGTGCGGCGTGTTGCCAATGGTTTGAAGTATGTTGTCGGCTTTCATGGGTCGCTCCGTGTGGGTGTGAATGTGGGACGAAAGAGGCTTTAAAAAGACCATTGTGGCGCACTGCGATAATCCGCGTGTGAAGCCCGCCAGACTGTCGCTGGTGCGATCTGGGAAACCAGGCACTGGAGGAACGTCCGGACTGCATAGGGCAGCGTAGCAGCTAACGGCTGTCCACTGAAAGCCCCGCCCGCAAGCGCGAGGTATAAGGTGAGGATCAGAGCAACAGAGACGAGTCGCAATGGGGCAACCCGGCGCGGGTGAAACGGGCAATCTCTACGCGCAGCAACACCAAGTAGGCCAGCGTTGATGGGGCCCCCAGAGCTGGCGGGTAGGTGGCACCGAGCCGTTGAGCGATCAACGGCCCAGATTAATGACAGTCACACCTGCAAACCCGCAAGGGAGAGCAGGTGCACAGAATCCGGCTTATCGGTGGGCTTCACACTTTTTATCTTTAAGGCGGCCAGCTTAGTCCGCCTTGATTCCCGCGCTCTTGATAGTCTTGCTCCAGTAAGCAAGATCGGACTTGACCAGTGCGGCCAGCGCAGCCGGGCCCTGGTAGCGTAGTTCTATTCCGGCGGCATCCGCACGGGTTTTGACCTCGGGCAACTCCAGCGACCGCTTGACATCAGCGGTAAGCTTCGCAATCACGTCGGGGGGAGTTCCGGCAGGTGCGAACAACGCAACCCAGGCCTCCAACTTGAAACCTGGCAGCCCGGCCTCTGTCGTGGTCGGAATCTGGGGCAACTGCGGGCTTCGCTTCTCGCCAGTGACGGCAAACGCCTTGAGTTTGCCGGCTTGCACATGCCCCATGACGGAGGGTGGCGTCGTGATGAATACCTGCACTTGCCCGCTGAGTACGTCCTGCACGGCCGGACCAGACCCCCGGTAGGGAATGTGCGTCATGAAGGTGCCGGTCTGCTGCTTGAAGATCTCGGTGCCAATGTGCGACAGCGAACCAGTGCCCTGGGAGGCATAGTTGAGCTTGCCCGGGTTTTGCTTCGCATACGCGATGAATTCTGTGAGGTTGGTGGCGGGCACTGACGGATGCACGGCAAACACGTTGGTGGCAACCGTCAGTAGCGCGACCGGTGCGAAATCCTTGACAGGATCCCACGGCAGGCTCGGTGTCAACGCGGGGTTGCCCACGTGATAGGCCGAGTAGGAGATGAGCAGCGTGTAGCCGTCGGGTTTGGCCCGCGCCACAGCCTGGTAGGCGACATTACCGCTGCCACCGGCGCGGTTGTCCACCACCACGTTCTGGCCACTGATGCGGCTCAACGGCTCGCTTAGCAGTCGGGCCGACGTGTCGACCAGCCCACCGGGCGGGTTGGGCACCAGCAGCGTGATGGGCTTGGACGGGTAAGCATCTTGAGCCATCGCCAAAGCGCAAAATGAAAGGGTGCCAAACGCGAGAATCTTCTTGATCATGGTTTTTTCTTCAAACAGGATTTAAAACCGCTCATGCGGCAGCAGGTAGCGCCATTGTCCAATGGGCAGTGTGGTTAGCAACACGCGACCGATGCGGATGCGCTTCATGCTCAGAATTTTCAGTCCTACCCGCTCCAGCAGATAGGCAATCAGCCCGGGGTGTGTTCCCTTGACGGCAAAGCGAAGCTTGCTTTTGCCCTCTGAGGTGCTGTTGACGCTGACCTTCACACGTGGCAGTGGATGGCCGTCAGAACTCAAGCCCTGGTTGAGCCGGGGCAGGGTATCTGGCGCAATTTCGCCTTCGATCTCCACAATGAGCTCGTGCTCGATCACGCCAGCGTCTTCAATCAGCTTGCGGGCCACCCGCCAGTCCTGGGTGAATACTAGCAGGCCGCCCGCGCCCATTTCCAGGGGAACAGGTGAATTGAGCTTGGTGAAATGCCGTTTGAGAATAGGTGTGCCAGAGGCATCGTCAGCCGCATGGTTGGCCGGCACCAGCAATTGCCGTGCAAATAGCGGTTTTTTTAGTTGTGGCGGCTTCCCACGTGCACTGGAGGTCGGCTTAGGCGGCGGGGCGTCGTCATCGTCGTCATCCTCTTCATCATCACCATCGTCATAGCCGGGCGGCTTGTGCAACAGCAGCGTGACCGCAATCGGCGTCATCAGGCTCGCGTTCTTGTCCAGGTCGATCTTTTGGGCCGGCAGTACCCGAAACGGTGGGTCTTCCACCACCAGACCGTCTACTCGCACCCAGCCGCCTTCAATGTATTGCTCGGCCTCACGACGCGAGCAGGGCAGCATCTCGGCAACACGTTTGGCCAGGCGTTCGCCCGCGCGATCAGTGGCTCTGGCACCCGGAGGCACGGGTTTTTTAAGGGCTGTCATGAGAGGATGTTAACCGTCCTGCCAGCGCAGTGACACGTGTAGTTACCAGCTCAGTGGGTCAAGCTGGTAGAAGTTTGAGAGCTCGCTGTAAAGCGCCGGGTGCTCTGCCGCCATGCGGTGGGGCTGCTCAAAGAAAACCTCGGTAATCACCGCAAAAAACTCAGCGGGATCGGTCGCGCCATAGTCGCTGAAGAGCGATGTTTCTTTCGCGCCATCTTGTTCGTGCCAGCCTCCTCTGTATTGCGATGCGCTCGCCTGCAATGCATTGAATTCAGCGCCCAGCACTGCCGCCCAGCGCGCGTAGTGGGCCTGCCGGGCCAGTATTGGCGCACCATTGGCCGAACCGGTTTCCTGGTCCAACTGGTGCGCGAATTCATGGATGACCACGTTCTGGCCGTCGTCCGGCGTGGCAGCACCCACCAGGGTGTCGTGCCACGACAGAATGACCTGTCCTTGCGACCAGGACTCTCCTGCGAGCACCTGGCGCCCTTCATGGGTGACCCCGGCATGATCGGTGTGCCCACGTTGCACCACAAAACTACCAGGGTAGACCAGAATTTGACGCAGAGCAGGGTAGTAGCCGCGCGGGCGGTTCAGCAGTAGCAAGCAGGCCTGGGCTGCAATCGTGACGCGAATTTCATCGGTGATTTCCAGCCCGTCACAGCCGATAAAGGCCTTCTCGGCCAAAAAAACCTGGATATGTTGTTTGAGCTGGAGTTGCAGATCGGCTGGCAATGCGCGCACGTAAGGGACACGGCGTTTCAGAATGTCGCGCCACGCCG
>JANPAZ010000429.1:0-5152 GCA_031430225.1 Rhodoferax sp. | reverse complement strand
TGCTGAAGTTGCCCGTCATCACAGCGTCGGCCCCGCTGGCCTGGATCTTGGCCGCGTAGGGGGCAAAGTCTTTCACCCGCATCATGGGGTGCAGCTCATCGCCCACAATTTTCACGTCGGGCCGGGCCAATGCCAATTGGCGACGAGCCTCGCGCAACACGGTTTGACCAAAGCTGTAGTCCTGCCCGATGAGATAGACCGATTTGATGGTTGTGTCGTCTTTCAGCACCGACATGAGTGCGGCCATCCGCATGTCGGCATGGGCATCAAACCGGAAGTGCCAGAAGCTGCATTTTTCGTTGGTCAGGATGGGGTCTACGGCCGAATAGTTCAAGAACAGCACGCGACGATGGGGTTCCCGCTCGTTGTGTTTGTTGACCGCATCAATCAGCGCGGCGGCCACGGCAGATGAGTTACCTTGCAAAATGATTTGTGCACCGTCGTCTATCGCAGCACGCAAGCCCGAGAGGGCTTCTTCGATTTGGCCTTTGCTGTCGTGGCGTGTCAGGCTCAACGGCCGTGTACCGCCAGCCGCTTTCACGCCGCCGCGCTCATTCACACGCTCAACCGCCCATACCAGGTTGCGAAAAACGGCCTCGCCCCCATTGGCATTGCCGCCGCTCAGGCCCTCGATGAGCGCCAGTTTGATGGGTGCAGGAGCCGCGTGAACGCACCCGAAAACGAAGGCAAATAGCGCCCCTGCCAGGAATTTCAAGACCCGGCGCGAAAGAATAAACATTATGGAATTTCTCTTGAAAAAAGACGGATCACTCGCAGATTCAGTGCATGCGGCGATCACTGTGGGAGCCGCGGAGTTTACTAGGAGTTTTACTCATGTTTTTCACCTCTACCGCCCCCGCCAATCTGCGTCGCCATGTGTACTCGCCTGCAGGCCGTTCACTGGAGCGTTTCCTCGATGAAGCGCTGGTCACCAACCGGCAAAAAGCGGCGGCTATCGAGCAGGACGAGAAGTCTTTCACATTGAGTTTTGATGTGCCCGGCATTGCCAAAGACCAACTGAGCATTGGCATTGAAGGCAGCGTGGTTCGTATCGAAACACGTGAGGGCGTACCGCGACAGTACAAGTCAGCCTATGAATTGCCGCTGGACATTGATGTGGCCAGCAGCGAAGCCAAGCTGGAGAACGGCGTACTCACACTGAAGCTGGTGAAAGTGGTACCGGTCAGCAAGGTGTCCGAGCTGACCATCAATTAGTTTTGCTACGATTTCAATAGCTAACTTCGCCCATTCTTCTTGGGCTTTTAGGCGATTTGATTCAATGGCCAGCGCGGTTTCACGTCAAAAGCGTAAACCTCGCTGGCTTTTTGCTGGCCCGACTGCAAACGCATGGCCGCGGCCATGGCAATCATGGCGCCGTTGTCCGAGCAAAAGTGCAGCTCGGGGTAATGCACGCGCACACCCTGGGCGGCACAAACTGCGTTGAGCTGCTCGCGCAGACGACGATTGGCCCCCACACCGCCGGCCACCACCAGACGCTTCAAACCGGTCTGGCGAATGGCGGTCATGGACTTTTTCAGCAGTACCTCAACAATTGCGGCCTCGGTCGAAGCGGCCAGATCGACCTTGTGGTCTTCCAATGAATCGCCCAGTTTTTTGGCCTGCATCATCACGGCTGTTTTGAGCCCGGCGAACGAGAAATCAAGGTTGCCGCTGTGCAGCAGCGGGCGCGGCAGCTTGAAGGCCTGCGGGTCGCCGTGTTCAGCCATGCGCGACAACGCAGGCCCACCGGGGTAGCCCAGGCCCATCAGTTTGGCGGACTTGTCAAACGCCTCACCAGCGGCGTCGTCGATCGTCTCGCCCAACAGCTCGTAGCGCCCTACCCCATCCACCCGCATCAATTGCGTGTGGCCGCCCGACACCAAAAGCGCCACAAAAGGAAACTCGGGCGGGTCGGCACTCAAAAAGGGCGAGAGCAAATGCCCCTCAAGATGGTGCATGCCCAGCACCGGCTTGTGCAGCGCCGCACCCATTGCACAGGCTACGCCGGCCCCCACCAGCAACGCACCGGCCAGGCCCGGACCGCGCGTATAGGCCACCACGTCCACCTCGGCCAGTTTTCGGCCCGCTTGTTCAAGCACCTGGGTGGTCAGCGGCAGCACACGGCGGATATGATCACGGCTTGCCAGTTCCGGCACCACACCACCATAGGCCTGGTGCATCTCGATCTGGCTGTACAGCGCGTGCGACAGCAGTTGCGGCACTTCAAGCCCCTGCGCCTCAACCAGTGCCACACCCGTTTCGTCACACGATGACTCAATCCCCAACACCAGCAGACTTGTTTTCATAGCCCATGAGTTTAGAGCCTGCTCCCCATTCACGGCCCACCACCCAAGGACGATCTGGCGCGATTCTTGCGCCTCATTGCACATGACCGAAGCCTTGCGCATTGTGGTGATCGCCCCGGATCTCGCTATTGACGAGACCGACGACTACGCTGTGAGTCAGGCCGAACGTTCGCGCAGCCTGCGCATCGGCCTGCTGGAGAGTGGCTTCAACCTGGTGGCCAGCCTGCCGGCCGATGCTTTCCTGACAGAACGGCTGGCGCAATTGCAGCCCGACATGATCATCGTGGACGCCGAGAGCGAAGCACGAGACGCGCTGGAGCACGTGGTCATGGCCACGCGCAATGAGCGCCGCCCGATTGTCATGTTCACCAATGACAACGACACCTCGCACGTCAAGTACGCTGTGGCCGCAGGCGTGTCGGCTTACATCGTGGCCGGACTGTCCAGCGAACGTATCCGGCCGATTCTGGACGTCGCCATGGCCCGCTTCCAGCACGAGCAGGCCCTGCGTGCGGAGCTCGCCAGCACCAAAACCGAGTTGCAGGTCCAAAGCCTGGAGTTGCAGGAGCAAAGCGCCGAACTGCGGGCGCGCATGGCCGAACTGCAGGACCGCAAGATCATCGACCGCGCCAAGGGCCTGCTGATGCAGCGCCAGAATCTGAGCGAGCAGGCGGCCTACGACAAGCTGCGCAAGTCCGCCATGGACAAGGGCCTCAAATTGGTCGATGTAGCGCAGCGCATGCTCGATGTGGCGGATCTTCTTTCCTGAATTGGTGCAATGCACAAAATCGGTGCGCATGCAGACGTACCAGGTGAATTGGCGAATAGGCCATGTATTTATTGAGTAGTTAGCTATCGTTTTAATAGCGTTTAGGTATCTTTTCTTGTTGGCACGCAGATTGCGTAGTTACTGCCAAGACCAACGAAGGTCAGCTGACAAATCTCACCCAACGTCGGGCGGGCAATGTCAACAAAAGGACAAAGGCGTCCCCATCCGTTTGCAGCGTTTTTTTGCGCGTTGGAACGAGGTGAGGCCGCCTTTTTTGTTTTCTGTTTTTAACTTCAGGAGTTTTTTGCGATGACCGACCTGCTCACCACCAAACTCAGCCGCCGCGCCGTGCTGCAAACCGCCACCGTGGGTGCCATTGGCATTACCCCGGCCCTGCGTGCCGCCGTGTATGCCCAAGGCTCGGACAAGCCCGAGAAAGAAGAAGTCAAGATCGGCTTCATCCCGCTGACGGATTGCGCCAGCGTGGTGATGGCTTCGGTGCTGGGCATCGACAAAAAATACGGCGTCAAGATCATCCCCACCAAGGAGGCCAGTTGGGCCGGTGTGCGCGACAAGTTGGTCACGGGCGAGCTGGACTTTGCGCATGTGTTGTACGGCCTGATTTACGGCGTGCACCTGGGTGTGGGTGGCGCCAAAAAAGACATGGCCGTGTTGATGACGCTCAACAACAATGGCCAGGCCATTACCCTGTCCAAAAAGCTTGCCGACAAAGGAGCGGTCGACGGTCCGGGCCTGGCCAAGCTCATGGCAGCCGAAAAGCGCGAATACACCTTTGCACAGACCTTCCCCACTGGCACCCACGCCATGTGGTTGTACTACTGGATGGCGGCCAATGGCATCAACCCGATCAAGGATGCCAAGGTCATCACCGTGCCGCCCCCTCAAATGGTGGCCAACATGCGCGTGGGCAACATGGACGGTTACTGCGTGGGCGAACCCTGGAACCACCGCGCCATCATTGATGGCATTGGTGTCACAGCCATCACCACCCAGGACATCTGGAAAGACCACCCCGAAAAAGTGCTGGGCACCACGGGCGAGTTCGTCAAGAAATACCCCAACACCGCCCGCGCCGTCACGGCAGCCATTCTGGAAGCCGGCAAGTGGATTGATTCGGGCCTGGCCAACAAAAACAAGATGGCAGAAACCATTGCCGACAAGAGCTATGTGAACACCAGCGTCGACGCCATTAACCAGCGCATTCTGGGCCGCTACCAGAATGGCATGGGCAAGACCTGGGATGACCCCAACTTCATGAAGTTCTACAACGATGGCGCGGTGAATTTCCCCTACCTCTCTGACGGTATGTGGTTCATCACGCAGCACAAGCGCTGGGGCTTGATCAAGGATCACCCTGACTACCTGACCGTGGCCAAGCAGATCAATCAAATCGACATCTACAAGCAGGCTGCAACCGCCAGCAAAACGCCCGTACCCAAAGAGCTGATGCGCACCAGCAAGCTCATGGACGGTGTGTTGTGGGACGGCAAGGATCCCAAAAAATACGCAGACAGTTTCAAGGTTGCGGCTTGAGGCACCCGGCAGTCACCCCACACTTTTCAAACTAACCGGAGAACGCCATGGTCAGCGCCGTTTTTCATTCACCCTGGGACACCGCCCTCTCCGAGCCTTCGGGCACGGCACCGGTGGCACCCGCACAGGCACACAACGCTATGACTTCAGCAGCGCCAAGCGCCCCATCCACGCGGGCCGATGGCTCGAAAGCCGCGCCCGTACCTGTCGCACCTGCGGCCCAGCCATTTGACTGGCGTGGCCTGATGCTGACGGTACTACCGCCCCTGTTCGGATTAGGGCTGCTGATTGGCATTTGGGCCCTGGTGTCGATCGGAACGGCCAGCAGCATCCCGTCACCATATGAGACCTTCAAGCAGGCCGTCGTTGTTTTCAGCGACCCGTTTTACCGCAAGGGGCCCAATGACCAGGGCCTGGGCTGGAACATCCTGATGTCGCTGGAGCGTGTGGCACTTGGGTTTGGCCTGGCTGCGGTGGTCGGCATTCCTGCGGGCTTCATGATCGGTCGATTCAAGTTTCTGAG
>JANPAZ010000428.1:0-2313 GCA_031430225.1 Rhodoferax sp. | reverse complement strand
TGTGGCCGTCCAGGGTCCAGCCGCTGTCGGTGCGTGTGGCGCGTGTCAGCAACATGCGAGGGTCTGATCCCACGCCGGGTGCAGGCTCTGTCATCGCAAAGCAGGAGCGCTTGTCTCCCGCCACCAATGGCTGCAAAAATTGCTGGCGTTGGTTGTGGCTGGCCAGGGCCTGCAACAAAACAATGTCGGGCTGGCCCGGTGCGGCGCACTGCAGGGCGGTGGGCCCGAGGAAGCTGCGCCCGGCCACCTCCAGGTAGGCGCAGCATTCTTCCCAGGATAAGCCCAGGCCGCCATCTGCCATGGCGCTGCGGGGAGAGGTCAGACCCTGGGCCGTTGCCAGTGCCCGCAACTCTTTGCCGGTGCGCAGCAAATAGTCGCGGTTTTTGGCCTGCGACAGATCTTCGCGTGGGATGACCACGTCGTCGATAAATTCCCGCGCTTGCCGGACAAGCGCTTTCAATTCCTGGGGTGAACGGGTAGTGCTCATGGGGTCAGTCTCCAGATCCGCATCTTGCGGTGTTATTCAATAGTTCTCAATGGCTTGTATTTTGTATTCATGCTTTTGTAGTTTGCCATCTGCTGTCTGCTGTCTGCTGATTTTGAGTTGAAATCAAAATCTAACGTTGATTTGGCGCTCGGGTTGCCAACCACAGTCCCGCAGCAATGAGGGCGCAAGCACCCCACATCCAGCCGTCAAAAGACTCGTTCAAAAGCATGCTGCCCAGACTGCCGGCGGTCACCGGGTTGAGTGACAGAAAGATTGTCACCCGCGTAGGCGTTTCGTGCTTCAGGGCGGACAACCACAAAAAGTAGCCAATGCCACTGGAAGCACCAATGAAGACGATCACCATCCAGGTGTGAAATCCCATTGTGCCCAAACACTGGTCAGCTTGGGCCCATCGACAGGCCTGCGCCCAACACAGAGACGACGACACCCAAAGTCAGCCACAGGCTGATAGGCTCTCTCCCGAGCAGATTTGAGAACAGAAGCGTCAACAGGGGAAACAGGCTGAATATCAGCGCTGCGGGTGCAGTGCCAATGTGTTGCAGGCCATAGTTGAGCAGTGCAATCAGCACACCAAACTGGCATATACCGAGTGCCGCCATCGCAGCCAAGTCGTAAAACGCTACTGATTTAATAGCTAACAACGTACGTTCTACGTGGGCCAAAGCCTCATTCTTCTTTATAACAAAGGGCAGCAGGCACAAAAAACCGATGGCATAGCGCAGCATGGCCAGCGTGAACGGGGGCACATCGGTGACCGCCAGGCGCGTGGCCAAAATGGCCGCACCCACCTGCACGCCAGTCGCGGCGGCGGCCAGCAGGGCGAGATTCAAAGCTTGAGTTGCCAGGTCTCACCCACCTGCGGCGAGCCATAACCGTCATGTGTTTCAGTGTGCGTCAACTTGAACCCGCGTTTGCCATAGATAGCCCGCGCCGCAGTCAGGCACTGGTTGGTCCACAGCACAAGTTTCTTATAGCCTTTTGCCTGCGCGAAGGCGATGACTTCATCGGTCAGCCTTGCGCCCAGGCCCAGGCCGCGCGCTTGGGGCGTGAGAATGAGCAAGCGCAGCTGTGCCACGGTTTTTGACTTGCGCACGACAAATACCGAGCCGACTTTTTGGCCATTGATTTCAGCGATCCAGCCACGTTCCCACTCTGGCTGCAAGTTGCGTTGATAGCCGGCAATAACCTCCGCCACCAGGCCTTCAAAGGACTGGTTCCAGCCGTATTCGCGGGCGTAAATCTCGCCATGCTGTTGCACCACCCATCCCAGGTCGCCCGGCTGCGGGTCCCGCAGCACAATGGCGGGCTCAGCCGCCTGCGCCGGTTGGATTAACTGCGGTGGTGTTGACCCCTCAGGCTGCAGCAGACTCTGAATGGTCTGCATGGCATCGATCACGCGAGCCTGTTGCAACACGGGCACGGCGTCCAAAAGGCTGGCCGCGTCATCACGAGAGCGCTGTTGCAAGGGCGAGAACGCCTTGAACCCTGCGGCGGTGAGCGTCAGCAGGCTCTGGCGCGCGTCTGTGGGCGCAGGCGAGCGGCGCACCCATTTGCGGCCCTCAAAACGGCGCAGGATACGGCTGAGATAACCCATGTCCAGCTCCAGGGTGCGCGCCAGTGCGGTTGCCGTGAGTGGCTGTTCTGCATGTGCCGGGTGGTGCGCCAGCTCATAGAGGATACGCACTTCGGTGAGTGAAAATTCGCTTCCCAGGTAGGGCGAAAGCATGCCAATGCGCTGGGTGTAGAAGCGGTTGAAGGCACGCATGGCCTTGACGTGTTCGGGCGTGGCGGTGCTAACTGGGCTG
>JANPAZ010000427.1:0-1573 GCA_031430225.1 Rhodoferax sp. | reverse complement strand
GGTTGCGCAGGCACTTCCAGAGGCGATTGAGTGTCAAATCGGGCAGAGGCCCACAAAGACAGTGCATAGTTAGCTATGAAAATAATAGCGATTGCTTTCCGATACCTGTGGTCGCGCCCGCTGGCGGCGGCGTTGAACCTGCTGCTGCTGTCGCTGGGGCTGGCCTCCATCACGCTGGTGTTGCTCATCGCCACGCAGATGGACCAGGCGTTTGAGCGCGACGTGGCGGGCATTGACCTGGTGGTGGGTGCCAAGGGCAGCCCCATGCAATTGATTCTGGCGGGGGTGTTTCACCTCGACGTTCCACCCGGCAACATACCGCTGGCGGCAGTGCGCGAGCTGGCGAAGAACCCACAGGTGGCCAAGTTGATTCCCATCAGCATGGGGGACACCTTCAGGGCCTATCGCATTGTGGGCACCACGCATGATTACCCGAAGCACTACGGCGTTGCACTGGCACAGGGCAGTTTGTGGACCCAACCCATGCAGGCCGTCATCGGTGCGCAGGTCGCGCGCTCTACCGGGCTGGCAATGGGTCACAAGTTCTCAGGTTCCCACGGGTTGGGTGGCACGGGCGACGCTCATGGCGACAACCCCTATGTGGTGGGCGGCATGCTGGCGCCCTGCGGCTGCGTGCTGGACCGCCTGATCCTTACTGCCACGGAATCGGTCTGGCAGGTGCACGAGAAAGCCACGGCGGTGGATGCCGAAGACCAGAAGGTCATGGAAGCCGAGCGTGAAGTCACCATGGCACTGCTCAGCTACAAGAGTCCGCTGGCGGCAGTGACCTTGCCGCGCTTCATCAACACCACCACCGACATGCAGGCGGCGGCACCCGCCATCGAGATCACCCGGCTGCTGCGCATGGTGGGAGTGGGCACGGACGTGCTGCGCGGCTTTGGTCTGGTGCTGCTGCTCACGGCCGGACTGAGCGTGTTCATCGCGTTGTGGAGCGCCGTGCGTGAACGCCGGGCCGACCTGGCCATGCTGCGCATGCTGGGGGCATCGCCCCAAAAAATTGCCGGACTGGTGCTGTGTGAAGCCCTGTTGCTGGCCATAATGGCCACTTTTCTGGGTCTGCTGGGTGGCCATCTGTTGACCGGCCTGATAGGCTACTGGTTGCAGGCTGAGCGGTCGCTGGCCCTGACCGGCTGGATCTGGTTGCCCGCAGAATGGTGGGTACCTGCACTGGGTGGGGGTGTGGCGCTTCTGGCGGCGTTGCTGCCTGCGTTAGGGGCTTACCGCGTCAATGTGTTTGAACTGCTTTCTTCAAGGTAACACGATGAAAAATCTGAAAGGTCGGGTTGCAGTGGTGACGGGTGCTGCCAGCGGCATTGGCTTTGCCATGGCAAAGCACTTTGCCGGTGAAGGCATGAAGCTGGTGCTGGCCGATATAGAGGAGACCACATTGGCTAGTTCGCTAGCGGCCTTGCGCTCAGGGGGTGCGACTGCCATCGCGCTGCGCACAGATGTTTCGGTTGAGGCCCAGGTCAACGCGCTGGCTGACGCGGCCTATGCCGAATATGGTGCCGTGCATGTGCTGTGCAACAACGCCGGTGTGGCCACTCCCGCG
>JANPAZ010000426.1:0-2055 GCA_031430225.1 Rhodoferax sp. | reverse complement strand
AATGCGAAGCAGCATGAAGGAAGAGCCCCACAGCGCAGACAAGCACAGGAGCTGCAGGAAGTATTTGGTTTTCACACGACAGGTTGTGACGCATCATCCATGCCCCGGCATGGAATTGCATCGACCGAGTTTAGCGGTCCTTGGGGGGCGCTGTCAGCGCGGTGACGCAGGGGCCACCGCAGCGCCCTCGATGCCGTGGCGCGCCAGTGCCTGTGCGACAAAGCCCGAGGCCTTCATTTCCTCAACAAATGAGGTGAGGTACTTCAGCGATGCGTCACGTCCTTTGGGCAAGCCCATAGCTTGGTTGATCACCATGAAGCGGCCATCCAGCAGACGCAAGCCAGGAAGGCGCTTTGCGTCAGCTTGAAGCTGTTGCTTGACGCCTGCCGCCACCTCCATGTTTTGGGCCACCATCATGTCTGTAACCAGAGGAGAGGTGGGCGCGCGCACCAGCGTGGCTGCTTTAATTTCACGTATCAAATACAGATCGTAGGCACTGGCTCTCCCGACGACGATGCGATTGCCGGCGCGATCAACATCCGCGTTGTTGCGAATGGGCGAGCCGTCACGCACCAGATAGGCGCCCTCGATGACGACATAAGGTGGGGTCTGCCCCATATCTGCACCCCGCACCGGGTCAATAGCGACAAAAGCAATGTCCACCGCGTCGGCCTTGACAGCATCCACCACCAGCCCTGCAGCCGTAAAAGTAACAAGCTCTACCGGGACACCCAGACGGCGTGCGAGTTCGCGCGACAAGTCCACCGACACGCCACGAGGCTGCCCGGTGGCCGCATCTTTGACGGCCAGGATGGGGTTGCCAAAATTAATGGCCGCACGCAGTTTGCCGGTGGGTGCCATCTCGCTGACGATCGAAGCGGAAGGCCCTTTTGACGGCGCTGTAGGCGTTAACGCTTGGTTTGAAACAGCACAGGCACCGAGGCTAAAGGTGATGCACAACACAGGGATAAGTCGAAATATTGAAGTCATGACCCCATTGAAACCGCGCCCGGGGTTGACGTCAATCGCTGCTTACACTGTGGGCCATGCAATCGCCACGATTTGACTCAGTTGACGCCCTGCGTGGCTTCGCGATGGTATGGATGACAGCGTTTCATTTTTGCTTCGACCTGAATCATTTTGGCTACATCCACCAGAATTTTTTCAACGACCCATTCTGGACCTGGCAGCGCACGGCGATTCTGAGTCTGTTCCTGTTCACAGCCGGCCTGGGGCAGGCGATAGCGGTACACCAAGGGCAAAGCTGGAAGCGGTTTTGGGGGCGCTGGGCGAGGGTGGCTGCTTGCGCGCTGCTGGTGTCTGCCGGCTCATACCTGATGTTTCCACAGACATGGATCTATTTTGGTGTGCTGCACGGCATGGCCGTCATGCTGATTCTGGTGCGGCTTTCGGCAGGCTGGGGCCGCTGGCTGTGGTTAGTCGGTGGACTCTGTATTGCTATTGGATTGATAGCGCAATATGGCCTGTATACGGGGGCCAATGCCGAGTTTCTTAACTCAAGAGCGATGAACTGGCTGGGTTTGATCACCCACAAGCCGCGCACGGAAGACTATGTGCCGTTGTTGCCCTGGCTGGGTGTGATGTGGTGGGGGCTGGCTGCGGGGCAATGGCTGCTGGCCCGACGTGCGGTGCCGCTGTCTGCGCCTTGGGCTTTTGACCACAGGTTGTTGGGCGGCCCGCTGCGCGGGTTGAGCCTGCTGGGTCGCTGGAGTCTGAGTTATTACATGCTGCACCAACCGGTGTTGATGGGTTCGCTGACGGCAATGGCCTGGGCCCTACGCTAGATACCAAGGCAAGTGATACCGGATTGGCTGGATCTAAGCTGTATCTAAGTGGGGCGCAGAAAGCAAAAACGCGGCGAAAGCCGCGTTTTTAGCCGCAAGTCGAGGAGCCTTATTCGACTTTTGCCTTGGCGCGCAGGTCGTCCTGGTATTTGGCCAGCTTCTGCTGCTGCAACTGCTGCGCAATTTGCGGTTTCACGTCGTCAAATTTTGGCAACTGTGCTTCACGCGTGTCGTCCAGCCGAATGATGTG
>JANPAZ010000425.1:0-2994 GCA_031430225.1 Rhodoferax sp. | reverse complement strand
TCATGCGAACCGGATTGGCTGGCATGCGCAGCGCGCCCTCCGTGGGATGCTCGGCGATCGTCCAGAAGTTCACACTCTGCAAATGCGGGTCATTCGGCAGGTCTTCCAGCCGGTTCACCACCGAGAAGGGAATGTCGTCCGGCGACAGCAACGCCAGCCACTCGGCATTGCTCTTGCGCGCCACCTGGCGCTCGATCTCGTCCCAAACCTCGCGGAAATGTTTTTGGCGCGCGGCGAAGGTTGCAAAGCGCGGATCGTCCATGATCTGCGGCTCTCCGGCCAGTTCGAAAAATCGCCGCCAATTCGCATCGGAATATGGCAACAACGCCAAAAAACCATCTTTGGTTTGGTAGGGGCGGCGAGAAGCGGTGCTCACGGGTGGGTAGCCCATGGTAGCCAACGGTGGCTCGAACACATGGCCCCACTGGTGTTCCATCATGTTGAAAGCTGCCATGGTCTCGAACATTGCCACATCCACCTGCTGGCCCTCACCCGTTCGCATCCGGTGCATGAGGGCGAGCACGATCGCGTAAGCGGCGTGAACCCCGCTGATTTTGTCTGCGACGATGGTGGGCATGAAGCGCGGCTGACCTGCCACCACGGTCTGCAAGTCGGCCAGGCCAGAGGCAGCCTGAATGATGTCGTCATAAGCAGGGCGACCCGCATAAAGGCCGTCGTCACCGTAGCCGGTGACGTGGCAGTACACCAGACCGGCGTTGGTTTTTGACAGACTTGCGTAATCCAGCCCCAGCCGATTGGCAGCCGGTGTACGCAGCGAGTGCAGCAGCACGTCCGTCTTGGAGACCAGTCGCATCAGGATTTCCTGACCCTCAGGCGTTTTCAAGTCCACCACGATACTGCGCTTGCTTCGGTTGCTGGTCAGGAAGAACGCTCCCATCAGCGGGGATCGACGCGGTCCGATGGACCGTGTCAGATCGCCTTCGGGCGGCTCAAGCTTGATGACCTCAGCACCCATGTCGCCCAGGTACTGGCCCGCAATCGGGCCGAAAATCATCGAGGCGATTTCAAGAACGCGGATGCCTTCAAGGGGACGTTGTGGTTTCATGGCGGTTTTCCGTTTAAAAGCAACGTTTCAAAGTACCGCCAACGGCGTTAACGGGCTCCCGGTCGCACCGACAATCGGCAGGGCCGCTGCGACGAAAAGGAATTCAACGCGACCCGTTCGAACCAGCGGCTCCAGCATCAGGCCTTCCAGCAACGGAATCCCGAAGTCGCGGATCACGCACTGGTGAACCGGGAACACAGTGCCCGGCGCGAATGGCAGCACTTCAATCGCAAAGTTGTCCGCACCAATCAGGGCGACATCCTGCTGCGCTAGCCACAGGCCCGCCTCATAGTCGATACCGGGTTCGCTGTTGAAGTCAATGTCAGGATTGTTGGCCTGCGCCGCCAGCCAGCCGGTGTGCAGCAGCACTGCGTCCCCCGGCTCGATGCGCAGGCCCGTCCGTGCCAGACAGACCTCAATATCTTGCCGCGACACCACTTCGCCAGCCTGAAGGGTACGCCCGCGCAGCTTCACCAGATCGATCAGCAGGCCGCGGGTGAAGGCTGGTGGCATTTTCTCCACGCCCAGCCGGGTCGCGCCCGAGGTGCTGCGCAGGGTGGTCTCGCGATAGCCGTTGAACATCTTCTCTTCACACCACGCGTGGCACAGCGCGTCGATGTGGGTGCCGATGTGCAGCGGCATCACGACTGTGTCCTCGGCGAACTGGAAACCACCGGGGCGCTTTGCGCCAGCGGCGTAATCCCCACCATCGCGCCCCATGAAATGCTGGAGGCCGGAGCGGTGGCGCGGCACGGGCGTCTTGTGCGACAGCGGTTGTGCCAGACGAACGACCTCGCCAGTGCGCACCAGAGTCGCTGCGCGCCTGACCTGCTCTGCGCCGATCAGATTGAGTGCACCCGCTTCGTCTTCAGGTCCCCATCGACCCCAGGCATTGGGCCGCGGGTTGGTCGTTTCATTGCTATCCATGTCCGTTCCTTAGTTCGTTCTGCTGCAGTCGTCTTAATGTGGCTCACTCAGGGACTACAGCAGTGACTTCAGTTTCATTTTTTGCAGCTTACCCGTCGTGGTAAGGGGTAGTTCATCGTCGGTCGCGAAGCGAAAACGGGCCGGCACCTTGTAGGCGGCGAGTTCCTTCTTGCAGAACTGCGTGAGTTCTTCCATGGTGACCGAGCTTGTTGGCTTGAGGACGACGATGGCGACCAGAATTTCGTCGAGTGACGGGTCGGGCATGCCAATGACGTAAGCGCTGCGAACGGCTGGGTGACGCATTAGCGTTTCCTCTACCTCTATGGGTGCGATGTTGATGCCCCCACTCTTGACCATTTCCTTCAGACGACCGCGATAGTACAGACGGCCCTCCGTGTCCAGCGTTCCGAGGTCGCCGGTGCAGAAGAAGCCATTCGCATCGAAGGCTTCGCGCGTTTTTTCCTCATCCTTGTAATAAGCGCCGAACAGCGGACCCTGAACGCGGATTTCTCCGACTTCGCCAACCGGGATCGGGACACCGGTTTCAATGTGGCAAATTCTTAGGTCCACACCTGGCAGCGGCATGCCCACCGACTGCAAGCGCACTTCCAGGGGCTCGCTCGCATCGATGACCGTGCAGTTGCCGTAGGTCTCGCTCAACCCATAGACATTGCAGATCTGTGAGGCACCGAGGTTCACGGCACCCATCAGCTGTTCGGGGGTGCCGATCATGGCGCCGCTGCGCAGGGTGGAAAGGTCATGCTTCGCCCGGTCCGCGTGCTCCACCAGTGCTTGAACCATGTTGGGTGTGCCGTACATGAGGGTGCAGCGCTCGCGCTCGATCAGCGACAGCGCCTCTGCGGCATTGAAGTGCTCTTGCAGCACCACGCAGCCACCATGTGTCAGTAAATTAGGCAGGGCGTTGACGCAGCCGAAGCTCCAGAACAACGACACGGCCAGCCAGAGTCGGTCGGCGTGCGTCACGTGCTGACGTTCTCCGA
>JANPAZ010000424.1:0-3214 GCA_031430225.1 Rhodoferax sp. | reverse complement strand
GCCACCCGTGGGCATGAGCACCAGCGCGTCGCCACCCGTCACCACATGCTCGATGATGGCCTGCTGGGGCCCGCGAAACTGGTCGTAACCAAACACCTCGTGCAGGATGGTGCGGCATGCTTGCGCGGCATCGGCGCTTTGGCGCAAATCAGACGCTATCAAAATAATAGCTAACTATGGAATGGATACGTGGGCCAATTGGCTGAAATCACATCTGTTCCCAAGGCAGGCCGTCAAAACGCCAGCCGTTCAGCGTGGAGCGGTGAAAGCCATCGTCCAGATCGCCCTCAAACCCATGCAAGACATTGACCACGTTGGTAAACCCGACGTGTTCCAGGGCCAGCCCGGCGTCGACAGAGCGTTTTCCGCTGCGGCAAATCAGGACCACGGTGCGCGCCTTGTCACCTGCCTCGCGCTCAACCTGGCGCACAAAATCCGGTGCATAGGGGGTCAGGTGGGGGTATTCGTACCACGCGATGGTGTGCACCCCCGGCGGTCGGCCCACGTAGAGCGATTCGATTTCCATACGCACGTCTACAAACAGTGCGCCGGGTTGTTCTTGCAGCAGGGCCCAAGTCTCTTTGGGGAGAAGGTTTTTCATGGGTGCATTGTCCCGCATCGCTAGCGGCGGGCGGAAAAGTGGACAAGACGTGAAAAACATCACCCACAACCGTGTAACAAGTCGGTAACATATACAGATCATGGATTTGCGCGTGGTTGCTCAGCATTTGCTCAAGGTATTGGCCGTATGCGTCGGGTTGAGCCTGTGTGCCTTTCCGGCGTACGCCAAGCGCCTGGCACTGGTCATGGGTAATGACAACTACGTGCACGTGGCCAAGTTGCAAAAGGCCGGCAACGATGCCGTCGCCATGGCCACTGAGTTGCGCGCCGCCGGGTTTGAGGTTGTGCTGCACAAAGACCTCACTTACCGTGGCATGGTCAGGGCCATGGAGTCGCTCTACAACAGCGTGACGGGTGGCGATGAAGTGGTGGTGTTTTTTGCCGGCCACGGTGTGCAGATCAAGAACGGCAGTTTTCTGTTGCCCATTGATATCGAAGCCACCAGTGAATCGGAAGTCGAAAAGACCTCGTATGCCCTTAACGACCTGATGGAGCAGTTGGGCACCGCCAAGGCGGCATTCAGCCTGGTGATGGTGGACGCCTGCCGCGACAACCCGCTGAAGTCCAAAGGGCGCAACGTGGGGGGTGGGCGTGGGCTTAATCCGCCAGACCCGCCCAAGGGCCAGATGGTGGTCTACTCCGCCAGCCGTGGCCAGCAGGCGCTCGACCGCCTGAGCGACAAGGACACGCATCCCAACAGCGTCTTCACCCGTGAATTCATCTCCCGCATGCGCAAGCCTGGATTGCGGGTCGAGGAGCTGGTGCGTGAAATCCAGGATTCGGTGGAGTCACTGGCGCGTACCGTGAGCCATGAGCAGCGACCGGCGTTGTACAACGAGGCGCGCGGTAACTTTTACTTTTTTGGGCCGACCACCGTCACCGCATCGCCGTCCGGCGCAGCGGGTTCCGGCCTGGATGAAGCCCAGCGTGAAGACCGATTCTGGGAAGACACCAAGTCGGCCGGCAACCGCGACGGTTTTCAGGCTTATCTGGAAATTTACCCAAGAGGCCGTTATGCCAGTCTGGCACGCGCCAATTTAACCCGTCTGTCCGCTACTGGCGCGGCCAGTGCCGGGCTCAGTGCTGCGGCATCCATACCCGCTGCCGCACCTACCGCCGCACCCGCGACCCCAGCGCTGTTGGCGCCTGCTGGCGCGCCCGCACCGGTTGCATCTGGCGCAGCGCCGACTGCCGCAGCACCTGTGGTGGTTGCAGCCTTGACACCGCAAAAGTCCACGACAAAGGTCACCTTGTCCAATGGTGACCGCTACGAAGGCGATGTGATTGGCGTCACGCGTACCGGCACGGGCACCTACATATTTGCCAATGGCGATCGCTACGAAGGCGAATTTGCAGACAATTTTTTCCACGGCAAAGGCACCCAAACTTATGTGAGCGGTGATGTCTATACCGGTGACTTCCAGCGCAGTGTCAAGACCGGGCAAGGCAGTTATCGCTACACCAATGGCGACCGCTTTGAGGGCGGTTTCCTCGACAACGTGTTCCACGGCAAGGGGACTCACACGTTCAAGAGCGGCGACAGCTTTGAGGGCACGTTCAACCGGGGCGTCAAGCAGGGGCCAGGCGTCTACCGGTTTGCCAATGGTGACCGCTTCGATGGCAACTTCGTGGATAACCAGTTCAATGGCCGCGGGTTGATGGTGTTTGCCAATGGTGACCGCTATGAGGGTGAGTTCCGCAACAACGTCAAGGACGGCAAGGGCGTCCACTTCTTTGCCACCAAAGACCGCTATGAGGGTACTTTCAGCGGTGGTGCGCAGGCAGGCTCTGGCACCCACTTTTACGCCAATGGCGATAAATATGTCGGTCAGTTCGTCAACGGCGTTCGCCACGGCAAGGGCATTTACAGCTTTGCCAATGGTCAGACGCGGGAACTGGAATTTGAAAACGGTCAGGAAAAAAAGAACTGAAGTTTCTACAATCGGGGCATGAATCCGATTTCCTACACCCGCGCGCAAGCCCTGCCAGGCATTCTGGCGAACCGCATCGTCATACTGGACGGTGCCATGGGCACCATGACCCAGCGCTTCAAACTGACTGAGGCAGACTACCGGGGTGATCGCTTCAAGGAGCACCACAAAGACCTCAAGAACGACGGTGACCTGCTGAGCCTGACCCGCCCCGAAGTGATTCGCGACATTCACGAGGCCTACCTGGCTGCCGGTGCCGACCTGATCGAGACCAACACCTTTGGTGCCACACGGGTCGCGCAGGACGACTACGACCTGGGTAGTCTGGCACGCGAGATGAACGTGGCGTCAGCCCGTATCGCCCGCGCCGCGTGTGACAAATACTCGACGCCTGACAAACCCCGTTTTGTGGTGGGTGCCCTCGGCCCCACGCCCAAAACTGCCAGCATCAGCCCCGACGTGAACGACCCCGGCGCGCGCAACGTATCGTTTGAAGAGCTGCGCGCCAGCTATTACGACCAGGTGGACGGCCTGGTTGAAGGCGGGTCTGATGTACTGTTGGTGGAAACCATTTTTGACACACTCAACGCCAAAGCGGCGCTGTTTGCAATCGAAGAGTACTTTGAAAACACGGGCGAACGCCTGCCCCTGATCATCAGCGG
>JANPAZ010000423.1:0-2501 GCA_031430225.1 Rhodoferax sp. | reverse complement strand
TGGGCAATGGTGGGTCAGTAGGTTTCAAACTGCCCTATGAATTCATGAACTTTGCGTTACCTGGCAGCAGGCTTCATTTTGTGCAACGCCAGCAACAGCGCAGCGACATTGTCATCCTCGCAGTACATGTAGGCATTGGATGTCAGCAATGGATAAATACGTAGACCCGCATTGCCGCGGAAAGGAGTCGTTCACCAACGCCGACTTTATGGCAAACGATCGGAGATTGTTCGATTGGCGATCAAGGGTCGGTGGTCGCTGTTTGCCACCGGCCATACGCAGCCAGGCACGGCAGGTAGCTGCCAGAGCACTACCTGGTGCGCAGCAACACCAAGGAGTGTGCGCGATGCCAGGGGCTAGGGCCCCACCTTTTGATCGTCCCCTTTCAGGGGAATCTCCGACGTTGCTTTCAGATGCTCTCCTACGTTCAGTTACCCTTACCAGGCTTGACTGGGGGTACATTGACAACAACTTCCAAAAGGGCTTCATGAGCATAGTCAGACGCTTCCTTTCCTGCCTTGTCCCATTCCTTGCGACCGGCTTCATTGCAGCCGCACCCCAACTGGCCAATGCACAGCCAAACAAGGGGCGGTCCGCGCCCGAGATAAGCAGCTTCCAGATCGATGCATCCGACCAGTTGACTCCCGGCAGCGATCTCGACTTCACGCTGGAAGGCACGCCACGCGGCCAGGCGAGTGTGCGTCTAAGTGGTATCAACAAGAACATCGTGCTTCGCGAAACCGAACGCGGCGTGTATGAAGGCTCCTACACCTTGAGCCGGCGCGACAAGCTCGGTACTCGTCCCACGGCCCAGGCAACGCTCCGGGTTAGGAATGCGTCAGCAGCTGTCACCCAGTCCCTTTCCGGTGGCGTCACGCCACCCGTCTCGGCTGCGACCCCCGCGACGCCGCCCGTCTCGGTCGCGCCTCCCGCTCCTGTGGCCACACCGGCGGCCGGACCTATTGTCTTTGAACGATTTGTCGTGACGCCTGTTGCCAAGATTGAGCCGGGCGCCGAACTGCGCTTTGCAACTCTCGGCACGCCAGGTGGACGCGCAAGCTTTTCGATTGACGGTGTGGTGCGTGATGTGCCTATGACCGAAGTTCGTCCAGGTCGATACGAGGGTGCCTACACCATTCGTCGAAATGACAATTTCCCACCATCGCTGAACATCGTGAGCTCTTTGGTAGCTAATGGTCAGACCGCGAACTACAGATTGAACCAGGCTCTGCTTGTGGATGCACGTCCCCCGACCGTCCGCAATCTGGCACCGCAAAACAACGAAATCGTTCCTCCCGGTCCTGTCTCCGTGTCTGCAACTTTCGACGATCGTGGCGGTGTCGGTGTTGACCCCAAGACCGTGAAGATTTTGATAGATGGCCAGGACGTCACCCGCTCAGCCAGCATCACGCCACAGTTTCTGACATGGCGCGGTGACTTGCGTCCCGGTACACATCAAGTGGAAGTGGCTGCCTCGGACATCGCCGGAAATGGTGTTCGTCAGAACTGGGCATTCAATATCGCCAGCCCACAAGCGCCAATCCCTGTCACTGTGCTGCCGTTGGAGGTAACCAGCCATGGCAACAATGCACAGGTCAGCAGCGGTGCCATCACCGTTCGTGGCCGTACTGCCCCTGATGCAAAAGTTGATGTTCAAACCCAGGTCGTGGCTTCGCTGGCTGGCATGTTCGGTATTAACCAGCCATTAGGCAACCAGTCTGTGACGTCGGATGCTGCAGGAAATTTTTCTTTCACCTTCAACGCGCAGATTCCCGTTCCCGGGGCTCGTTACGAGTCCACCATCACCGCGACCAAGGGTGATCAAAAGCGAGAGACCAAACTGGTTCTCTTCCATCAGCGCTGACATTCCCCAGCCCGGTTTGGGCAAATGCCGTACTACTGTTAATTCAAAGAAGTCCGTCACTCAGGAGAATGACGGAAATGAAGAGAGGCTGGGGCCTCATCCGTCGCAAGGCGGGCCTGCCACACCTGAGGATTCATGACCTGCGCCACCAGTTTGCGTCGTTCCTGATCGAAAGTGGGCGGACCCTGTATGAGGTGCAGCAGGTGCTTGGGCACAGCGACCCAAGCTTGATCCAGAGATAGCGAGCGCCTCAAAGTCGTCCGAACGTCGACTCGCTTCTCGGCAATTCCAGCAGCTCGGGGGAGAAAAACACAACCTGATCGCGGCCGGCGCTTTTCGCTTTATACATCGCCAAATCAGCGTTGCGCATCAACGATTGGGTGGCTTGCGCGTCTTTCGGCGAACTGCTGGCGCCTGCCCCCCGCCGCCTGGCGCAAAGGCTACGCCATGGAGGGCGCGGCCGCCGCACTGCACTTCGCCTTTACGCAGCTGGAGGTGCCCGAGGTAGTCGCCATGTCCGTGCCGACCAACGGCCCCTCACACGCCGTCATGGAACGCATAGGCATGGTGCGCGATGTGGAGGCCGACTTCGACCACCCTCGCGGACCCGACGGCTCGCCGCTCAAGCGCCATATCC
>JANPAZ010000422.1:0-2472 GCA_031430225.1 Rhodoferax sp. | reverse complement strand
TTGCGCGTGGGCGGCCAGACTGGCGCATGTGAGCGCTAAAAAGGCAGCGGCGGTGGTGAGTGTTTTCAGTTTCATGGGGTTCTCCAAAATGAAGGGTTGGGATCAAGGCCATTTCATGCTTGCGCATCGGGCATTCTCCAGCGGAATATTAATGAAAACGCCAGATTGCCCACGTAGAACGTGCGCAGTGCGCTATGAATTTAATAGCTCAGGAGAAAACGGGCGGCCCACGCGCAGGCAGTGGCGCGGCCGTGAGCGCAGCGATGTGCGCACCGGGAATCGATTGCAGAACAAAGGATAGCGGCTGTGCAGGCTCGACCACCATGCGGGGCACAGGAGGCGGCGCGCTGCTTGAGGCGCACAGCGGGCAGTCCAGCATGCGGCTGGCCACTTCGGTGCTGCTGCCGTCATCGTTTTTGACCAGCACTTTCATCACGCCAGAACCCGAACAGATGAGCTCGATGGCCTGCGGCTTGATCAGTGGCGATGCAATGGCGGCCCCGATAGACATCGCAAACCACACCAGCACGAAGCGGGTGATGAGGCGGGCGTTGCGAAGCAGCTGCATGGGCGTCATTGTAGGCGGACGCATTTTCTCGCGGTCACTCGAACATTTGTACTTTGAATCGTGCCCTGCAAAGAACGCCGTTGATCGGCACAATGGCAATGCCTGCAACACCAGCCTTTCAACACCCCCATTCGGAGTCGACCTCATGCGCTCAATTCACCTGAAACAATTTGCCAAATCTTTCGCTTTAGCTGGCGTGACCGCAGCCACTATCGCCGGATTCCTTGCTACCACCAGCGCCCACGCTGGCGCGCCCATGGTCAAGAAATCGGGGCCGGGCTACTACCGCATGATGCTGGGGGACTTTGAAGTCACGGCCCTGTCGGACGGCACGGTGGAATTGCCGGTCAACAAGATTTTGCAAAACATCAAGGCCGCCCAGGTCGATTCCGCGCTGGCCAGGTATTCGCTCAAGAGTCCGCTGGAGACATCGGTCAACGCCTACCTGATCAACACGGGCGACAAGCTGGTCTTGATTGACACCGGTGCGGCCAAACTATTTGGCCCCACGCTGGGCAACATGATGGACAACCTCAAGGCATCGGGCTACACCCCTGAACAAGTGGATGAAATTTACGTCACCCACATGCATGCCGACCACGTGGGTGGCTTGATGGCGGGTGACAAGCTGGCGTTTCCCAATGCCATCGTGCGCTCAGACAAGCAGGATGCCGACTTCTGGCTCAGCAAAGACAACCTGGACAAAGCGCCGGAGGCGATGAAGGGCTTCTTTCAGGGTGCGCAGGCCTCGCTGAACCCGTATGTGAGCGCGGGCAAGTACAAGCCGTTTGAAGGGAACACCGATCTGGCGCCGGGTATCAAGTCGGTCGTCACTCGCGGCCATACGCCGGGTCACAGCACCTACGTGGTGGAAAGCAAGGGGCAGAAGCTGGTGGTGCTGGGTGACCTGATGCACGTGGCCGCCGTGCAGTTTGCGCAGCCAGGCGTCACCATCCAGTTTGACACCGATGCGAAGACCGCCGCGGCGCAACGCAAGAAGGTGTACGCCAACGCGACCAACGAGCACTACCTGTTTGCCGTAGCGCATGTGTCGTTCCCCGGCATTGGCCGCGTGCGGCAAGATGGCTCGGGCTATGCGTGGATGCCCGTTAACTATTCAGTGGTGAAATAGCGCGGGGTCAATAACGGGGCTGGCGCTTCTCTCGCAGGCTCGCCACGCCCTCTTGCACATCCGGCCCACCAAACCCCATGAATTCCAGCGCGAGCGACGTGTCAAAGGTAGGCCCGGCCTGGCGCAGCCAGTTGTTCAGCGCGTACTTGGTCCAGCGAATGGCGGTCTGGCTGCCCGCGGCCAGCCGGTCTGCCACTTCGTAGGCTTTGGGCAGCAGGTCCGCGTCTTCGACAGCCAGCGATACCAAGCCAATACGCTCGGCCTCTTCACCGCTGATAGGCTCGCACAGCAGCAGGTAGTACTTGGCCTTGGCCATGCTGCACAACAGCGGCCACACGATAGCGGCGTGGTCGCCGGCGGCCACGCCCAGGCGCGTGTGCCCATCCACAATTTTCGCGGTTTTGGTGGCGATGGAAATATCAGCCAGCAGCCCCGCCACCAGGCCTGCCCCCACGGCCGGGCCATGCATGGCGCTGACGATGGGCTTGTCGCAGTTGATGATGTTGTAGACCAGGTCACGCGCTTCTTTCCAGACGCGGCTGCGCACCGTGAAGTCGTTGGCTATGTCCTGCACCAGGGCCATGTCACCGCCGCCTGAAAACCCCATGCCGTCGCCACGCAGCACGGCACAGCGCACAGAGTCGTCCGCGCCAATGTCGCGCCAGATTTCACCCAGCTCCATGTGACCTACATGGCCGGAGGTGGGCAGCTTGCCATTGCCGCCGGGGCCGTCGGCACGCATCTGGATGTCGAGCACCGAGTCGTTGATGCC
>JANPAZ010000421.1:0-1653 GCA_031430225.1 Rhodoferax sp. | reverse complement strand
TTTTTGATTCTGTTTCAGAGTGCCGACTGGCGTGCCCGGTGTGAGCGGATCATTGCTGAGCTGGCTGCCACTGCCCGGGAATTGTTTGATCCGCAGGCCCGCCTTCTTGGCGGCATTCAGGCTGAAGACCGTCACGGCGTGGTGCGGTTCTTCCCGTTTACAACCGTGTCAGTCGGTTGCGTTGTGGTTCATCCGGGGCGGTTTAAACGCGCCGAACAGGTTGCCAGTGAGGCAGCAGTCGCCAAGCACCAGGCCAAGTCGTCAGGGTTGGGCATGATCGTGATAGGTGAAGCACCCGTGCCCGAAGGGCTGTCTGATGTTGTGGCCGCCGCCGTGTCTGATGACCAGTAAGGTTTGAGGCTGTCTCAAAGCCCTGACAGCGACAATGTCCACGGCGTCTTCTGCCACGCCAGGACCTCTTCGCGCAGCAGATGGGCTGATTGGGGATAGGCCTGCGCCCAGCCTTCTCGGCACGATATCGCCACTCCAGATGCGCCAGACGGATCCATCACCAATTGCACGCCCTGCGTATCAGGTTCGCGCCGCGCGTGGCATAAAATTACCGCCAACCGCAGCGCCAGCAGTTGCGACACAAACACGGCGTCTTCAAAGTCCGCCTCGAGCTTGCGCAGTTTCCCGCGGTGGCCCAGTACCAACAGGCTCAGCCGGTGCAACTCAGTCTGCGTGAGCCCCATGGCATCCGCGTTGTCAAGAATATAGGCCCCGTGCTTGTGGTACTCGTTGTGCGAAATGTGGGCACCGATCTCGTGCAGTTGTGCCGCCCAATCGAGTTTGCGCCGGTGGCGGGTTTGCTCATCGGTGTCATAGCGGCCTTTGTGTGTGGCCTGCAATTGTTCGAAAAGCTGGCAGGCCACTTTGGCAACCCGCTTACCGTGCACCATGTCCACGTCAAATCGCGCGGCCAAGCGGCCGACCGAGATCGTAGGCAAATTGGTCGGGTCGTCGGTGTTGCCCATCAGGTCGCAGATCAGTCCATGTCGCAGGCCTCCGCTTGCCTGGTGCAACTCATCAATTTGCAGCAAGTCAAAAACCGCCCGCAAAATGCTCAAGCCACCGCCAATAATGGGGCGCCGGTCGTCTTTCATGCCCGCCAGGCGCAGCCGGTCCACGCTTTGCGCTTGCAGCAGCTTCTCCAGCAGCCAGTCCAACCCGGCGCGGCTCACAGACCCCGCGGGCCAGCCCCCGGCCGCCAGAACGTCGCCCACGGCGCCCACGGTGCCGGCTGATCCATACGCCACGTCCCACATGTCGCGCCGGTAGGTGTTCATTGCCTCGTCCAGTACGGCCTTGGCGGCAATTTCGGCCATCTGGAACGCGTTGGTGGTGAACTGACCCTGCGGGAAATAGCGGGTTGACCAGGCAATGCTGCCCACGCGATACGACTCCATGACCTTGGGCTCCAGGCCCTGGCCCAGAATGAGCTCGGTTGAGCGGCCCCCAATGTCCATGACAATACGCCGCTCTTGTCCGGGCGGCAGCATGTGCGATACACCCTGGTAAATCAGGCGCGCTTCTTCCCGGCCAGAAATGACGTCGATGGGGAAACCCAGCGCTTTATTGGCTTTGGTCAAAAAGGCGTCACGGTTGCGCGCCTCCCGCAGGGTTTGCGTGGCCACAGCGCGCACTTCGCCC
>JANPAZ010000420.1:0-2393 GCA_031430225.1 Rhodoferax sp. | reverse complement strand
GGCTTTTTGATTCTGGTGCTGGTCAACAGCACGGGGATGCTGCCGACGATGGTCACAGGTTGGGGCAACGATGCCTCGCGCTGGTTCCTGGTGATGGCCATTGCAGCCATCGGCATGAAGACCCAAATCCGCGATATTGTTTCCGTGGGCTGGCGGCCTGCAGCACTGATGGTGATGGAGACGGTGTTGCTGGCGGTGTTTGTACTGGGGTGGTTGGAACTAAAGGGTTTGTGATATCTGTGGTGTGTCAATTTCCTGATTTTCAAATTCATTTCGCAAATGGAAAGGCATGAAACGAATCGGTAGGCCCTGCAAATTACCCTGTGCAGGAGTAGGCATTTGCATTTGCTCTACGCTGTGCAACCATCGACTACAACGTGGCTGGCGAACAATATGAACATCTCCCAATTTGCGCCAAGGCGCTGGTTTTTGGGCCTGACCTGTGCGGCAACACTCTTGCTCTTGGGTACCACAGTACAGGCGAGTCCGCTCACGGCTCAGGACGAGAAACAGATTCTCTCGGTCGTCAAAAACCAGCTTGCCGCGTTCGCAGCCGACGACGCCGATAAGGCCTTCTCTTATGCAGCACCCAATATTCGTCAAATGGTGGTGACGGCCAACGCGTTCATGAGCATGGTCCGCAGCCAGTATGCGGTGGTCTACCGGCCATCTTCCGTGATCTTTCTCAAACCGCAGGGCGAGGGCAATGAGGCGCTTCTCAATGCGCTACTGACAGACAGAAACGGACGTGAATGGACGGCCAGCTACACGCTACAGCGTCAGAAGAATAGAACGTGGCGCATTGCCGGTTGCCAGCTTGGTGAAGCAGCGGGAGGTCGGGTGTAACGCCTGACCACTCCCGAGTCCGACTGCGACTCGGCCCCGCCCCCTGCCACAACCTGCTCTTTCAGGCCGCCTTGCTGAATTGGGCCTTTACCTGCGCTTCAAAAGCCAATAGTTTTTGTACGCTGAGGCGTTGCTCCATCCGCTTCATGTGGGCGACGCAGTGGGTGAAACCCGAGAGATCGGGTTTGAACATGGTCGAGCGGCGGAAACACCAGTAGAAGTAGGCATCTGCACAGCTGAATGCGTCAAAAAACCATTCACGCCCGGCAAGCATGTCGTTGGCCACCGCCAGCATTTCAGCCAATGAATGGGCGCCGTGCGCCCGTACGTTGTCGGGCGCACCCTCCAGATCGCAATACCGCTCCGGCCGCGCCTGTTGCGTGAGCTTGGGGTGAATGCCTGCCGCGCACCACGCCATCACCGAGATCGCCCGCACGTAGTCCATGTCGTCGGCCGGCAGCAACTTCGCCAGCGGAAACTGGCGGGCAATCCAGATCTGGATGGCCACATTCTCTGTCAAAGGTGCGCCATTGATGATGAGTGCAGGCACTTTGCCTTTGGGATTGAGCCGCAAATACTCTGGGCTGTTGTTTTCGTTTTTCCCGAGATTGACCGGCAGTATGTCGAAATCTGCACCGGCTTCCGTCAGCAGGATGTAGGGCACAAGGGAGCATGCAGAGGGGCTGTAGGCGAGTGTGAGTTTCATATTGAAAGTTACTTTAAGGGGTTTAGCCAAGGTTGACTTCAACCGTCTGCCCTGAGCGGGCGCTTTGTGCAATCGCTTCAAGCGTCGCGGCATTGTCCAGGCTGGCCTGGGCGGCGCGCTCTATTGCGGCAAAGTCTTGCGCGCGCACCACGGTGGCAAAGGCCTCCGCCGCAAAACGGAAGCCGCTGCCAGTGCCCGTGACAATGTCTTCAAACGGCACCGAGTTGGCGATGCCACGGCGCACGCGCAGCTGGCTGGGCAGGTAGCCATACGGGTTGACAGTGCCGGGGGCTGTGGTGTGGTTGAGGTACTCGGTCTCTATGGTGCCGGTGCTGCCCACAATGGTGGCGCGCCGGTGGTTGGCGGCATCCATGGCGCATGAGAGCTGGGCGCGGCGCCCGTCGGCATAATGCAGTGTGGCTGCCATGCTGATGTCCACACCGCTGTCGGCCCAGGTCGCGTCCGCCATCACCTTGACAGGCGCACAGCCCATCGCGAGGCGGATGATGCTCAGGGCGTAGCTGCCCGCGTCGAGCAAGGCACCACCCCCCAGCTCGGGCTTCATTCGGATGTTGTTTTGCGGGTTGGCCAGGGTGAAGCCAAAGCTGGCTTGTACTGATTTCACTGTGCCGATAGCGCTCTGGTGCAGCAGGCCCACCATGGCCCCGGTTTGCGGCTGGAAGTAATAGGGATAGGCCTCCAGCAGCATGACTTTGTGTTTTCTGGCCGCATCAAACATGCTGGCGGCCTGCACGGCACCCAGCGCCAATGGCTTCTCACACAAGATGTGTTTGCCGGCTTGGGCCGCCTTGATGGCCCACTCCGCATGCAGACTGTTGGG
>JANPAZ010000419.1:0-15059 GCA_031430225.1 Rhodoferax sp. | reverse complement strand
AAGCGCACCCCGGCGACCCGCCCCCAGGCCAACTTCATCAATGCCTGCCTGAGGCGTTTTCTACGGGAGCGCGATGCCCTGATTCGTGCAACCGATCAAGATCTGGTTGCTCGCTGGAACCACCCGGCCTGGTGGATTGCCAACCTCAAGAGGGACTACCCGGACCACTGGGAAGCCATTCTCGCGGCCAACAACTCGCAGGCACCAATGACGCTTCGCGTCAATATGACCAAGACGTCACAGGCCGACTACCTGGCGCTTCTGAGAGATGCTGGCATTGATGCCGCGCCCGTCAACTTTCATGATTCACGCATGCCGGATGGTTCAGCGGTTGTTCTCAAAAATGCCCTGCCTGTCCAAGCCCTTCCCGGCTTTGGGCAGGGCGTCGTTTCGGTTCAGGACGCTGCCGCCCAACTGGCGGCCCCTTTGCTATTGCGTGGCCTTGATGCATCTGTTCAGCTCAACGTGCTGGACGCCTGCGCAGCACCTGGCGGGAAGACTACGCACTTGCTCGAATTGGCTGAATGCCGCGTGTTGGCACTCGACATTGATGCCACACGTTGTGAGCGCATTCATCAGTCCCTGGCACGTCTAGGTCTTTCCGCGCGGGTTGCGGTAGGCGATGCCGCACGTCCTGAAGCCTGGTGGGATGGCGAATTGTTTGATGCCATATTGCTCGATGCGCCCTGCACCGCGTCGGGCATTGTGCGACGACACCCAGATGTGCGCTGGTTGCGCAGGGACTCCGACATTGCCCACCTGGCCGCCATACAGGCCAAACTGCTCAAGACCCTATGGCCGCTTGTCAAACCCGGTGGGCGACTCTTGTACTGCACTTGTTCGGTCTTCAGGGCCGAAGGTGCCGATCAGATCCAAACGTTTCTTGCACACAACACCAACGCAGCGCTGCTGCCCTCTCCCGGGCATTTAATGCCCCATTTCAGGGCAAAAGGTGATGCCGTCCCGGACAATTCAAGTGATGACCACGACGGCTTTTATCTGGCGCTACTTGAGAAGCGCGCTGCATGAGACTGCTGCGCTGCTGATTTGCGCTTGCCTGGTCTGCATGTTGCCAACCCAAACCCGCGCTGCCTCGGGGGACTCGGTTGCCGCAGAGATTTCACAACTCCAGATTGATCGCAGCGTTGATGGTATTTATTTGACGGCATCCGTCAGGTTCGACTTGCCATCCGCCGTGGAAGACGCACTACTCAAAGGCATTCCCATGTTTTTCGTGGCTGAGGTCGAGGTTTCACGGGACCGCTGGTATTGGTATGCGAAAAAGATATTCTCTGCCGAGCGGCACATGCGCCTCGTGTATCAGCCCCTCACGAGGCGTTGGCGCCTCAACATTGCTTCTGGGGCCATCACGGCAAACAGCCTGGGTATCGCCCTGAACCAGAGCTTTGATTCGTTGAGTGATGCGTTGGCAGCTGTGCGGCGTGTGTCTCGATGGAAGATCGCAGAATCGGCTGATATCGATCCAGCGCTGAAACACAATCTGGAGTTCAACTTTCGACTGGACTTGTCACAGCTGCCACGACCCTTTCAAATTGGCGTGTTGGGTCAGGCGGACTGGAACATATCTGCGACGGCCTCGCAGCGACTATCTCCCGAGAGTATGAAGTGACCGCAGCCGATAAAGTGACCACCCCAAAGCGGCAGGCTGCGATGCACAATGCGCGCGCGCTCAGGTGGACCATAGGCGTGGGCACGGCCATCATGGCCGCCATTGGGCTGGTGTTACTGTTCCTGCTCACACAAGCCACCAACAACCGGGAAATGTACGAGCGCAATTACGCGCGCCTTTTCACGCTCAACATGGTCGTGGCGGCATTGCTTCTGGTGACGATTGTCTGGATTGCGTACCGGCTCATCGCCCGTTTACGCCAAGGACGCTTTGGCAGCCGTTTGCTGGTCAAGCTGGCCGCCATTTTTGCGCTTGCGGGATTCGCACCGGGTGTTTTGATTTATGTCGTGTCGTATCAGTTCGTCTCCCGGTCGATTGAGAGCTGGTTTGATGTCAAGGTCGAAGGGGCCCTTGACGCAGGGCTCAATCTGGGCCGCGTCACTCTGGAAACTCTGGCGAGCGATCTGGCAGCCAAGGCCCGTTCATCAGCCAATCTTCTGGCTGATGCGCCCGATGCAACGGTCGGACTGCCGCTGGAGCGTATTCGCGACCAGCTTGGTGCAGCCGATGTCGTGTTGTGGGGGCCGTCCGGTCAGTTGATCGCGGGGGCAGGCCAATCACGTTTCCAGCTCAATCCGGACCGCCCCACCACCCAGCAGTTCAGAAGCGTCAGGTCACAAAAATTTGTAACTTGGGTGGAAGGGCTTGAAGAGGCTACGCCCGGCACTATCAGCAATGCCCGTATCAAGGCGTTGGTACCGGTATCAAATCCCCGATTTGAGTTACAGGGCGAGGCGCGTTACCTGATGGTGACCCAGGCATTGCCCTCATCCCTGGTCACCAACGCCTTGGCTGTCACTGAAGCCAACCGCGAGTACCAAGAGCGTGCGCTGGCACGGGATGGCCTCAGGCGTATGTACATCGGTACCCTCACGCTAAGCCTGTTTCTGGCGGTTTTCAGTGCCGTTTTGCTGGCAGTGGTGTTGGGCAATCAGATCGTGCGCCCGCTGCTGCTTCTGGCCGACGGAGTCAGGCAGGTGGCAGCGGGTGATCTGACTCCCAAGACCGCTTTACAAGGCAAGGACGAGTTGGGTGGCCTGACCCGTTCGTTTGCTGACATGACCCAGCAATTGCTGGATGCGCGTCAAGCGGTGGAAAGCAGCATGTCGCAAGTGAGCGCGGCAAGAGCCAACCTGCAGACCATTTTGGACAACCTGACTGCGGGTGTGATCGTGCTGGATGCCGACGGTTTGGTCGTGTCGTCGAATCCTGGTGCGACCCGCATCCTGCGTGTTCCGCTCGCAGCGTTTGAAGGGCGAAAACTGTCAGAGGTGGTCGGTCTTGAAACTTTCGCAGCCAGTGTTCAGGCCCAGTTTGCCTTGTTTCTCGGCGAACGCAGCGAACACGGTCTTGACCACTGGCAGCAGTCTTTCGAGCTGGGCAAACCGGAGGGTAGCTTGGCTGGGCATTCCATGGATAGCGCCATTACGTTAGTAGCGCGTGGCGCTCAATTGCCGGGAGATTCCAGACTTTTGGTCTTTGATGACATTTCTGAAATCGTTTCAGCACAGCGATCTCAGGCCTGGGGAGAAGTCGCGCGCAGGTTGGCCCACGAAATCAAGAACCCGCTCACACCCATTCAGTTGTCGGCTGAACGGCTTGAAATGAAATTGTCGGGCAAAGTGGCTGCGCCCGAGCAAGCTATCCTGACCAAATCGGTGAAGACCATCGTCGATCAGGTCGATGCCATGAAGCGACTGGTTAACGAGTTCCGCGACTACGCGCGGTTGCCGGCCGCCGAGCTTAAACCACTGGATCTCAATGCCTTGGTGACCGAGGTGCAGAACCTCTATGAAATCGCGATCGAGGAGCGTGATGGTATGACGGCAGCGGCCAGGCACGTACCTGTGATTCTGGATCTTGATGCCCGTATTCCAGCGGTGTTGGGCGATGCCCAGCAAATGCGTCAAGTGGTGCATAACCTCCTTCAAAATGCACAAGATGCGACGGAGTCAGTTGGCGATACGGGCGACGACCGCAGTGTTGTTCTCAAAACCCAATGGAACCAAAAGGCGCGAAGAGTGCGGCTGAGCGTTCTGGATCGCGGTACGGGTTTTCCCGACAATATTCTTGCGCGAGCGTTTGAGCCCTATGTCACCACGAAGGCCAAAGGTACGGGTCTGGGCTTGGCGGTGGTCAAAAAAATAGCGGATGAACACGGCACGCGTGTTGATATATCGAACCGCCTTGAGGACGGCAAGGTGCGGGGAGCTCAAGTATCGTTATCATTCGCTGTAGCAGGCAGCGCGCCAACCTGAGCGCGGACCGCTATATTCTTGGGGACGGCGCATAAATCATGGCAAACATACTGGTAGTTGACGACGAACTTGGCATTCGCGACTTGTTGTGGGAAATCCTCAACGACGAAGGCCACAGCGTCGAGGTTGCCGAAAATGCCGCCCAGGCCCGTGCAGCCCGCCTGCGAGAACGTCCCGACTTGGTCCTGCTTGATATCTGGATGCCTGATACCGATGGGGTCACGCTTCTCAAGGAGTGGTCGTCGGCCGGGGCACTGACCATGCCAGTGATCATGATGAGTGGCCACGCCACCATCGACACCGCAGTGGAGGCCACCAAAATTGGTGCGCTCGCGTTCCTTGAAAAACCAATCACCATGCAAAAACTGCTTAAGGCAGTTGAGATGGGTCTGGCACGCGGCAATGCGCGCAAGGCTCCGGTTGCGGTGATGGTGCAGTCCACCGTGCATGTCATCGATGCCATGGTGCCAGTGGGGCAGGTCACTATCGCGCCGGTCGATAACGGCCTGCAATCACGGCAGAGCTTCATGCTGGACAAACCGCTGCGTGAATCACGCGACGAATTCGAGAAAGCCTACTTTGAATACCATCTGGCCAAGGAAAATGGATCAATGACTCGCGTGGCCGAAAAAACCGGTCTGGAGCGTACCCACCTCTACCGTAAGCTCAAGCAATTGGGCGTTGACCTGACCCGCGGCAAACGAAGCGCCGCATAAGGGCAGCGGGCAACAAAAGCGGCATACAGTTGCTGCTATAATTTGACCCCTCAGGCCCGGTAGCTCAGTCGGTAGAGCAGAGGATTGAAAATCCTTGTGTCGGTGGTTCGATTCCGCCCCAGGCCACCAGTTTGGACAACCCATTTCCCTGATGGTTTTGTCTTTGATTCAAATGCGGGAATAGCTCAGTTGGTAGAGCGATACCTTGCCAAGGTATAGGTCGAGAGTTCGAGCCTCTTTTCCCGCTCCATTTGGCTCAAAATGCCTCAAGCCCGTCCATCGTGACGGGCTTTTTGCTTTCCGAAGGTGGCACTATTGGGCATAGCCGTGGTGGTTATACGGACTCCTTCGCAAATTTCGAACCCATTCCCGTGGGTGCTACGGTCCGTATCACGGCGAAGGCCATCGATAAATACGTCAAGCGCGAGCGTCGCTATGTGCGCCATGAGGTCACCGTCGAAGACGTGGCCAAAGGCACGCTGTATTTACGGGAAACCCGCGATATTTTGTCGCGATAAGACGATTTTCCTCAAAGCGAATCGGGTCAAAATGCAGCAGGTATAGTTAAATTATTTGAGGAGGAACGCTGCGTGAAACGGATCGCTTTTAACCCCAGTCGCCGTCAACTTTTGTCGTTGGCGGCCGTTTTAGTGACGCTTGCCGGTTGTGCCAGTCTTGAGCCAGAAGGGCCGCCCCGCAAGGAATTGGTCTTTGCGGTGACTGCGGGCAATGAGCTGATCAAATTCAACGCAGGCCAGCCCGGGCGGATTCTGGAGCGCAAGCCGCTGATTGGCATCTCGGCTGGCGACCGGCTTGTCGGCATTGACTTCCGCGTGGCGCGAGGTGTGCTTTACGGGCTGGCGCAGACGGGGCGTTTGTACACCATCGACACCACGACGGGTATCGCCAGATCACTGACGGCACCCCCGCTCGATATGCAACTCGTGGGAGACGGGGTTGGCATGGACTTCAACCCTGCGGTAGACCGCATACGTGTGGTGACCAGCACTGGCCAGAACCTGCGCATTCATCCTGATACCGGAGTGATGATTGACGGCTCGAACATGCTGTTGGGCGTGCAGCCCGACATCACCCTGAACTACGTGCCGGGTGACGCCAATGCGGCACGTCGACCCAACGTGGCTGGTGCTGCATACACCTACAACAAGCAGAACGAAAAAATAACCACGCTCTATGTGATTGACCGAGCGCTGGGCAATCTGGCCATGCAGGGCTCCAAAGAGGGCAGCACACCATTTGTCTCGCCCGATACCGGCCAACTGACCACCATTGGCTCGCTGGGGCTGGGTCCGCTGGTCAATGCGGCGTTGGACATCTCCGACATCTCCAATGTAGCCCTGGCTGCCGTACGCACAACGGCCGACCCGGCCACGCGGCTTTATCAGCTGGATCTCAATACGGGCCAGGCGACCCCGCTGGGCCGTGTCGGCGACGGCAGCCCGTTGGTTGGCATTGCCATCGAGCCCTGATTTTTTCCGGATGGATGAGCCCTACCAGTCCACCAGGCTCAGCCCCACACTGAGAATGGTGCGCCTGCGGTTGTAGTCCACCAGCGAATCACCGAAGCCGCTAAACACCTGGGTATGAAACCGCAAACCACTCTTGCGGTTCGCGGGGTCGTCGCCAAAACTCTTGAGCCATTCCAGACGGAACGAGCCATTGGCATTGGGCATCAGTGAGTGGCGCACAGTGACTCCCAGCGTATTGAAGGGGTTCACATCCCAAAAGGCGGAAAGCTCGGCGCGGCCCACGGTATCGGAGATTTCAGGGTTGTCATCTTCAACAGCCGGCTCGGGTACACGCGCCCACACCCGCCCCAGCACGCGCCAGTTGGATTTTTCCATGCCTGCCATCAGAACGGTGCGGTTCCAGCTGCGCGACAGCGGCAAGGCCTGCCCGTTGGACTGATGCACCAGGCTGATGCCGCTGTAACGCCAGCGCCAGCCGCCGGGCAACGGTGCGTCGGTCGGGAAGATATAGGTGATTTCGGGCTCGTGGTCTGTCGTTCGAAACGGGCGCGAAAGGTCCGGCGTGAACAGTTGCCAGTTGGACTGCTGGGTGTAGCCGAACCAGAGAGAATCGCGCGCCTCAGGCTGTCCAGCCGTCAACAGTCCCGTCGCGATCTTGGTTCGCACCGAGAGCTGGATGCGGTTCTCCGTCGTGTTGTAGGCCGTGGGTGTCAGGGCAGTGTGGTCTGGCGAGGGCGACGAGGGCTGCATATTCACGCTGTCAGCCCCGACCACCGACAGGCTGATGGGGCGATAGCCCCGAATGCCAAACGTGCCGCAGTCGCTGCCCGACTCCAACTCCCAAAAACGCGACAGAATGGAGAAACGGGGGCTGCGGCAATCGTGTTCGTCGGCGGTGCTGATGGTAATTTTGACCGGCGGCACGGTGGCGGGCGGGCGGGTTGAAGACTGCACCGTTGGGGGCGCCGAGGAGGGTGCCACCTGCAGCTTGGCCCAGCGGTCAAAGCAGATCAATCGGGCTGCGTTATCGGTCGCCAACGAAGTGCAATATTGCCACGTCGGGTCAGGTCCGTTTGCAGACGCCAGGGCTGCGTTTTGGGCGACCGCCGGAGAGACGATCCCCACGGCCCATGCCAAAATCAATGCGACTTTTGGCAGCAGGTTGTGCTCTATCTCCAGCCCGGCTGTTTGCGCAAAATGAACCCTTGAGATGTATTGCTGTTCGCCTTGTTCCATGTTCCGCTGATTTCCTTGCCACAAGAGCCTTTCACCACCACGCCGCTCCAGGTGGCGGTGATGTTTTGCCCGTTGTCTGACTCTTCAAGACTGAAGACGCCATTGTCCACGTCCCCCGCCACCAATGTCCGGCGACCGTCGCGGTTGATGCCGCCCGAAACGCTGTCGGCCAGTTCCGGGTGTTTCTCAAACAACACGGTGGCAGGAAGCGCCGCACCGTCGAACTCGGCGCGCCACAGGCCATACAGTTGCACCGGCAGAACTTCGGCAGGTGACGGACAGACAGTAGGCGTCACTTGCTTAGAGGTAATTTGGGCATAGGCCCTCGTAGATAGTCCATAGTTTGCTATCACTGATATAGCAAAAAAGAGCAGGACTCTTACCCGCAGTACGACTCGCCCAGCCGGAGGGAGTGCGATCTTCACAGGGTCTTCTCCAGCGCTTTGGCATCCAGCGCGTCCTGCGACTTCTTGGCAAACTCGGCACGCAGGGCCTTGAGCTTTTCGCGAGGGTCTTCGCGAGTGGTGGTCTTGTCCAAAGCCATCTCTGCAATGAAACGGCTGGGCTGCGCGGCAATCATCTCGCGCCCTTTCTTGCGCTTGCGCGTCCAGCTCACGGCCAGGCTGCGCTGGGCACGAGTGATGCCGACGTACATCAGGCGACGCTCTTCTTGCAGTCGGGTCAGGATGTCTTCGCTCATGGGCCCATCGGCACGGCCGGTGGGGTTGGCGTCATCACCCAATTTAAACGGCAGCATGCCCTCGGTCACGCCCACCAGCATCACATGCGGCCACTCCAGGCCTTTGGCAGCGTGCAGAGTGCTTAGCGTGACCACGTTCTGGTCTTTCTCGCGTTCGCTGATGGTGGACAACAAAGACACGGTCTGTGCAACTTCAAGCAGGGACTTGACCTCGTTCGCCGTGGTCACCCCGGCCGCATCGTCAATCTCGCCGCCGCAGCGGGCCGACATCCAGTCGCAGAAATCCAGCACGTTGGTCCAGCGCGCCGCGGCGATTTTTTCGCTTTCTTCGCCGTCGTACAAATGCTTTTCGTAGCCAATTTCCTTCAACCACTCCAGCAGAAATTCTTTGGCCGCTTCAGCGCCCACGGTTCGGCGCGCGCGAAACTCCAGATCGTTGATATAACGGCCAAACTCATGCAGGCTACCCACGGCCTTGGTGCTCAGCACACTGCCCAGAGAGGACGAAAACAGCGCCTCGAACAGGCTCACCTTGTACTTGCCCGAGAAGATGCCCAGCTGGGCCAGTGACTGGTGCCCAATGCCGCGTTTGGGCGTGGTCACGGCGCGTAAAAAAGCCGGGTCATCGTCGTTGTTGATCCAAAGCCGGAACCAGCCGCACAGGTCCTTGATTTCGGCCCGGTCAAAAAAGCTGGTGCCACCTGACACCTTGTACGGAATCTGTGCCTTGCGCAGGGCTTTCTCAAACGTCTTGGCCTGGTGGTTGGCCCGGTACAGAACCGCAAAGTCCTTGAAGTCTGTCGCCCCCACGCTTGTCGCTTCGCGTACTGCGCTGCCCCCCGAGGGGGCCGTGCCTTGCTTGGGGCGGCCCGGCGCGGCGGCCTCAGTGCTTACTGGTGACGCCCTGGCGACAACCTCGGTGCCCGCCCGCAGGCTTTGAATGCGCGCCACAGTGCGTTCAGCTTCGTGCTCCTCGCTGTCGGCATCCACGACGCGCACTGGTTCGCCTTCGCCCAGGTCGCTCCACAGGTTCTTGGGGAACAGCTTGGGGTTAGGGCCAATGACGTTGTTGGCGGCCCGCAAAATGGCGCCGGTGGAGCGGTAGTTCTGCTCCAGCTTGATCACCTTGAGCGTGGGGAAGTCCACCGGCAACTTTTTGAGGTTGTCCAGCGTGGCCCCGCGCCAGCCGTAGATGGACTGGTCGTCGTCCCCAACGGCCGTAAAACGTGCGCCGCTGGGCGGGTTGCCACCTACCAGCAGCTTTAAAAATTCATACTGTGTTGCGTTGGTGTCCTGGTATTCGTCCACCAGGACATGGCCCGCCATGGCTTGCCACTTCTCACGTACAGGCTCATAGTCCCGCAGCAGCTTCAGGGGCAGGCTGATCAAGTCATCAAAGTCCACGCTCTGGTAGGCCGTCAGTCGCTCTTCGTAGCGGGCCATGATGCGTGCGGTGATGCGTTCGTTGTCATCCTTGGCCAAGCTTGCCGCCTGCGCCGCGTTCAGCCCCATGTTCTTCCACAGGCTGATGGTCCACTGCCAGGTGCGTGCGGTGGCTGCGTCGGTGGTGCCGCCTGCGTCTTTCAGGATGCCCGTCACGTCGTCACTGTCCAGAATCGAAAACGTGGGCTTGAGGCCCAGCGCTTCGCCGTCCTGGCGCATCATGCGCACACCCAGGGCGTGAAAGGTGCAGATCACCACGTCTTTGGCAGGCTTGCCGATCAGGCCCTTGGCACGCTCGCGCATCTCGGCAGCCGCCTTGTTGGTAAAGGTGATCGCCACGATGCGTTTGGGCTCCAGCCCGGTCTGGATCAGACGGCCAATTTTGTGGGTGATAACGCGAGTTTTGCCTGAACCTGCGCCCGCAAGGACCAGACAGGGGCCGTGCATGAAATTGACGGCCTCCTGCTGCGCAATATTGAGACCGGTGGGAGTGGGGGATGACATGCAGGGACGATGAAGTACGCGGGAAGCGAAAACGGGGAAGGAGGCCAGCGCGCAATGATACCTATCACCGACAGCAGCGCTCCCGGTAAGGGACAATATTGACCGTGCTTCAAATTTTCTCGGTTACCTTCCCTTTTTTCGCGTTGGTCCTGGCCGGCTACATAGCCGCCCGACGGGGAATGTTGCCGATGGAGGCCATTCCCGGCCTGAACGGCTTCGTGCTGTTTTTTGCGCTGCCCTGCATGCTGTACCGCTTTGGTGCGTCCATGCCGGTGACCCAGTTGCTCGACCCCAGCGTTTTCTTCACTTACGTCTTGTGTGCATTGGTCATGGTGGCCTTCGCTGTGGCCATCAGCCTGAACCGGCGCATTGGCTGGAACGATGCCTCGTTTGGCGCGCTGGTGGCGGCCTTTCCCAACACGGGCTTCATGGGCGTTCCTTTGTTGGTGGCGTTGCTGGGCCCCAAGGCGGCCGGCCCGGCGATTGTGACCATCCTGGCAGACCTGCTGGTCACCAGCTCGCTTTGCATTGCCTTGTCGCGCCTCGACGGCGCTGATGAACACGGCGCTGCCAAGGCTGCCAAGAATGCGCTCAAGGGCGCGGCGGCCAACCCCATGCCCTGGGCCATCATGCTGGGCGCTGTGTCGTCAGCTGCCAGCGTGGTGTTACCCAAACCGGTGGAACAGACCCTGGGCATGCTGGCCGACGCCGCATCGCCCGTGGCTCTTTTCACCATCGGCGCCGTGCTCGCCCGCTCGCAGTTGATGACCGCCAGCGGCCATGCCGAGCCGTTGAAGATGCGCGACTACCTGCCCATGGCAGCGCTCAAGCTGTTTTTGCATCCGGTGCTGGTGTTTCTGGTTGGTGCGGCTGCCATGTCTGTGGGGGTGCCGCTGAATAAATTTGCCCTGATCGTGATGGTGCTGGTGGCCGCCTTGCCAAGCGCCAGCAATGTGGCCATGCTGGCTGAACGCTTTGGTGCAGACAATGGCCGTGTGGCACGCATCATTCTGGTCACCACGGCGGCGGCGTTCCTGACGTTCTCGCTGGTTGTGGCTGTGCTGACCTGAGGCAGCCTGGCAATCTGGATCGCCGGTACTCGAAACGTTTGGTTACGTACTTAACCCCAGCTCAACGCGCATTGCGCTGTGCGGCCAGCTACATGCCGTAAAACACCCCTATGATTTGGCATGAACTTTGTCAGGCCAGATTCCTTGCGTAGCCAGATGGTCCGGACCCTAAGCCTCGTGGTGTGCGCCATTTATGTCAGCGGTTGCGGTGGCGGCGGGGGCAAGGACGCGCCGGCGGCCGCGACTTCCATCGCACGGGAGCCCGCCATCTTCAATGCGGCTGGCTCTGGCGAATTCAAGGAGGCCGTGGCGCTTAAAACCATTTCCACCAGCGAGATCACGGCCGCGATGGACAAGGATGGTGCCAAGGCCTTTCGGGCCAATCCACGTTATGCGGTACGCGCTTACCGCATGAACTACCTCACGGTGGATGAGCAGGGCAAACAGATCCTGGCATCCAGCCTGGTTGCCGTGCCACTCAAAGCCAACGGCGCTGTGAGCCCGTTGATCAGTTTCCAGCACGGCACCCTGACGCGTAGCGCAGAAGCACCCAGCAACCTGCCCAGTGTGGGCAATCCGGAAGTGGTGCTTGCTTCCCTTGGCTATATCGTCATCTCTGCGGACTACGTGGGCTATGGGGTATCGAAAGGGGTGAGCCACCCGTATCTGCTTTCGGCACCGTCGGCATCGGCAGTGCTCGACATGCTGACCGCTGCCAAATACTGGCTGCAGACGCAGAACGTGGCTGACAACAAGCAATTGTTTCTGGCGGGCTATTCGGAGGGCGGCTTTGTGACGATGGCGGCGCACCGCGCACTGCAGGCCGGCAACTCGCCTTACCGCAACCAGTTGGTGAGCGTGGCACCGGGTGCGGGCCCCTACAACGTCGCACTGGCGCTGGATGAAGAGCTCAAAATAGTGGCGCAGGTGTATCCGGTTCTCGGTGCCGCGTTCAACCCGGGTTTCCTGAGGTTTCTGGGTGACGTGGACCGGCGCAATGTGCGTGACGAACTGCTCAGGCAAGTGCTGGGCTCTGATTCGGACGTCACTTTTGTGCCGACCGTGATCGACAACTACCTGGCGGACAACCGCTCCGCCATTGACAGCCAGAGCAGCGTGCACGACTGGCTGCCCAACGTGCCTGTCAATCTTTTTCACGGGCGTGACGACCGCACTGTGTCCTACCTCAGCGCCACCAACACACTGCAGGCGATGCGTGCGCGTGGCGCGGGCACCCGGGTGAGCCTGACCGATTGCGTGGCTCAGCCGGCCGGACATCCTGAGTGCGTGCTTCCCTATTGGCGGTTCCTGCTCGACACCTTTGGCAAAGTGGCCCGGGACCTGTGACGGGCGGCTCACCTGTCGGCGCGAAGTGGGTTTGGTGCTACTTAATTTATAGCTAACTATGTAATATCTTTGTGGGCCATGTGGCGTTTTGGTTCAAAGTTATGGCGCAAGAATGCTTTGAGCTGCCAATGTCCCTGGTCCGCGTCACAATGGCTGTGAAGCCGTCGTCCAAACCAGAGAATTTCATGCAAGCATTTCTGATCCCGCTGTTTGCCCTGCTGATGTGCGGCCTTGCCCTGCCCACTGCCATTGCCCAGACCGACGCCCGGCCCCTGCGGCTGGTCATTCCATTCACGCCGGGTGGTGCGCAGGATGTCATTGGCCGCTACCTGGGTGACAGGTTGGCCAAACTGCGCGGCATTGCGGTGGTGGTGGAGAACAAGGCTGGTGCGGGCGGCGAACTGGCCGCCGACGCGGTTTCCAAGGCAACGGCCGACGGCAGTGTGCTGTTACTGGCCACGGGTGGTGCAATCAGCATTGCCCCGGTGCTCAACGCCAAACTGCCCTACGACCCCAAGCGCGATCTGGTGCCGGTTGCCATGATTGCCGACACGCCCATGACGATCGCGGTGCGGGCAGACAGCCCCTACAAGAACCTGGGTGACGTCTTGCGTGATGCCAAAAGCAAGCCGGGGCAAATTGGCTTTGCCTCCACCGGTAACGCCACGTTGTCACACCTCACCGGCGAACTGTTGGCGCAGGCTGCGGGGGTCAAACTGCTTCACGTGCCGTATCGCGGTGCGGCACCGGCCATCACCGACCTGATTGGCGGGCAGGTGCCACTGATCGTGACCAGTGTGGCGTCGATCAACCCCATGGCAGAAGCCGGCAAGGTTCGCGTTCTGGGTACATTCACCAAGAGCCGCCTGCCCAATCTGGGCAGCCCACCCACGGTCGCTGAGGCCACGGGGCTGGCGGGCATGGACATTCCGATCTGGGTCGGCGTCATGGCACCTGCCACGACCCCCGCAGACCGCATTGACAGGCTTTCAACTGAGATTGGCGCTGTGTGCAAGATGCCGGAAACGCAGGCGTACTTTGCAAGCCTGGGTGCTATCAGTGACTGCGCCGGCCACGCCGCGTTTGCAAGAATGCTGGCAGACGACAGCAGCCGCTGGACCCAGGTGATTCAAAAGGGCGGTGTCAAGATTGACTGATCTGGCCTGCCCCGCCATCGGGTGTTGACGGGTACACAGGCTCGCCCAGGTTCAGCATCAGCCGGTTGGCCCAGGCGAACAATGCGACGGCGTGAATCAGGTCGAGAATCTCAAGGGACGTCAAGCCTGCCTTGTGCAACGCCTGAATGCTGTCAGCAGACACAGCTGACGGATTCAAGGTGAGCTCTGCCGAAAACTTGACGATGGCTTTTTCACGCGGTGTCGTGCCGGCCGACAGGGGGTCGGCAAACACCTGCTCGATCACGTCGCTGCGTTTGGCCAGTTGCTCAAACCGCTGGGCATGAACCGATGTGCAATAGACGCAGCCATTGATGACGGACTCCACCGTAGCACCCAACTCACGCTCGGCGCGCGGCATGCCGCCAGGTGCGAACATGATGGCGTTGAAGGCCACCGAGCGTTCCAGCAGCATCTCGGGCTGATGCGCCAGCAGCAGAAAGTAATTGGACTCCTTCGCTGTCGGGCTCATTTCTTCCAGCGCCGCCACCTGCGGCGGTGTGGCGGTGGCGAACACCACAGTGTCCAGCCAGGCGTTCCACTTGAGCGATTCTGTGGTGAAGCCGTTGATGCGGATGGGGTTGCTCATGACGAGGCCTCCAGTGCGGCCATGGCCTGTAGCCCCGCCGTGAGGCGAATCTGGTACGACATAAAGGCGATGAGCTGGCCCAACGCGATGATGGCGGGTGTTGAGAGCCCGGCAGCCACCAGCGTCTCAATGGCTTGCCGGTCACCGTCCAAAGGTCGCTGGATCAGCGTGGTGGTAAAGCGCAGGATGGTTTGCAGGCGAGAGTCTTTGACCGCGCCGATATCGCATGTGGCTACCAAATCCAGCAAGCCACTTTCAACACCCTCAGCCATCAGGCGTTCGCGGTAGTGGGTTGCCAGCCGGTCGGCCCCGGACAAACTGCAGGCGAGCACTGCCACCAGAAGCCGATCGGCGACCGTGATGCCGAGCACACCAGGCGAGAACATGGCCTCATAGCTTCCCTGGGTCGCAGTCGCTACTTTGGCACGCTCGTGCCGCAGGTGATGCGTGCCCTGATGGGCTGCCAGGGGTACAGCCTGGTCGATCACGTCAGCTGCTGTCGTTGGAGAGACTTCGGAGATTGTCATGGTGGGTCGTATAGGTGCTGGGTGGGTGTCAAGGCAGAGGCAAGGGCGGCGCATTCACCCATTCATCGCCCAAGAGCTCGGGCTCCGAGTAGGCTAGCAGTTCGGTGTATTGGTACTCAATGTCTTCGCGGTAAAAGTAGCTGACGATGCCATTGGCAAGACGCCGCGCACCCTCGCTGATGGCCGGTATGTCGCCGGACACCACACCATGCGACAGGGTTGCCGGATAGCAGAAGCAGTGAATGCGCTCGAGGCCGGGGCAAGCGCCGCTGGTTTTTTCCTGAAACTCGAACAGGGGCCCCAGGTCGGGTGAA
>JANPAZ010000418.1:0-3755 GCA_031430225.1 Rhodoferax sp. | reverse complement strand
CACGGTGCGAACCTGCAGGCCGTGCTGGCCAGGCAGGTGGATGTCGCCACCAACAACACGGAAGACCTGACCAAGCTTGAGAGCACCAAGCCCGAACTGGCCAGCCAGATCAAGGTGCTGTGGAAGAGCCCCCTGATCCCGAGCGACCCCTTCGTTTGGCGCAAGGACCTGGACCCAGCCGTCAAGGCCAAGATCAAGACCTTCGTATTGGGCTACGCCAAGACCGATCTGGCCGAGAAAGCCATCCTGAAAAACATTTACAGCTATGGCGGCTTTCGCGAGAGCAACAATGACCAGTTGATTCCCATCCGCCAGCTGGAGCTTTACCGTGATCGCGCCAAGGCAATGGGCGACGACAAACTGACCGCTGACGAGAAGACCCGCACGGTGGCCGAGATCGACCGCAAGCTCGCCGTACTGAGTAAGTGAGCAAATGAGCGCACTGGGTGCCACTGTTGCTCCCTTGGTGAAGCCGGCATCGTCGCCATCGCCGTCAATCGATTCGCTGGAACGCCTGCGCCGACGCGCGGTCGATGAGAAGCACGGCTGGCTCTACTACACCGCGTGGGCTGCGGCCATTGCGGTGCTGGCCTGGGCCTGGCGCGGTGCCGAGATCCGGCCGCTGGACCTGATCAAGGACAGCGGCAACATCGGCACCTACGCCAAAGAGTTCTTCCCGCCCGACTTTCGCGACTGGCGCATCTACGCCAAAGAGATGGTGGTCACGGTGCAGATTGCCTTGTGGGGCACGGTGCTGGCGGTCATCCTTGCGGTGCCCATGGGGCTGCTGTGCAGCGCCAACATCACACCGCCCTGGATGCACCAGCCAGTGCGCCGCCTGATGGACGGCTGCCGCGCCATCAACGAGATGGTGTTTGCCATGCTGTTCATCGTGGCGGTGGGCCTGGGGCCCTTTGCCGGTGTGCTGGCGCTGGCGGTACACACCACGGGCACGTTGGCCAAGCTGTTTTCTGAAGCGGTGGAAGCCATTGACCCGCGTCCGGTGGAAGGCATACGCGCCACGGGTGCCCACAAGCTGGTGGAGATCGCCTATGGCGTGCTGCCACAGGTCATGCCGTTGTGGCTGAGCTTCATGCTCTACCGCTTCGAGAGCAACGTGCGCAGTGCCAGCGTGGTGGGCATGGTCGGCGCGGGCGGCATTGGCGTCGTGCTGTTTGAGGTGATTCGCGGATTTCAGTACGCGCAGACCTGCGCCGTGCTGATCATTCTGGCGGTGAGCGTGACGCTGATCGACCTGCTATCGGCGACGCTGCGCAAGCGCTTTATCTGATGTCCGCGGCTTTCAGCTGGCCCACCTTCCATTGGCACATGCCGGTAGACCTGCGCTTTGGTGCCGGGTGCAGCGATGAGCTGGGCGCGGCTCTGGGCACGCGCAACGCCGTTGTACTGGCTTTTGAGCCGGCCCAAGCGCTTGGCTTGCAGATGCGCTGGCAAGCTGCGTTGGGCAAGCAATTGCTGGGTTGGGAGCCGGTGGCCGATGGGCTGTCCAGCATCACCCGGGCCCGCGCGCTGGCGCATCGCCTGTGGCCCCTGATGGCACCTGACACTGTGCTGATCGCCGTGGGCGGCGGTACCACGCTGGACCTGGCCAAAGTGCTGCGCTGCCGGCCCGTCTCCGCAATTTTTGACGACGTGGTGGCTGCCTTACGCGGCACGGCGCCCTGGCCCGACATGAACCGCGCGCCACTGTGGCTGCTGCCCACCACAGCAGGCACGGGCAGCGAAGTCACGCGCTGGGCCACCGTGTGGGACACCGAACACGAACCACCCGTCAAGCGCAGTCTGGACGAGCCTTGGGGCTTTGCCGAGCGCGCCTTTATCGACCCTACACTCACTTTGAGCTGTCCGGCCGCTGTGACGCGAGACACCGCGCTGGACACCCTGGCCCATGCGCTGGAGGCGATATGGAACCGCCACGCCAACCCGGTGAGCGACCGGCTGGCTGTGCATGCCGCACGGCGCGTACTGCGTCACTTGCCCGGCGTGTTGGCGCAGCCCGGCAAACTGGCGCTGCGCAACGAGCTGTCGCTGGCCGCGCTGGAGGCGGGTTTGGCTTTCTCGCAAACCCGCACAGCGCTGGCGCATGCCCTGTCGTATGACGTCACGCTGCAGCTGGGTGTACCGCACGGGTTGGCCTGCGCACTGTGGCTGCCCACCGCCTGGCACCTGGCGCAAGGGCGTGATGCGCGCGTAGACGCCATGTTGGGCGAGGTGTTTAACGCACCAGCGGCGGACGGCGCGGGTCACCTGCAGTCGTGGCTGCAAGGCCTGGGGGTAAAGGTAAACCCGGCCGATTTGGGTATTGAGGATGCTGATCAGCGGGTGCAAGCGGCGCTAACCAGCGTGCGCGGGCGCAACTTCATTGGGGCGGACTGATGGCAGTGGTGAGGGACCAGCGCGTGCAAGCCACTCAAATGCTATGTTTTATATAGCCAACTATTCACGTTCTACGTGGGCCTGTGGCCGATTTGATCATTAGACCCTGATCAAAGTGGCTACGAGCCCATCCAGTTCTCCAGCCTCAGCTGCTTGACCCGGCCAAAGTCCTTGACGTTGTTCGTCACGATGATGGCACCCAAGCTCCTGGCGTGCGCGGCGATCATCAAGTCGTTGGCACCCAGCTGCTGGCCCTTCTTTTTCAGATCAGCCCGTATGTCGGCATAGTGCTCTGCCGCTTCGGGCGTCCATTCGATGACCCTGACATGGCGGGCCAGCAGGTCCACTGCGTCGCGGTTGGCCTTCTTGCGCGACGACACCTGCACGCCATATAACAATTCAGCCAACGTCACCACTGACATGCATTGCTGCTGCAAGGGCACGGTCTGGATGCGTTCTATCAATGCCGGGGATGACTTGCGCAGGATGAATGCGCAGGTGTCCGTGTCCAGCATGTAGTCGCTCATGTGAAGGTGCGCTCCTGCACTGGCAGGTCTTCAATGCCTTCCATGAAGTCATCACTGGCCCGCACGCCGGACGCGAGAAACTGGCTCCAGTCTGTGGGGCGCGGCGAAAGAATCACGTCGTCACCCACCTTGCGGATATAGACGTCCTTCATGCCCTCGGGGAACCGAAAGCCCAGCGGAATTGTGACCACCTGGGCGCGGTTGTTCTTGCCCACACGGGCAGTCTGTAAAGTCATGATTCAATCCTCCTTGCCATGTATCAAAGCATATGGCAGTACCTGGCCTGTGTCAAGGCATTTACCAGCGGAGACTTGTCGGACGCTAAAGCCCCAAATGAAGCCTCAAGGCCGCATCCAGCAACTGCAAGTCGTCAGTTTGCAAAACCCCTGCGGCCCGTGCGTTTAGCCGCCCCTTGTCTACGGTGCGCACATGCTGCGCCATGGCTTTGCTGTCTTTGGAAAGGCCGGAACGGGACGCGGGTAACAGCACCTCAAATGGATAGACACGCTCCACACTGGAGGTGAGCGGCACCACGGTGACCACCGCAGCAGCGCGGTTTGCGACGTTGTTGCTGACCACCACCACGGGGCGGGTCTTTTGGGTCTCTGACCCGCGTGCGGGGTCCAACGCTGCAAAAAAAATCTCACCACGCCTCATGGCTCAACCCGTCGTTGTAAGTGGTCTGCGCTTCTTGCGCCGTCGCAAGGTCTTGCACCGCACTGGCAGCGTAAGCCCGCGCCAGATCGGCCTCGGCCTCGCGCTCAGCGAGCAAGCGCACGGCCTGCTCGACGACGGCAGAGCGGGTTTTTAGGCCCGCTTTCTCCTGATAGG
>JANPAZ010000417.1:0-2003 GCA_031430225.1 Rhodoferax sp. | reverse complement strand
CTACGCCCACTCTCCAGGCGTAGCAAGCTGGTAATAACCTGCATGTTGTTCTTGACGCGGTGGTGGACCTCTTTGAGGAGGGCGGTCTTTTCCTTGAGCGCCGCCTGCAGTGCATGTTCGGCCAGCTTGCGCTCGGTGATGTCCCAATCAAAGCCCCGAATATTGGTCGGCTTGCCATTCGCATCGACCAACGATGATCCCCTCGATTCAACGTAGCGCAGTTGGCCTGTATCTTTCGTGAAGATTCGAAATTCAACATGGTACGCACTTGCGCCAGCCAACGCGGTCTGGATGCAGTGTGCCAGCCGGGCCTGGTCCTCGGGATGGATGGTTTCTTGCCAGTCGTCGAACGCAGGCACACCGTCAGCCGGGTCGCGTCCGTATATGCGGTAGAGCTCGTCAGACCAACTGGCGCTGTCATCGGTCAGGTTCCAGTCCCACCGGCCTAAACCAGCCAGTGTGTCGGCCTGGGCCAGCTGGCTCTCCTGGAGGCGAAGTTGCAGTTCAGCAGCCCGGCGCATGCTGATGTCGCGCGTGATGCCGATGAAATGGGCCAGGGTGCCGTGTACACCAAACACGGGCGCGATCGTCAGTTCGCTCCAGAACACCGTGCCGTCCTTGCGGTAGTTGAGGATCTCGCCGGCAAACTCGGCCGGACGGCGCAGGGCCGCGCGAATTGCAGCCACAGACTCGGGGTCGGTGTCCGGGCCTTGCAGGAACTTGAAGTTTCGGCCCAGGACTTCCGCCGCTGAGTAGCCTGTGATGGCAGTGAAGCCGGCGTTGACCGAAGTGATGAGCTGGTCAGGCCCGGTAATCATCACGCCCTGCGAGATCGCCTGCAGGGCGAGCTCGCTGACGCGCAGTACATCGGCCGCCTGCCTTTGCTCGGTGATGTCCTGAAAAAAGCCTGAGACTTTGCCGCGCACGGTGTCGGGCTTGCCCACTGCATGAACATTGCGCCGGTTGCCTTTCGCGCTGATGATTTCCAATTCCAAATCAAACGGCTCGCCCTGCTCGATCGCGCGCTGCACGGCCAGCTCGATCATCGGCCGGGACTCGGGCGTGTAGTAATTGATGCCCTCATCCACCGTCAGCCGGTCGGTCGCATCCAGTTCGTGGATGTCGTAAACCGATTCCGTCCAAGTCACCTGCCGGGTTTGAACGTCAATCTCCCAACCGCCAACCTGTCCTATTCTTTCGGCATTCGCCAGCAAGGTTTGGGTGTGCTGCAGCGTCTCCTCAGTTTTTTTGCGCTCGGTGATGTCGACCTGAATACCCGCGACACGATTGGGCTTGCCACTTTCATCAAAATAGAACCGCCCCTTTGACCAAAGCCAATGCAGGGTTTGGTCGGGCCAAAGCACACGGAATTCCACATCGTAGACACCGAGGCCGGCCATGGCGCTCTGGTAGCAGTCGTCCACGCGGGCGCGGTCGGCCTCAATCACGTGCGCCAAGAACGTGTCGTAGCCCCAATTCGGCACTGCTTCGGTGTACCCAAAACACTGGTCGTGCTTGAGTGAGCGGCGCACCACGTTAGTACGCAAATCTATCTCCCAGTCACCAACCTCGGCCGCCTGCAGGGCAAATTCTAGGCGCTGCTCAATCACCAGACGGGTACGATCCTCCTCTTGCAGGCGCAGTGCGGTGCGTTTGGCCTCAATCAGAGCCGTCACCTGAAGCGCCAGCTTCTTGAGGCTACCGAGCTGCTTGTCGGACAGGGTTCTGGCCTTGTGGTCAATCACGCACAAAGTGCCGACAGCATGACCCGAGGAAAGCACCAGCGGCATGCCCGCATAGAAGCGAATTCCCTGCGGCGCCACCACAAAAACATTTTCCTGAAATCGTGGGTCGGCAGTGGCGTCTTCGACCACCAAGGGGCCGGTGCCCTGAACCGCATGTGAGCAAAACGCATCCTTTCGCGGGCCATGCAGGGCATCGAACCCCACCCGCGACTTGAACCAGATCTGGTCCTGGTCCACGAAGGAAATCAAGGCCACAGG
>JANPAZ010000416.1:0-5870 GCA_031430225.1 Rhodoferax sp. | reverse complement strand
GGCGGGTTGCGCTCATCGTCGGCCGAGTTCACCACCAGCAGCGCCGCCTGAATTTTCTCGAGTCCGGGGGACGGGTTGTAGTCGCGCGAGCTCTCCCATTGGTAGAGGTGGTCATTGGCGTCGCCGGGGAAGGGCGCTTTCAGGCGGCCGTCAAGCAACTGGTCGGCCTTCTCGCGGGTGGGTGCCGCCTTCAGCAAGGCCTGATTGCCGCCATTGGTGGCCACGCCGTAAAACACGGAAGCGAATTGATGGCTGCGCGGCGGCTTGGTGTAGTTGCCGTTGTTCCATTCGGGGTCGTTGCGGATGGAGTCCGTGATCAGGCGGCGCAGCATCCAGTTGCGGCTGGACATCTCGGTGGGTTGTGAAGCCATGGGCACCAGCGCGTCCATGTAGCCGGGGTATTTTGTGCCCCATATCCAGGTCTGCATACCGCCCATGGACAAGCCTATGATCACGCGCAAATGCTTCACGCCCAGATGCTCTTTGACCAGCCGGTACTGGGCATCCACCATGTCATCGTAGTTGTACCGCGGAAACGCAGCGCGCAGACCGTCTGATGGTTTGGTGGACTTGCCGGTGCCAATGGCGTCGGGCAGGATGATGTAGTACTTGCTGGCATCCAGCGGCTGGCCGGGGCCAAACAGCTCGCCCGCAAAGGTCGGGGTCAGCAGGCCCGCGCCGGAGCCGGTTGTGCCATGAAGAATCAGCACCGGTTCACCGGTGGGGGCACCGACGGTGGTGTAGTTGAGCTTCAGCTCGGGCAACACCTGTCCCGTCGAGAAGCGGAAATCTTTGACGACCCAGTTGCCTTCTTTGGGTGCCGGGTAGTCGGCCGCACTGGCGGCGATGGAGGTCACCAGGGCGAACGCGAGGCTGCTTGCGTTGCGCATGAGGGTTCTGAATGTACGGGGGGTTGACATAGTGGTTCCTTCTTTTTTGGATATCAGCGCAAGACCGCGCTGGCGTCGGCTGCCTTGATCAGGCTGGATGCATCGTCGGGCAATAAAAACCCGGCTTTGACAGCGCGTTGGGTGGCGCGGCTCACAGCAGCTACGTAGCCGTCGTGCGTGCGATAGCGCTCTTGCAATGAACGGCGGGGGTCGTTGTTGGCCTTGCGCTCTTCGCGGGTTCGGGCGAAGGGAATCATGCCGCCTACGTAGTTGCAGATCTGGTCTTTATGGAAAGGTTTTTCGCCCCCCGCTGTGATGTTCCATCCCAGATAGGTGCCCAGGGGTGCGTCCAGGAGAGCCACTGGCACGCCACCTTTTTCGTTGCCGTCGGCATCCACCTTGGGAGCCACCATTTTCAGCACCTGCTTGATTCGCGGTGGTGCATTCGAAGCAATACCGGAGCCATCCTGCGGGTTGAACTGCGGTCCCCAATCGTAGTCGTGCACGGGCATGATGAAGTCCGGCTCGGGCACCGTGGCGCGCAGGCCCGGCAGGGTGGGGAACCCAATGGCCTTTTTGTGGGCAGCGGCCAGGGTTTTGTCTTTAAGGGTGGGGTAGCGGCTGGCCGGAGGGGGTGTGCCCTTCATGACCCAGTCGCGAAAATGCACGCGCATGGCGTTCACGGTCTGGGTATGCGGTACCGGGTTGGCCGGCAACACGCCCACCCCAAAATTGTTGCCGGGGCAGGTCGCGCCGGTCTTGGGCAGGCCCACGCCAGGCAGGCTGGTGTCGAAACCGCCCGCGCCACCGCCATGGGTGCTGCTGGCAATGTAGTAGCGGCGCACGCTGGCGGGCAGCGGCAGGTCGCGCTTGCCATCTGTGCCCACCCACTCGGGCGTGAGCTTGAGCGCCCAGACCTCGGCCGATCCAAAGTGCTCGATCACCTTGGGGCAGGTCTTGGTGGCGGTACACCGGTCCAGAATGCCGGCAGACGGCAAGCCACGTACCTTGTCAGCGGCGGGCAGCCACCACTGGGGGCCCTCGCTGCCGGCCTGGTACAGCTCCAGCACGCCATCAGGTTGCGCCCAACGGAAGTTCAGCGCAATGCGGCGTCCGGCAATGATGGGCCACATGCCATCGTGCACCTGGGTTCCATCTTCGGCCTGGTTGAAGCCTAGATGCAGCCAGCCGCGAAGGTAGTTGCCAGACTGCGAAATGCCGCGCGTGATGCTGTGGGTGACGGCTTTTGCAACCGGGTTGGCGGTGCCCGAATCATCTGCCGCTGCCTTCTTGAAAAATGCGCCTATATCGCGCCAGGCGGCAAAGCCAATACCCAGAACATACGGGTCGGCAGCGGTGAACACCACCTGGTACAGACGTGTTGCGTCAAAGCCATTCTTCAGGCAGATCTGGGTGGGGTCGGGTGTGCCAGGGAACGGGTTGGCAGCATCGCATTTGGCCCACGCCCAGTCTGTGGATACGATGGCGACCTCATCAGTGACCTCGCCACGCTGGTTCTCGCCACCGCGGGACACCAGCTTTGACTGTGTTGTGTCCATGCTCACCGGCCTATAGGGCACGGGGTTGGTCTGTACCAGGAGCGGCTGAGATGCGGGCCCCGTGCGATTGACAATGCGCCCCAACACCTCTCCGGTTACCGGCGTATCGCCAGGGCCGCGTGCCACGGGCACCTGAAGGAACTGCATGCCCGCCACGCTGGCTTTGGCGCGCACCGTGGTGGCACCGGCGTTGTCGCCCTGCCACGCGCTGGCCAGCATCACGTCACCAAAGGCGATCTCGCTTGGCGCAAAGGCAAAAACCCGCCCTCGATTGGGCACGTCGTGCCACAGCATGCCACTGGCCTTGCTCATGTCGACGGGTTTATAGATCACGAAGGACGTCACGTAGCGCACCTTGCCGTCTGTGTCTTTGGCCAGTTCGATGTCCTGAATGAGAGCATTTCCGGGTAGCTTGGGGTCGAGTTCGCCAAAGGCCCGGCCTGCCACCTGCTCGTAGGCAATGGCCGGCGGCGGGTTACCTGCCGGCGTTGCCATGGGTGTGGTTTCGTCGATGACGATACGGGTGATGCGCGCATGGCTTGGGTTGCAAATGGCCAAGGCCAATGCGCTGCTGGCTGCCAGCAGATGGATCGTCTTCATGGGTCTGTCTCCTCGTTTGCCCGCAACTCTACCCGAGCTGGGGCAAAGCTGCTGCCAACAGGCGACAGCTACACCGCGCGGTTGCGTGCCAGTGGCGGGTTTTTGGCGAAGTAGCGCTCAATGCCGCGCATCAGGGCATCGGCCAGCTGGTCCTGGTATTCATCGCTGTTGAGCTTGGTTTCTTCTTCGGGGTTGCTGATGAAGGCCGCCTCCACCAGCACGCTGGGAATGTCCGGGGCCTTCAGCACGGCAAAGCCAGCCTGTTCCACGCGCGGTTTGTGCAGCTTGCCAACCCGGCCTATCTCGCCCAGCATGGCACCCCCCAGTTTCAGGCTGTCGTTGATTTGTGCAGTGGTGCTCATGTCCAGCAATGCGCGTTGCACCTGGGCGTCTTTCGCGCGCACGTTCAGGCCGCCAATCAGGTCGGCCTTGTTCTCCTTGTCGGCCATCCACCGGGCTGCCGAGCTGGACGCACCGCCCTGGCTCAACGCAAACACGCTGGCACCTTGCGGGTTGGGCGTGAAGAAGGCGTCGGCGTGAATGCTGACAAACAGGTCGGCCTGCACGCGCCGTGCCTTTTGGACGCGCACATGCAGCGGCACAAAAAAATCAGCGTCTCGCGTCAAATAGGCACGCATCGCCAGTTGGGTTTTGCCGGTTTTGACGGTGCCCGTGTTAATTCGGTCGCGCAGCCGGTGCGCAAGGCGCAACACCACATCTTTCTCACGCGTACCGCCGGGGCCGATAGCGCCCGGGTCTTCGCCGCCGTGCCCCGGGTCCAGGGCGATGATGATCAGGCGGTCTGTTTTGGCAGATCCCGCTGTCATTTGTGATTCATTTCGGGTATTGGCCCTCGTAGAATCTGTATTGTTTGCTATTGAAGTTGTAGCGGCTGGTGATTTCTTCTCGCTCTGCCTGGCAATTAGCTCACCCAGAGGGTCGGGTGCTGCAGGCGCGCCCGGCTGATCTTTGAGCCGCTCGGCAATTAACGCCTCCAGTGGGTCGACCACTGCCGTGGGGTACAGGTCAAACACCAGCCGATGCTGGTAGGCGGCAATTGGTGGCAGTGTGAATACCTGCGGTGCGATGGGCTGCTTCAGGTCTACCACCAGTCGCACGACACCAGGCGTGCTTTGCCCGACGCGAATGCCTTCGATGTTAGGGTCATCGGGTCGCACTTTGGCCACGAGCTCCTTGAGGGCAGGGTTAAGATCGATGCCCTCAATGTCCACAGCCAGCCGGGGGGGCGTCGTCACAAAGAACTGCTTTGCCTTCAACTGCCCATCGGACTCAATCGTGACACGCGTGTAGTCGGGTGCGGGCCACACCCGCACGGCCAAAATGGTCGCACCACGTGCCAGATGTTGTGTGCCCAGCAGCAGGACGACGGAGCCCGTTTGCAGCAGGGTTCGACGCTTCAAAGTGGCACCCCGTTGATGAGACTGGCGCCCGTTGGGGTCTGCGCGGTCACGGTCACGACCCGGGACTCATCGGCTTGCGTCTCAATGTGAATCACCAGGTCAGCCTTTGGAATCTGCCCCGCTGCCTTCTCGGGCCACTCGGCCAGTTTTAAACCCGGGCTGGCAAAAATGTCGCGAAATCCGGCGTCTTCCCATTCGCGCGGGTCACTGAAACGGTAGAAATCAAAATGCCAGATGTTCAGGGGAGGGGCTGCAGCAGGGTTCTGGGTGAGTGTGTCTTCAGGCAGTTCATACGGCTCTACCACTGCATAGGTCGGGCTCTTGATGCGCCCCTGCACGCCCAGGGCCTGCAACAGGTGGCGCACCAACGTGGTTTTGCCTGCCCCCAGATCGCCGTGCAGCTCGATGAAGGCGTGGTGAATGGCGGGCTGCATGGCCAGTGCTGCGGCAAACATTTGCGTCGCTGCCTCGTCGGGCCAGACCAGGCTTTTTACAATGGGCATGTCAGGCTCTACACCATGCACACAAGCACTTACGTCAACAGCGGTCAATTGGTCATCCAGATTCGGGCCTGGGCCCGGGAACTTGGATTCTCCCAAATTGGCGTGACTGGTGTGGATTTGTCGTCGGCCGAGGCCGGTTTGCAGCAATGGCTGTCGCGCGGTTTCCACGGTGAGATGGCTTACATGGCTGCGCACGGTCTCAAGCGCGCCCGCCCGGCCGAGCTGGTGCCCGGTACGGTGAGCGTCATTACAGCCCGTATGGACTATTTGCCTTCCACCACGCAAGCTGACTGGCAGGCGATTGAGTTTGACCGGCTCAATCGCCCGGCCGAAGGAATCGTGTCCGTCTACGCCCGCGGGCGTGACTATCACAAGGTGTTGCGCAGCCGTCTGCAAAAGCTCACCGACCGTATCGCGGTGGATGTGGGGCCGTTCGGACACCGAGTGTTCACCGACTCGGCCCCCGTGCTTGAGGCAGAGCTCGCGGCGCGCAGTGGCCAGGGTTGGCGCGGCAAACACACGCTGCTGCTGAGCCGCGAAGCCGGGTCGATGTTCTTTTTGGGTGAAATTTATGTAGATTTCGCATTGCCACACAGCGAGCCAGTCACCGAGCACTGCGGTAGTTGCAGCGCGTGCATTGACGTGTGCCCCACGCAGGCAATTGTTTCGCCGCACCAACTGGACGCGCGGCGCTGTATTTCGTACCTCACCATTGAGCATGCGGGGTCCATTCCACTGGCGTTGCGGCCTCTCATAGGCAACCGCATCTACGGCTGCGATGACTGCCAGCTGATCTGCCCCTGGAACAAGTTTGCCCAGCGCAGCGCCTTGCCGGACTTTGATGAGCGCAAGGGCCTGACGGGACAGCAATTGGTGACGCTGTTCGGCTGGAGCGAG
>JANPAZ010000415.1:0-7481 GCA_031430225.1 Rhodoferax sp. | reverse complement strand
TCCCCTTGGGCGGTGGCCTGGCGCTTGCCGCGTGGTGGTGAAAAGCTGAACTCGTCAAAATCCGAAAAGCTCAAATACTTACCGCGCACCAGGGCCGACACCCGCACGGGCAGGTTCACGGCGCCACCACCCGCCACGTAGTTGATCTGCAAATCCACTGGCACGGTTTTCACGTTCACCAATGATTTTTTGTCGACCGGTGTGACCCGGCCTTCCAGCACCGGCAGGCGGAATTCTTCGACACGGAACTGGCTGGTGTTGAAGTCTCGACTGCCCTCGCCGCGTCCGGTCGGACCTCCTGTCGGGCCTCGTAGCTGCACGTCATACTGCCCCAGCTTGGCTGCCAGCGGAATCTGGAAAATGTTCTCGGCGCTCAGGCCGCCCGTGGCGGTCCTGCGCCAGGCAATGGGCTGCGTGTATTGCTGCCCGCTGCCCGCATGGGTGACAACCAGCGTGGCAGGTTGAGCGCCGGGCAGGCCAAAGCCTTTGCTGGTTTCGCTGCGCAGCAGGTGTTTCATCGACACGGTTTCGCCCGCCCGCAAAAGTGAGCGGTCCAGAATCGTGTGGGCACGCTCGTCAGGTCTTGCTTCACGGCTGGTGGGCACATTAAAGCGCCAGGGTTCAATGCCACGCTGCCAGTCGCTCCAGGTAAAGCTCATGTCGTCCACACCGGCTTGCGCGGCGCGGGCACTGACAAAATAGGCGCGGCCGTTGGTGTAGTCCGTAGTGCTGCCGCTGTCGCAAATGGGCGGCTCTACAGGCACGCCCTTCAGGTTGGCAATGCCCAGTTCACTGGTGGTGGCGGTGGCGACCTCGCGGCCCCGGCAGTCTGACACGCGCACGGCGGCGTTGGCCACTGGCTTGCCCTTGTCCAGCGTGGTCACCCAGGCCACCGCGTTCTCACGCCCCAGCTTGAAATGCACGCCCAGGTTGGTCACCAGTGCCGATGTGCGCACGAACATGGTCCGCCCATTGCCATGGCGTTCGTCCAGCAGTGACGTGCCCAACCTTTGCGACGCAATCTCGACCACGTGGAAACCGGGTGCCAGCGGAATGCCCACCACCTCAAACGGGCGCGGGTCGTTGCCTGCTGGTTTGGGCAAGTCCAGCGTCTTCACGCCCGGTTGACCTTGCAGCAAAGACAGCATGCGCGACTGCACGTCGGCCTTGTTTTGCGGGTCGATCACTTTGGGCAGGGGCCCTTTCACATCGGCTACTGCCATGCGCCGTGGCACAACGTAGTTGTCGTACTGCTGCACCTTGGCAAACCACTTGATGATGTCCACGTCGGTTTTGGGCTGCAGGTCGCTGACCTTGCCAGCCTGCAGACCCTTAACCTGTAGCGCTGCCTCCACATTGCGAAGGGTCACTGGCAGCATTGCCACGCCGTTGGGCTCGGCAAAGCGCTCCACAATGCCAAAGGGGGCGGCGGCAAACTTGGCCAGTGGGGGCATGGCGCCGGTGGCGACCTTGAGCGGAAAGCTCTCAGTGTTGCGCAGCGTGCGGCCGGACGCATCCTTGAAGTCCTTCGGCAAGTTCAGCGTGAACTGTGTCTGCTCGGGCAGCACCGCCTGAAACGACACGCTGTTCACAATGCTGTCGCTGTCGCCGTCTTCCTTGCTGAAGATGGGCTTGAAGCTGTCTTTGCTGCTGGCAAGTGAGATGCCTTCGGCCAGCTTGCGCGTGACCGGCGCGTTGAAGTTCAGGCTCAAGGGGCGGATTGGCAGGCAAGCGCTCTGCGCGTTTTCGCGCTCACAGTTGAAGGTGGCGGCAAATGGTTCGCGCACCTTGAAGTTAAAGCGCTTCTCTACCGAGTTTGCAATGCCCGCTGCGGCCGAGTGGGGGGCAGGTGTGGCGACTCCCTTGCCGTAAACCACTTGTACACCAACCGATGGCGTGAGGCGCCGGTTGCAAGCCAGAGTGACGATGCTCAACGGCGACTTTTCGGCGGCCTTGTCCAGCCCCTGCGACTTGAGCAGCGCGGCCCGGTCCTTGCCGTCAATCAGGCGCACCGGCACGCGCTCGCCCAGGCCGTCTACTGCACACCACAGGTTGGCCTGCAGGCTGGCCAGGGTAGCCGGGCCGTTGAGTTGCAGGGTGAAGAACTGTTCTTCGTCGATCTGGCTGTCGGGGTAGGGCCGAACACTTTGCACAAACGGCCCGCCGCTATTGAATTTGTAGCTGGTAGCGCCCGTTATCTCTGGGCCCTTAGCCGATTTAAGGCCTGGTCGTACCTGTACCGTGCAGGCAATGCCGGGTGGCAGGTCAGCTTCGAAGTCAAAGACCCATTCGCGCTCATTCGTCCAGCGGCCTGAGCCCTTGTTGGTCTGCGCATCGCTGCAACTTAAAGTGACTGGCGCGGCCGCCTTGGGGTCGCCAACGTTGACAGCGGCTTCATCAAACTTCACCACCACCTGCCGGATGCGGGCCACCTCACCTTGAGGCGAGAGGCTGGAGATCTGGAACGCCTGGGCGCTGAGGGCCAGCCATGTCAGGGCTGCGCAGATGAGCTGTTTTGAAATATTCACGCTGTCCTCCGGGAATGGGGAATAGCGTAGCCGAGAAAAGGCTCCAAACGGGAACTGGCTAACATGTCTTCCCACCTTGGCATTTGCCCTATCAACCTATGCAGGCGCATCATGAGTACAGACATCCGTCCCTACAAAATCGCCATAAGCGATGACGTCCTTCACGATCTGAAAGCCCGCCTGCGCAACACCCGTTGGCCCGAGGCTGAACTGGTCAGCGACTGGAGCCAGGGCGCACCGCTGGCCTGGATTCAAGATGTGTGCCGGTATTGGGCTGACGCCTATGGCTGGCGCGCGCGTGAAGCCGCGCTAAACCGTTTTGCACAGTTCACCACCACGCTGGATGGGCTGGACATCCATTTCATCCACGCACGTTCCCCACACGCCAACGCCATGCCGCTGCTCATCACCCACGGGTGGCCCGGTTCGGTGGTTGAGTTTCACAAAGTGATCGAGCCGCTGACCGACCCCACCCGTTTTGGTGGCCGGGCTGAGGACGCGTTTCACGTGGTGTGCCCGTCGCTGCCGGGTTTTGGTTTTTCAGGCAAACCCGCCAGTACCGGCTGGGGTGTGGCGCGCATTGCGCAAACCTGGGGTGCGCTGATGGCGCGGCTGGGCTACGACCGCTATGGCGCGCAAGGGGGAGACTGGGGTTCTGCGGTGACCACTGCCATCGGCGCGTTTGACCCAACGCATTGCGCCGGCATTCACATCACGCTGGCGATGGGTGCGGCACCCAAAGTCACCGGCGAGCCCACGGCGCAGGAGCAGCGTGCGCTGAAAGGCCTGGACCATTACCGCAAGTGGGATTCGGGCTATTCCATGCAGCAGGCCACGCGGCCGCAGACGCTGGCCTATGGTCTGACCGATTCGCCTGCGGGGCAGGCCGCCTGGATACTGGAGAAATTCTGGGCCTGGACCGATTGCGATGGCCACCCCGAGAACATCTTCAGCCGCGATGAGTTGCTGGACAACGTGATGCTGTACTGGGTAACCGCATCGGCCGCCTCATCAGCCCGTCTGTACTGGGAGAGCTTTGGCAAGGGCGCCAGGGGCATGACAGTCAACGTGCCAACCGGCGTGGCGGTGTTCCCCAAGGAAATCATCACGCCCGTGCGCGGCTGGATGGAGCCGCAGTTCACCAATATCCAGCATTGGAATGAAATGCCAAAAGGCGGGCACTTTGCGGCGTTTGAGCAGCCAGGGTTGTTTGTGGATGAAGTGCGGATGTTCTTCGCCACGTTGCGGGGTTGAGCTTGCCGTCAACGGTCCTGCGGGGTCTTCCTGCGGGATTCATTGATAAAACGAAGAATGGCCAACGTATTCATAGAATAGTTTGCTATACATTTTGTAGTATTTGTCTTATGACCCGGTCCGACGGTGCACTGCGGCGTCGGTGCTTTTCTGTTACCTTAGCCTGTAACCCCCGCTGACGCCTTCCTTTCATGTTCCTCATCAACCTGCTCGCCCAAATTTCATTCGGGTTGATCGCCATGACGATCTGCCTGCCCTCCATGCAGGAGTGGGGCGCACTGTTTGACGCGAGCCAGGCACGGGTGCAGCTCACTTTCAGTGCCTATGTCCTGGCGTTTGGCTTATTCCAGCTGGTTTATGGCCCGCTGTCTGACCGGCATGGTCGCAAGGGTGTGTTGATGGCCGGGCTCGCTCTATTGGCGCTGGGTTCACTGGTCGCCGCGCTTGCGCCGAATCTGGATGTGTTGATTGCGGCGCGTGTGCTGCAGGGAGCTGGCAGTGCCGCCGGCACCGTGGTGGGCCGTGCGATGGTGCAAGACAGGTTTCATGGGTCAGAGCGCACGAAGGTAATGGCCTACATCGGCATGGCCATGGGCCTTTCACCACCCCTGGCCGCCGTGGTGGGCGGGCAGTTGCATGTGCGCTTTGGGTGGCAAGCCAACTTTGTTCTCATCATGCTGCTGGCAGGTGTGATGCTGGTGGCCGCATGGCGTGGTGTGCCCGGCGACACCCGCGACACCCGCGACACCGGCGCCACCCGTGAAGGCGGGCATTGGCTCACGAGCATGCTGGGGTCCTATGCAACCTTGCTGCGGCACCGGTCGATGGTGCTGTATGTGCTCTTACTCTCGCTGACCACGGCCGCCTTCTACGCATTTCTCTCAGGTGCACCCCTCGTTTTGCGCAGCTACGGGGTGGGTCCAGACGGCGTGGGCTGGTACATCATGTTCGTCCCAATGTCCTACATGGCGGGCAACTTTCTCACCAGTCGCCTGATTCACGGCAAGGGTGAGCGCTGGGTGATGGCGCTGGGGCAGGTGGCTACTTTGTCTGGCCTGCTACTGATGTTGGCCCTGGCTCTGTGGGGCCTGGACTCGCCACTTGCCTTCACGTTGCCACTGATGTTGCTGGGGGTGGGCCACGGCTTTTTAATGCCACCCACCCTGGCGGGTACCGTGGGCGTGGTGCCGGCACTTGCAGGCTCGGCCGCAGCGCTAGCAGGGCTCATGCAGCAACTGATGGGTGCCTTGGGTGGCTATAGCGTCGGCCTGGTGCCGCACCAGGGTTCGCGTAACCTGGGCTTGCTGATGTTGGGGTTCACGCTGTGTGCGCTTTGTGCCCACCTGGGGCTTCACCGCGAGCGACGTCATACTGTCGCGTCAACCTGATTCAGGATTTTTTAAACCAACGAGGGATCCCCGACATGAGTGACGCCGCCAACTACACACCGCCCACCGTCTGGAGCTGGGACACTGCCAACGGTGGCCGCTTTGCCAATATCAACCGCCCCATAGCGGGCGCCACGCATGACAAGGACCTGCCGGTGGGCAAGCACCCGTTGCAGCTGTATTCGCTGGCCACACCTAACGGCGTGAAGGTTACCGTCATGCTGGAAGAACTTCTGGCCCTGGGGCACACGGGTGCCGAATACGACGCCTGGCTCATCCGCATTCAGGAAGGCGACCAGTTCGGCAGCGGCTTTGTGGCGGTGAACCCCAACTCCAAAATCCCGGCGCTGATGGACCGCAGTGGCCCCAAGCCGATACGCGTGTTCGAGTCTGGCGCCATCCTGTTGCATCTGGCGCAGAAGTTTGGTGCCTTCTTGCCGTCGGATGGCGCTGCGCGCGCAGAGTGCCTGTCGTGGCTGTTCTGGCAGATGGGCAGTGCGCCTTATTTGGGCGGCGGCTTTGGGCATTTTTATGCCTATGCGCCCACCAAGATGCAGTACCCCATTGACCGATTTGCCATGGAAGTCAAACGCCAGATGGACGTGCTGGACCGCCGCCTGGCCGAGAGCCCGTACCTGGCCGGTGATGAGTACACCATTGCCGACATGGCCGTATGGGCCTGGTATGGCGCGCTGGCCAAGGGCCTGCTTTACGAGGCTGGCGAATTCCTGCAGGTGCAAAGCTATACCCATGTGGTGCGGTGGACGGATGAAATTGCGCGGCGACCCGCCGTGATGCGCGGGCGCATGGTTAACCGCACTTGGGGCCAGCCTGACAGCCAATTGGCTGAGCGCCATGATGCCGGGGATTTTGAAGCGCGCCTGAAGTCTTGAGAACCGGGATCGCGTGTCAGACCCAACCCTGGCGCCACCGGTTCGTGTCGCGCAACTCGCGCCAGTCAATGCGGGTAACGGCCTTGGAGTACACGGCTTCCAGCTCGACCCATTCGATCGCGGTCTCAGGCGGCTCAGGCTTTGCCACCTTTGTCACAATGAAATGCTTGTTCCTGGCGACGGGTTCAACGGCCGTCCATTTGGTGAGCAAAAGCTTTTTGGGATGAAGTGCATTCATGTGGGCCGTGGCGATGGCGAGAGGGCATGCAACTGGAGTTGTTCAAGCGTCACGATGTCCAGCGCCTTGGCATGGGTCGCTTCCAGGTGAACCGGCGGTGCGACCCCCGCGAGAAATGCCTCTTTCCAGCGAAGCGCGCACAGACACCAACGGTCGCCCGCCTTCAAACCGGCAAATCGGTACTGTGGCCGGGGCGTCATCAGGTCGTTCCCGCGACCCAATGAATACGCCAGAAACTCGGTGGTCACGCGCGCGCAAACGACATGCGTGCCATGGTCATGCTCGTCAGTCTGGCAGCAACCATCGCGCAAAAAGCCCGTCAGTGGGTCAAAAGAGCAGGCCACCAGCGGGCCGCCCAACACGTTCAAAGCAGTCATGTCGATTCAATATCCTCAATCTGGATGCCGAAATGCCGGGGTACTAAAAATCATCGAAGTGGCGATGCTGCCACACTCCTGCCAACAAGACGGTTCGTGCGGGCATTTACGCCCATCATCCATCTTTGCCAACCACACCTGGGATTCAAGTCATGAAATTTTTGAGCATTGCACTCTTTGCCTGCCTGGTTGCGACGGGTGCCAACGCGCAGACCGCTTTGCCAGTGCAGCCTCCCGGCGAATTGGTGACGGTGCCTTCGATCGATGTCAACCGTTACATGGGCGGGTGGTTTGAAATCGCCAAATACCCCAACAGGTTTCAAAAGCAATGCATCTCCGATACCCAGGCGCAATACCGGCTTCAGTCCGGTGGCACGGTTCAAGTCGTCAATCGCTGCAAAAAAGAGAGTGGCGAGATGGAAGAGGCGGTGGGTGAAGCCCGCCAGACCGGTGGCGCTACATCACCTAAATTGAAGGTGCGATTTGCCCCTTCATGGCTGTCATTTTTGCCGTTTGTCTGGGGTGACTACTGGGTTATTGATCTGGACGAGCGCTACCAGCTGGTCGCCGTGAGCGAACCCAAGCGGGAATTTCTGTGGGTACTATCCCGCACGCCAACCGTCAGCGCAGAGTCCTACGGCGCCTTGATGTTGCGGTTGAAGGCTCAAGGGTTTGACCTGGAGCGCTTGCAGCGGACAAAGCAGGGACCTTAGCGGCGACTGATTCCTGGCGACCGATCAAAGCACCTTCTGAATCAGCGCCCCCTTGAACAGCACCGGCCCGGTCGGCCCGCCCGCGCTCGG
>JANPAZ010000414.1:0-20895 GCA_031430225.1 Rhodoferax sp. | reverse complement strand
CCCACGCGTGATGCTTTGAGGATGTGACCCAGGTCACCCAGCAGGCCATCGCTCACGTCAATGGCCGCGGTGGCAATGCCGCGCAACGCCAGCCCCAAGGCGACCCGCGGGGTGGGTCGCTCCATGCGCAGGCGGGCCTGCGTAAACACATCTGCCGGGACGGCCACCGTGCCACGAAACACCTCCAGTGCCAGTCTCGCATCGCCCAGCGTGCCACTGACATAAATATCGTCACCCGCTTGGGCACCGCTGCGCAGCAAGGCCTGGCTTTTGCCGTCCACCACGGGCACTTCGCCCAGCACGGTGATGCAGATATTCAGCGGCCCGCGAGTCGTGTCGCCACCAACCAGTTCGCAGCCGTGCGCGTCTGCAAGTGCCAGCAGGCCGCGCGAAAACGGGGCCAGCCAGGCTTCGTCGGCCTGCGGCAAAGCCAGTGCCAGTGTGAAAGCCAGCGGCTGGGCGCCGCAGGCCGCCAGATCGCTCAGGTTCACGGCCAGCGCCTTGTGCCCCAAGGCTTCCGGATTCACGGTAGACAGAAAATGCCGCCCTTCGACCAGCATGTCGCTGGACAGGGCGATTTGGGTTCCGGGCCTGGGCTGCAGCAGCGCGCAGTCGTCGCCTATGCCCAGTGGCACCAGCGCTGCGCGTTCCGCGGCCCGCCCGGAGCGCTTGAAAAAGTGCTCGATCAGATCGAATTCACCCATTGCTCTTTTTGTCTCCACTCTGGGCGCCCGTTACACCCTCAGCCACACCCACCGCTTCCTTGACGGGCCAGAAAAAACTCAATGCCTGCGTGCGCCAGCGCGACCATACGGCGTCGCTGATGCGGGCACGGTCGACACCCGTCACGTTGTGGGCCTGCAGGGCCAGGCGAAAGGCCATGTAGAAGCTAACCCCGAGGTTCAATGCACCGATCAAGGGCAAGGCGGCCACACACCACCACAGCGCGGGTTCCCGCACCACGTCCCAACCAATCGAAGCGCAGGCGGCGGCAAGCTGGCCCGCAGACAGGGTGACGTGGCGCACCTCCAGACCCAGGCCAAAGAACCCGGCGAACGCGGGAATCAACCCCAGCATGAAGCCAAGCGAGATGTTGGAGGCAAAACCCGATATCTTGTCGCGCATAAAGTGCGCCCAGCGCGCAGCTCGCTCTGGCCCCAACGCGGCGGTGATCCTGGGGTTGTATCGCAATGCCGAGTTAAGGCGATGTAATACAAACCAGTTTTCGGCCCAGCCCGCGATGATGCTGGACGCAAACAGCAATACACCTGTGAAGGCAGCAAACAGCAGCGTAGGCCCCAGCAAGGTCAGCGAGTGGAATACGTAGGCCGCCTCTTTGGCACCAATCATCGGGCTGCCCCATATGAGTTGGATAGCGATGGAAATCACCACCACCACAGGAAACACCACCAGCACATTGCCCAGCACGGCGGCCACTTGGGAGCGCACCAGGTGGGTGACTTCATCTACAAAGACATCCAGTGCATGGGGTTCGCTCAGATCCTTCAGCTTGGCGGCCATGGCGGGGGCCGTCATGGCGGGTTGCTTGGTGGCCAGCGTCCAGTGCAAAAGCTGGATGGCAATGAAGCTGCCTGCGTAAACCAGGCTGGACCAAAATCCGCCCCAGAAGGCAGACAAGCCCACGGCCATCACCATGAACTTGAGCCCCGTAGTGACGGCTGTCAGCGCGCCGCCACCGGCGGCTTTGGCGAACATGTCTGCGTATTCGGCCTTGGTGCGGGTGATGTAATGCTCACCCGTCTCCGAACTTCGCTCGGCCACTTTGGCGGCCAGCAAAGACGAGTTGGATGCCACCAAAGCACGCAGGCTGCGCCGCTCCTGGCCCACAATGACCAGATGCGACAGCAGCCGGGCCGTGCTGGCACTGGGGTTGGTGCCAGTCAGGCAGTCCAGCAGGGCGCGTATGCGCAGCACCCGTTCGCGCAGTTGACGCAGACGAAACACCAGGTTGACGGAAATTCCATGCTCGTCCAGGTGCGTATAGACCGTGGACGCCGCGTGGCGGCAGCGGTCAAGGCGCTCGCGAAATTGTTGAAGCGCTTCTTGCAGCACCGCATCAGTCGTCGCATTGCCGGGTGTATGGGCGAGAAATGCCAGCCGGACCACCTCGAAATCAGCGCTCAACGCATGAAAAGGCCCGGACTCGCGTGCGGTGTCGCTCATGCGCAGCCGAAGCTCGGGTGCAAAGCCGGTGGCTCGAACCTGGCTGGTACAAAACGTGATGGCTTCCAGCACCGTGCTTTCCCATAAAGAGGCGCTCCGGTCGACAGGAGTCATTGGCTGAGACGTGCCCAGGCGCTCCATTGCGGAATCGGTGTCACGGGTGTCTGGTTCAAAAGTATCGGTCTGAAGCAAGGATGCCAGCCTCGCCAGCAGGGGCTCGTCCAGCGCCGCCAGCCACCGTGCATCAAACGCGGTGGACAGTACCAGCGAAAAAAGCTCGGATGCATCCACCGTCTCGGGCGTGGCCGGCAATATTTTCAAGCGAAGTCGTTCGGCCATTTCACTGACAAAAGCGCTGCGCGAGGCGAAACCAAAATCAGCCAGCAGTGTGGTGCCATTGATGGTGTCCACCAGGGTTTGCCACCAGGTCTGAACCCGCTTGGCCATACCGGGGCGGGCTTGCACAGCGTCAAGGAAAAGGGCGACCCGTGCCACAGAGCCCTGCACGGATGAGCAGTCACCCCTGACCCAGTCAACAAACGCTACCAGCCAGAGGTGTCGTTGAACCAGCGAAGCGCCGGCGTCGAGTGTGTCGAGCAGACGGGTCAGGTCTTGCGCGCTGGCGGGCCGGCGTGCCATGTCGGCAGTCAATGCAGCGTGCGCGCGCCGCCTGCGCTCAAAGCGTCCAGCACAAACATGGGGACATCGGTGTCGAACTTTTCACCATCTTCTGCCACGCAGAAGAACGTGCCGTGCATGGTGCCGGTGGGCGTGCGCAGACGCGTGCCACTGGTGTATTCGAAGGTATCACCCGGTTTAAGGAGCGGCTGCTGCCCTACCACGCCCAGGCCTTTGACCTTTTCGGTGTGGCCGTTGGCATCGTTGACGTTCCAGGTGCGCGAGATCAGTTGCGCAGTCACGCTGCCCATGTTGGTGATTTTGATGGTGTACGCAAACACAAATAGCCCCTGCTGGGGTACCGACTGCTCCATCAGAAAACGGGGTAGAACCTCGACTTTGAATTGATACTTGCTCATGCCTGCATGCTACCTGCGAAAATGATCCCATGATTTACCGAATTGCACCTTCCATTCTCTCTGCCGACTTTGCCCGCCTGGGTGACGAGGTCAAATCCGTGATCGCCGCCGGCAGCGACTGGATTCATTTTGACGTGATGGACAACCATTACGTGCCTAACCTCACCTTTGGCCCCATGATTTGCAGTGCCTTGAAGCCCCACGCCAAAACTGCCACCGGGGTGGCTGTGCCCATTGACGTGCATTTGATGGTGCAGCCGGTGGACGCGCTGGCCAGCGCGTTTGCCGAAGCCGGTGCCGAACTCATCAGCTTTCACCCGGACGCCAGCGGCCATGTGCACCGCAGCATTCAGGCCATCAAGGCCAAAGGCTGCAAGGCCGGGCTGGTGTTCAACCCCGCAGAGCCGCTGGACGTGCTGGACTGGGTGATTGATGACCTGGACCTGATCCTCATCATGAGCGTGAACCCCGGTTTTGGCGGGCAAAGCTTCATTGAGTCGGCCCTGCGCAAGATTGAAGCGGTGCGAAAGCGCATTGACGCCTGCGGCAAAGATATCCGCCTGGAGGTGGATGGCGGCATCAAGGTAGACAACATCCGCCGCGTGGCCGACGCCGGTGCCGACACTTTTGTGGCGGGCAGTGCTATTTTTGGCCATAAAGATTACAAAGCCGTGGTGGATGCAATGCGACGTGAGTTGGGCCGCGGCGTTTGAGTCGTAGCCTGATACCTGAGCTGACAACCCATGAATGAATCTCGAGCCCTGCTGCTGACAGACGTGGTTGACAGCACCAAGCTGTCAGAAGAGCTTGGCGACGAAGCCATGGCCGACGTCTGGGCGGCCCATGACCGCGTGGCCCGAGATCTGTTGATACCGCATAAGGGCCGTGAAATCGACAAGACAGATGGCATGCTGCTGCTGTTTGACGGTGCCAGTCAGGCGGTCAATTACGCACTGGCCTACCACCTGGCGCTGGCTGCCATGCACGTACCTCTCAAGGCCCGCGCGGGCTTGCATGTGGGCCCAGTCATCCTGAGGGAAAACAGCGCTGACGACGTGGCCCGGGGTGCCAAGCCGCTTGAGGTTGACGGATTGGCCAAGCCCACGGCAGCGCGGGTGATGTCTCTGGCTGTTGGGGGCCAAACGCTGCTTACGCCCGAGGCCAGGGAAGATCTGGGCAAGACCGAGCTCAAGCTGCAGTCGCACGGACACTGGGTCATCAAAGGTGTTAGCGAGCCGATTGAGCTGTTTGAGGTGGGCGAGCCTGAGCGCCGCATGCTTCCACCCGCTGACAGTGAGAAAGTACACCGTGTCATCAAGGTGAACGACATCTGGATGCCGGTCAAGGAGATTCCGCATAACCTGCCCTCACAGGGCACTTCGTTTGTAGGGCGGGAAAAAGAGCTAGATGACATTAAAGGCCTTCTCGGTAGCGCGCGCCTGGTCACGCTGCTGGGCATGGGGGGGCTGGGCAAGACCCGCCTGTCATTGCAGGCCGCTGCCGAGCTGTTGCACCAGTTCCCCGATGGCGTGTGGTTTTTGGACCTGTCCCCCATCACCGACCCTGCCCTGGCATTTAGTGAGGCCGCGCAGGTGCTGGGAGTGCGTGAAGAGCCTGATCGCCCCCTTTTGCAGACGCTGTGCAACCACCTTAAAAACAAACGCCTGCTGATGGTGTTTGACAATTGTGAGCACCTGATCAAGGCCAGTGCGGACCTGGCCCATGCCGTGGTCAAGGCCGCGCCCCATGTGCGCCTGGCCGCAAGCAGTCGCGAGGCTCTTCGCATACCGGGCGAGCGCGCTTACCCCATCATGCCGTTGCCGGTGCCCAAGGTCGGCGACAGCGTAGCCGTTCTGCTGCAATCCACCGCGGTGCGGCTATTTGTAGCCCGCGCCCAGGCCCACAAGCCATCGTTTGAACTCGATGATTCCAATGCTGCTGCCGTGGCGGAGTTGGTGTCCAGGCTCGAGGGCATTCCGCTGGCGCTTGAACTGGCGGCTGCACGGGTACGGGCCCTCTCCATTGCCGATATCAACAAGCGGCTGAACGACCGCTACAAGCTGCTCACCGGCGGTGCCCGCGTGCACCAGGAGCGCCAGCAAACCCTGCGTGCGCTCGTTGACTGGTCTTACGACATGCTGCCTGACAGCGAAAAAACCTTGCTGAACCGCCTGAGTGTTTTCAAGGGGGGCTGGGATATGGAGGCGGCGGAAGCGGTTTGTGGCACGGACCCGCTGGACCCCATGGATGTGCTGGACCTTCTCACGAACCTGGTTGAAAAATCACTCGTCATAATGGAGGAAGGTGAAGAAACCAGCCGCTACAAAATGCTGGAGACGATTCGGGACTATGCGCGGGAGAAATTGGAAGAAAGCGGTGAATTGGGCGCGGTTGCAGCGACGCATTGTCAGTATTATTTTGCGATGGCCAAGGAGGCGAATAGGGGCCAGAGTGGATCTAAACAGGGTGCCTGGCTCGATAGGCTGGAAGCAGAGATTGATAATTTGCGCGCTGCAATTGCTTTGGCAAATTCGGGTGGTGTTGAGAATGTGATTGCCGTGAAATTAGCTGTTGCCTTGCAAGGGTTCTGGATTTTGCGAGGTTACGCAACCGAGGGTCGAGCAGTTGTAAGGTCGGTCCTCCAGAACTCTTCAGTTGCCTCCTCAGAGATGGCCAAAGCACATTCCTTGTACGTAGGTGCCGCATTGTCCCAAAGCCAGGCCGACCTGGTTGAAGCAAAGACGATGCTTGAAGAATGTCTGGTGTTGCGTCGACGCCTAGGTGTTGCTGCCGAGATTGCCATGACGATATCTACGTTAGCTTTGGTGACCTGGCTTTCCGGAGACTCGAGAATGGCGCTCGAGCAGGAACAGGAAGCATTGCTGTTGTTTCAGACTTGCGGGCATAAGGTCGGCGAAGGCGTAGTCTTGCTGCAGATTGGCGAAATTTACGCGCACATGGCCGATGACGGCCAATCGGAAGAATATATTTTGCGGGCGCTAAGCATTGCCAAGGAGGTCAAGCATTTTGAAACCGAGGCGCACTGCAATTTGATCTTGGGTCAATTGGCATTTGGGCAGGGGAATTTTTCAAAGGCGCAAACTTGTATTGATACTTCATTGAAGATTGGACTTGCTTCTGAAAACAGGCGCGCGGTTGCAAGCGCTAGTTGGTGGAAGGGAAAAATTGAACTGAATTTGCAAAGGTTGGAGTCGGCTCAAGGGTACCTGAAAGACGCTCTTGGGGCATTCAACGCCTTTGAAATGAAGGCTGAGCTCGCAGGCTGCCTCGAGGACTATTCGAGCCTGGCCGCTTCATTTGAGCGGCCCGAACAAGCTATCAGTTTTGCTGCAGGTGCAACTTCCATCCGGGAAAGCTATGCATTGAAAAGATCAGTAGCGTCGGAGCGCCGATGGCAACAGCATCTTGATCAATTACGGACTCTTGAGTCCAATGTGCGACTCGAAGACAACTGGCCAGTTCTGTCTGCAATTGACCTTGCGAAAATCATCCGTGACGCGCTTGTTTTGAATCAATAGGCAGCCGCTCGCCAAATCTCAACAGCCCTACATCGATTGGGGCAAGCTGAATGTCAAGCGAGCTCGGGCTTGCGAATCCAATTCTGACGAAAGCGCCGACGAAGAAGCAACCTGGCGGTCAGGGCTGCAGCAAGCAAGGCCAACACACTGGGCTCTGGAACTACATGAAACCGCATTGCTGCCCAATCGGAAATGCATTCAACTGGAAGGTCGGCCATTGCGCTCATTGAAGTAACGCGCACACGAGCAGTTTGGCGCAATTGACTCCTGAATGGCGGTTTGCAGTCGGTCAAACCCAGACCCATGCCATATAGGTTGAGGGTTGCTTTCATTCGAGCCCCTAGAACTTCGTCGAACTGCAATGAAAAATCGTAACCTGCCGTTTGGTAATCGAAAAGGTCCGTTCCAGCCAGTGCACCTGACCACGCGGGAAACGTAGTGACACCAACCAAATTGGCGCCAGACAGGCGAAAGCTGGTGATTGCTGCAGGTCCGAACGTCGGGCCAAAAGCAAAGGACTCCAGCGCTGGGCCAAATGGAACTCCGCCGGTTGAGTTGAACAATTGACCTGTCGCAGACAAAACGGTCATGTTTTGCGGTCCGCCACAGGGTGCGGCTCCATTTGGGTTCGGATGCGAACCGCCACCTTGCCCTAGAAAACAGTTGGGGACCAAAAAGTTTGCGCTGCCACTGAACCATAGGCTGTTAGGCCCGGAGGTGAAGTTGCCGCTACCCCATGCCGGGTCCCAATCCCCTGTAATGACCACTGCTGCACTTGCACTGTTCACCAGCGCGGTACAAACCATTCCAGTTGAAATCAGCAAATTCTTAAAATTCAACGACATATGAACCTCCTGCTCAGCAAGTCGCTGGGCCTAGGCGTTGATAGAAGCAACTATCAAGCCATAAAATGTAAAGTTCGTAACCGGTTGTTTTTCATATACATTTTCAAATACGAGTTAAATTTGGCAATTTTTGCGGGTGGTGGTGTAAATTTTTTCGACATTCAAAGATCACGCGTTGGACTTGACACGGAGGCGTTCAAAGAAGAGGTTATTGGGCTCTCCTCCCGCGCCTTGGTGTGAAAGTTCCGGTTTGATTCCCTCCACAAAATACATCGCCATTACCCCCTTGCCCTTGGCCTCGATCTTGCCGCGTGGGTGGCAGACAAAGAAGTCTTTGACTTCGTCGTAAGTAGTCTGGGAGATGTTGACCTTGCCCGGCTCGCCACTGCTTTCCATGCGGCTCGCCGTATTGACCGTGTCGCCCCAGATGTCGTAGGCAAACTTGTGCTTGCCAATGATGCCGGCAATGACGTCCCCCGTGCTGATGCCCAGGCGGCAGTTCCAGTACTGGGCGCCAATCAGCTTTTTCTCCGCCAGGCGTTTTTGAATGAATCGTTGCATGGCCAGACCCGCCAGCACAGCATCCACCGGGTTGGTAGCGTTGGCCTGCGGAATACCGCCCGCGCACATGTAGGCGTCGCCAATAGTCTTGATTTTCTCGAGCCCGAAGCCTCGCACAATTTCATCGAAATTGGTAAAGCAGTCGTTCAATTCATGGATCAGCGCCTCAGGCGTCATTTGCTCGGTGAGCGCTGTAAAGCCCTTGAAGTCCGTGAACAAAACCGAGACCTTGGGGTAGTTCTTGACCTGGACTTCACCGTTGTTGCGCAGCTCTTCGGCGATCTCGTAGGGCAATATGTTCTGCATCAGGCGCTGATTTTTCTCACCCTCCTTGATGACACGGCTTGCCATGGTTTTCAGGATGGCCAGCATGATGGTGGGGCTACTGAGCAATTTGTCGCGAAACACGTCAGCGCCCAACCTGTAAAGCGTGCAGGCTTCTAGGGCCGTGATGGAGGCGGTGCGCGGCTCACCTAGTAATAAGGCGTATTCACCGATCACTGCGTAGCCTGACATTTCTCGCAACACGACATCAGCCAGGTGAACCTGAAGACGCCCTGTTTTCATGACGTACAGGGCATCAGCGTGCTCGCCGTGATGGATCAGGCTGTGTCCGGGCAGGATCGAAAACTCTTGTAGGTCTTCCGCGACCTGCTCAAGCAGTTCGTGGGGTACCTGCATGAACATGGCGATCTTTTCAAGGATCTGAATTTTCTCGGAGGTGGGGGTCATGTGGATGGTCATTTGACCAAACATGTTAAAGCCATTGGCCGTACTTCACCAGCCTTATGTGAAGTCAATGCCTGTTTCTGGCGCCAACGCCAACGCCATGTCGCCAAATGCTTTTTCGGCTAGTGGCCCAACGGTGTTGTTGGGGCCAGCACGTGGCTTGAAAAGTAGTCCATGGCTGCCAGCACGCCCGAGCCAGCCAGTTTGACGCCCGCCAGCTTCATCCCCATTTCGCACCCTGAGAGTGCGGCCATCAACGTGAGGTCATTGCAGTCACCCAAATGCCCAATGCGGAACATGCGCCCTTTGACCTTGCCAAGGCCCGTGCCCAGCGAACAGTCAAACCGCTCATAAATGATTTTGCGCACCGTGTCGGCATCCACGCCTAGGGGCATCAGCACGCCTGTCAGCACCGGTGAGTAGACGGTGGGATCAGCGCACTGTATCTCCAGCCCCCAGGCTCGCACCGCAGCGCGCACGCCTTCGCCCCAGCGCTGGTGGCGTGCAAATACGGCCTCCAGCCCCTGGGCTAGCAACATGTCGCAGGCTTCATTCAAGCCGTACAGCAGGTTGGTGCTGGGCGTGTAAGGGAAGTAGCCCGTCTTGTTCATCTCAATAATCTCGTCCCAGGCCCAAAATGCCTTGGGTAGTTTCGCGGACTTGCTGACCTCAATGGCTTTGGGTGACACTGCGTTGAAACTGATGCCCGGCGGCAGCATCAGGCCCTTTTGAGAGCCGCTGATGGCCACGTCGACACCCCAGGCATCGTGTTTGTATTCGGCCGATGCCAAACCTGAAATGGTGTCCACCATCAGCAGGGCCGGGTGCCGTGCGTTGTCAATGGCGCGGCGCACTGCGGCGATGTCGCTGGTCACGCCGGTAGATGTTTCGTTGTGCACCACGCACACGGCCTTGATGCCGTGTTGGGTATCTGCCTTGAGCCGCGCCTCAATCAAGTCCGCCTGCACGCCGTGGCGCCAGCCGGGTGCACCGGGCAAGGCGGCATCGCTGCCCGCAAATGTCAGCACTTCGGTTTTCAGACCCAGGCGCACCGCCATTTTTTGCCACAGCGATGCAAAGTGGCCCGTCTCGAACATCAGCACCTGATCGCCGGGGCTCATGGTGTTGCTCAATGCTGCTTCCCAAGCCCCCGTGCCTGAGGCCGGGTAAATGATGACCGGGTGGCGTGTCTGGTAAATCTTCTGGATGTCGGCCAGCACTTTGAGGCCCAATGCACCAAATTCAGGTCCCCGGTGGTCAATGGTGGGCAGACTCATGGCGCGCAAAATGCGGTCAGGAACCGGAGAAGGCCCAGGGATCTGCAAAAAATGGCGACCGGTGGGGTGAAAGTCGAGCTTTAGCATGGGCGGACCTTGAGGTATGGGTTATTTTGCATACAAAAATAAATTGTAATTGGGTTTTAGAATGAGTGGTGACATTCAAACGCTTGATTTTTGTATGCAAATCCAAATGACCTGCTGAAACTTGACGCCTAGGGAAAACCTTGAAACTGAATCTGTCTCAATTTGACGCAGCCATTGTTGACCTGGATGGCACGATGGTCGACACCCTGGGCGATTTCGTCGTGGCGCTCAACCTCATGCTGGGTGACTTGTCGATGCCGGCGGTTGACCGCCCGACAGTCGAGCGCTTGGTCGGCAAAGGCTCTGAGCACTTGATAAAAAGCGTATTGGCCCACATGGAACCTAATGAGTTAGCTATAAATGTAATAGCAACTATTTCGTCTTTATCAAAGTCAGACATTGCTCTAGATGGCGCGCGGTATGACGCTGCCTGGGCCAGCTACCAGCGCCACTACGCGGCCATCAATGGGCAGCACGCCGATGTGTTCCCCGGCGTGGTGGAGGGCCTTGAGATGCTGAGAGGGCGCGCACTCAAACTGGCTTGCCTGACGAACAAGCCCACGGTGTTTGCGCTGGACTTGCTCAAGACCAAGGGTTTGGACCGATTCTTTGAACTGACGTTTGGGGGCGATGCGTTTGAGCGCAAAAAGCCCGATCCATTGCCCCTGCTAAAAACCTGTGAAGCGCTGGGCACCATGCCGGGACGCACGCTGATGATTGGCGACTCCAGCAACGATGCGCAAGCTGCACGCGCCGCCGGGTGCCCCGTGGTGTTGGTGACCTACGGCTATAACCACGGCGAACCGGTTGAGACGGTGGATGCCAATGGGTTCATTGACTCATTGACTGAGCTGACGTGACGACGTTGGCGTTCTTTAAAAAGTAGTCCAGTCGTCGTCTCCTCCAGCTGGATTTTTGGCTGCCTTGGGGGGTGCCAGTTGGGCCGACATTTTGGAGGACGCTGGTTTTTTTGCCGGCGTCGGTGATCGGGCAGCAGCGCCTTTGGGGATTCCGGCTTCGCGCCTTTCAAGTCCTTTGAAAGGTTGGCTCGTCGGCTGGGTGGAGCGAACGGAAGTTGAGGTGGCGAACCCTTGATGTTCGCCACCGCCGTTGAGCTTGAAAACCGCTACCGTTTGCACCAACTCTTGCGCTTGCGATTTCAGGCTGCTGGCAGCAGCGGCCATCTCTTCCACCAGCGCCGCATTTTGCTGCGTAGCCTGGTCCATCTGCGTGACTGCTTCGCCCACCTGTGAAACGCCCGCCGACTGCTCCGTGCTGGCCGCGCTGATTTCACCCATGATGTCGGTCACCCGCCGTATCGAGGTGACGACTTCGGTCATGGTAGAGCCCGCCTGATCGACGAGCGCTGTGCCGTGTTCGACCCGTTCCACGCTGGCGCTGATCAGCACCTTTATCTCTTTGGCGGCTTCGGCACTGCGCCCTGCCAGACTCCGAACCTCAGACGCCACGACGGCGAAACCGCGGCCCTGCTCCCCTGCGCGAGCGGCTTCCACCGCGGCGTTAAGCGCCAGGATATTGGTTTGAAAGGCAATGCCATCAATCACGCTGATGATGTCAGAAATTTTGCGTGAACTGTCGTTGATGCCCTTCATGGTTTCGACCACCTGGGCCACTACATCACCCCCTTTGACGGCAACGCTGGACGCGTTCATGGCGAGCTGATTGGCCTGCTGCGCGCTTTCGGCGTTTTGCTTGACGGTAGAGCTTAATTCTTCCATCGAGGCGGCGGTTTCCTGCAGGGCGCTGGCCTGCTGTTCGGTGCGCGCACTGAGGTCATGGTTGCCCGAGGCGATCTCGGCACTGGCGGTGGACACGCTCTCGGAGCCTTCGCGCACGCTGCCCACAATCCGGGCCAGGTTGTGCTGCATGTTCGACAGGGCCTGCAACAACTGCGCTGTCTCGTCCTTGCCGCCAACGGGAATGGCCTGGGCCAGATCGCCTTGGGCAATTGCCTCGGCCGATGCAATGCCCTGGCGCAGCGGAACCATAATGGATTGGGTCACCAGAAAAGCAAAAAGGATACCGAGCACCACCGAGACCGTTGCCCCAATGCCCAGAACCCATTGCCCTGTGGTGGCGACGGCGTCGGTCTCAGCCTGCCTCGTGGCGGCGCGAACTTCTAAATGTTTTGCAAGGGCGCTCAGGGCACTCAGGTAGGTTTCCGCCAACGGGCGCAAGTCACGCTCCACCATGGCGGCAACGTCCTGACCGGCCATTTTCTTTTTCAACAAGTCAGCACGGGGGCCACGGTAGGCTTCGCGTGCCTGCGCAATGTCTGCCAGCAGTTTCTTGCCTTCGTCGGTCTTGATCAGGGGCTCCAGGCGCTTCTGGATGTCGCTGACATTTTTGGACGTTTCCTCCATGTCCTTCTGTAATCTGGATGCGAAAGCAGGATCTACCGCACCCAGGGAAGCATCAGTGCGGACCCAATTCAGGTTGATGCTCGAGCGCCAGTCATGTGCCAGCGTCTGGCGTTCAATTTCACTCGTCGCAAAATCATGACTTGCGCGTTTGAGTGTGTCCAGGCGCCACAGGCCTGTGCCAGCAATCCCGATCGTGACCAGCAGGATCAGGCCAAAAGCCAGGTTGAGGCGTGCGCGAATGGTCAGGTTGTTGGCGTACATGGGATCTCCTCGTTGTGGTGTCGCTGCACCGGATTGTCTGAGGATGGACTCTAAGCGTTGGAGATATCCCCGACTATCAGGTATTTACCTGAGTTTCAAAGGAAAAACACCTTAGGGCCAGCGATGGTGCCCGCGCACAGCGCGTCTCATTCCATCTCGACATTTCGCCCTTTCCGGTGCTGTCCTCGGCGCCGGGGGTTGCGTTAGTCTTCCCCATATATTTTGGACACAATGAACCGCCACTTTTGGCTCCCGTCAGTAACGAGAATCGCAGAAAATTTCAGGGTTTTCCAGGATGAGAGTGCTTTGATACACTCGCAGCATGTTCATTCACCGCATCAGCATCACAGGTTGCAGCGACCGGGGAGCCTGGCCCTGGCGTACCTGTGTCTTGCCAGCCCGCATGCCTGTGCCCCTTGGCGCAGGCGCGCGTGGTTCGCGCAGCTGACCAGCCACAAATTTTTCGTTGCTCGTCGTTGCGCCCCTCGCCTTGTTGCAATGCAAGGCATTTGTTTGAGTGAACGCTGAATCGGGTACCGTTTGAAAGTATCCCGGTGCAGTTGGTCGGGCCCAGATGCCCCGACCGCATGAGAGGCCCATCCCGTGATATCTGAACTTGAATTCAAATCCCTCAGTGCGCAGGGCTACAACCGCATACCGCTGCTGGTCGAAGCCTTTGCCGACCTTGAAACCCCCTTGTCGCTTTACTTGAAGCTGGCGCATTCGAGCCAGGGTGGCAAATACAGCTTCTTGCTTGAATCGGTCGTTGGCGGTGAGCGCTTTGGCCGCTACAGCTTCATCGGACTGCCCGCCCGCACACTGCTGCGCGCCGCCGGGTTTGGGGCCGACGCCAAAACAGAAGTTGTGACCGATGGCGTGGTGGTGGAGACGTCCACTGCCAACCCGCTGGACTTCATAGCCGACTACCAGAAGCGTTTTAAGGTGGCCTTAAGGCCGGGGTTGCCCCGCTTTTGTGGCGGCCTGGCGGGCTACTTTGGTTATGACACGGTGCGTTATATCGAGAAGAAGCTTGAAAAAAGCTGCCCACCCGACACGCTGGGCTGCCCCGACATCATGCTGCTGCAATGCGAAGAACTGGCCGTTATCGACAACCTTTCAGGCAAGTTGTACCTGATTGTGTACGCCGACCCCAAGCAGCCCGAAGCCTTTGCCAATGCCAAGAAGCGCCTGCGCGAGCTCAAGGACAAGTTGAAGTATTCGGTCAGCGCGCCGATCGTCAAACCCACACAGGGCTATCCCGTAGAGCGAGACTTCGCCAAGGCCGATTACTTGGTGGCCGTGCAAAAGGCCAAGGACCTGATAGCCGGGGGTGACTTCATGCAGGTGCAGGTGGGCCAGCGCATCAAGAAGCGCTACACCGAATCGCCTTTGTCGCTGTACCGGGCTTTGCGGTCGCTCAATCCGTCCCCCTACATGTACTACTACCACTTTGGTGATTTCCATGTGGTGGGCGCATCACCCGAGATTCTGGTGCGCCAGGAGCAAGTCGGCGAGGCGCAGAAGATCACCATTCGCCCACTCGCGGGAACTCGGCCACGGGGTGCCAATGTTGAGCTTGACAAGGCCGCCGAGGTCGAACTCATCAATGACCCCAAAGAGCGCGCCGAGCACGTGATGCTGATCGACCTGGCGCGCAACGACATTGGCCGCATCGCCAAAATTGGCACCGTGAAAGTGACCGAGGCTTTTGATGTTGAACGCTATAGCCACGTGATGCACATCGTGAGCAATGTCGAAGGCACGCTGGTTGACGGCATGACCAGCATGGATGTGCTCAAGGCCACCTTTCCTGCGGGTACGCTGACCGGCGCACCCAAGGTGCACGCGATGGAAGTGATCGACCATCTGGAGCCCACCAAGCGCGGCCTGTACGGTGGTGCCTGTGGCTACCTGAGCTATGCAGGTGACATGGATGTGGCCATTGCCATCCGTACTGGCATCATCAAAGACCAGATGCTCTACGTGCAGGCCGCTGCGGGTGTGGTGGCAGACTCGGTGCCCGAGCTGGAATGGAAGGAAACCGAAGCCAAGGCGAGGGCCTTATTGCGGGCAGCGGAGCTGGTAGAAGAAGGCCTGGAGTGACATCATGACAAGAAAAATCAGATTGTTGATGATCGACAACTACGACAGCTTCACTTACAACATCGTCCAGTACTTTGGTGAGCTGGGGGCGGAGGTTGAGGTGTTCCGCAACGACGAGATCACTGTAGAAGAGGTGGCTGCGCGCGCGCCGGACCGCCTGGTTGTGTCGCCTGGCCCTTGTTCGCCGGCCGAGGCAGGTGTCTCGGTCGCGGCAATCCAGTACTTCGCCGGCAAGTTGCCAATTCTGGGTGTGTGCCTGGGACACCAGAGCATTGGGGCTGCATTTGGCGGCAAGATCATCCGTGCCCAGCAGTTGATGCATGGCAAGACCAGCGTCATCACCACCACGCAAGAGGGTGTTTTTGCCGGGTTGCCGCAGACGTTCACTGTTAACCGCTATCACTCGCTCGCGATTGAGCGCTCAAGCTGCCCGATTGAGCTGGCAATCACCGCCTGGACCGACGACGGAGAGATCATGGGCGTGCGACACAAGACGTTGCCGCAGCACCTGCGCATAGAGGGCGTACAGTTCCATCCGGAATCCATCCTCACCGAGCATGGGCATGCAATGCTAAAGAATTTTCTCGTCTGATTGCTATATTAACTATAGCAAACTATTTATATTCTATGTGGGCTTAAGACCTAAATGACTACTATAGTTGATTTGCGCAGCGATACCGTGACACGTCCCACGAGGGCCATGCGCGAGGCCATGATGACTGCGCCACTTGGGGACGATGTGTTTGGTGACGATCCCACAGTCAACGCCTTGCAGGACAAAATTGCTGCCATGCTGGGCTTTGAGTCGGCGCTGTTCATGCCCACAGGCACACAAAGCAACCTGTGCGCCATCTTGGGCCATTGCCAGCGTGGCGACGAATACATCGTCGGGCAGATGGCACACACCTACCGCATGGAAGGCGGAGGAGGCGCCGTGTTTGGCAGCGTGCAACCCCAGCCGCTGGAGCACCAGCCGGATGGCACGCTGCTGCTGGCCGACATCGAAGCCGCCATCAAGCCCGATGATGCGCACTTTGCGCGCAGCCGTCTGCTGGCCCTGGAGAACACGTTTGGCGGAAAAGTGCTGCCGTTTGACTATGTGCAACAGGCCACGCGTTTGGCCAAAGACCGGGGTTTGAATACGCACCTGGATGGTGCCCGGCTTTTCAATGCCGCCGTGGCGCAGGCGGGAAGCGGAGATGCGTACCTGGAGGCCCGCAATATTGCGGCCTGCTTTGACAGTGTGTCGGTGTGCTTCAGCAAGGGGCTGGGCACGCCGGCCGGTTCGGTCCTGTGTGGCAGCCCTGACCTGATTGCCCGCGCCCACCGCGTGCGCAAAATGGCCGGCGGCGGTATGCGCCAAGCCGGTTTTTTGGCCGCAGCCGCCATTCATGCGCTGGACCATCACGTGCTGCGTATGGCAGACGACCACCGGCTGGCGCGCCGTTTGGCAGACGGGCTGGCAGGCATTGACGGGCTGAAGGTTGAGTCGCCTCAAACAAATATCGTGTTTGTGGATGTCACCGCAAGCGCGCGGGATCGATCCGCTGAACTGATTACGCACCTGAAGGCCCGAGGCGTCCTGGTCACAGGACTGTACCGGCTGCGCTTTGTGACGCACCTGGATGTCGATGCCAATGGCATTGACCACGCAATTGCATCCATCCGCGACTTCTTTAACACCTGATCGATTTTCAAAACCTTTCCCTCTTTGCCTTGTTTGGCATCCAGCTGACGCTGCCGGACAATCGCGCCTGACAGGCCTACAACCCGACACCATTGAGGAGACTTCCCCATGCCCCACACCGTCAAGATCACACCGCAAGAAGCGCTATTGCGTACCATCGAACACCGCGAGATATTTCATGACGAGATGCTGCATATCGTTCGCCAGATCATGAGCGGCGAGTTGTCTCCGGTGATGATGGCAGCGCTTATCACCGGTCTGCGTGTGAAGAAGGAAACCATTGGCGAGATCACTGCCGCCGCGCAGGTCATGCGTGAGTTCTCCACCAAGGTCGTCGTGGCCGACAAGACCCATCTGGTGGACATTGTGGGTACGGGTGGCGATGGCTCCCATACCTTTAACATTTCGACTTGCGCCATGTTTGTGGCCGCCGCCGCGGGCGCCAAGGTCAGCAAGCATGGCGGCCGAAGTGTGAGCAGTAAGAGCGGTAGCGCCGACGTGATGGAGTCGCTGGGTATCAATATCAATTTGACGCCTTCGGCCATTGCCCAGTGCATTGAGCAGGTCGGCGTGGGCTTTATGTTCGCGCCCAACCACCATCCCGCCATGAAAAACGTGGCACCCGTGCGCAAAGAACTGGGCATCAAGACCATATTTAATTTGCTGGGGCCGCTGACCAACCCGGCCAACGCGCCGAACATTTTGATGGGCGTGTTTCATCCCGATCTGGTCGGCATTCAGGTGCGGGCGCTGCAACGGCTGGGTGCCGAGCACGCCGTGGTGGTGTATGGCAAAGATGGCATGGACGAAGTGAGCCTGGGTGCCGCAACGCTTGTGGGTGAGCTCAAAGATGGCGAGATCACAGAGTTTGAGATTCACCCCGAAGACTTCGGCATGGTCATGGCCAGCAACCGCGCCCTCAAAGTAGATACGCCCGAGCAATCCAAAGCCATGCTGCTGGGCGTCCTGGACAACGTGGCCGGTGCCGCCAGAGACATCGTCATACTCAATGCGGGAGTAGCGCTTTACGCAGCCAATGTGGTGGACTCGATGAAAGCGGGTGTGGTACTTGCCCGGTCAGCCATTGAATCAGGTTCGGCCCGGGCCAAGCTGGCCCAACTGGTCGATCTGTCGCAACAATTGAAGGGTTGAAAAAATGAGTGACATTCTGGACAAAATTGTTGCGGTCAAGCGCGAAGAAGTTGCATCAAGCAATCGGCAAAAGCCGCTGGCGCTCGTGCGTGCCGATGCTGAATCGCGGGTACTGACTCGCGACTTTGTGGGCGCCCTGCGCGCTGAGATCGCTGCTGGCAAGCCGGCTGTCATTGCTGAAATCAAAAAAGCCAGCCCTTCCAAAGGCGTTTTGCGCGAAGACTTCATTCCCGCTGACATTGCACAAACCTACGCTGAGCATGGCGCTGCCTGCCTCTCGGTGTTGACTGACCGGCAGTTTTTTCAGGGCCAGGTCGATTACCTCAAGCAGGCGCGGGCGTCATGCCAGCTCCCGGTGCTGCGTAAGGACTTCATGGTGGATGCTTACCAAATCTACGAGTCCCGCGCGATGGGCGCTGATTGCATTTTGCTGATTGCCGCCTGCCTTGATGACGCGCAGATGGCAGATTTTGAATCGATTGCAATGGGGCTCGACATGGCCGTGCTGGTAGAGGTGCACGATCACGCAGAGGCTGAGCGCGCCCTCAAGCTCAAGACCCCGCTCATGGGCATTAACAACCGCAACTTGAAAACCTTCGAAGTTTCGCTCGACACGACCTTGAATTTACTCAAGGCGCTGCCCGCGCTGGGCAGCGGTCACCGCATGGTCGTGACCGAAAGCGGCATCCGCTCGCGTGACGACGTGCTGCGCATGGGCGCTGCAGGCATCAATGCCTTCCTGGTCGGAGAGGCTTTCATGAGTGCGCCTGACCCCGGCGTTGCTTTTTCCACGCTGTTTGGTGCGCCGTGATGTGGTTGAAAGCGGAAAAATGCTATGAATTGAGTAGCTAACTATGCCCATTCAACCTGGGCAGCAGACCGGTTTTATGTTTGAAAATCCGGCTGAGGTTGCTGCAGCCGCTTTGGATCAGCTGCAAAGATGGGAGCCTGACACCTGGCCTGTGGCTGACGATTGGCAGCCGGTCGTTTCAAAATTTCTGAAGAGTGCGGCGGCCGTCCGCTTGGGTCACTTCGTGGAGACGCGCCTGACCGCAGGTGCTGCAATTTACCCACCAAAGCCTTTTCGGGCGTTGGCACTGACGCCGCTCGCCAATGTGCGGGTCGTCATCCTCGGGCAAGACCCTTACCACGGTGCGGGGCAGGCGCAAGGTTTGGCATTTTCTGTGGCGCCGGGCGTTGCAATTCCGCCATCACTTCGCAACATCTTCAAGGAAATTGCGCGGGACGAAGTCGCACACGCGTTTCGGCCGTCTTTGGGTCGATATCTAGCACCCGCCGACGGCTCACTTGAACGGTGGGCGGAACAGGGTGTGTTGATGCTCAATACCTGCTTGACGGTTGAATCGGGGCAACCGGCCAGTCACGCAAAACAGGGTTGGGAAGTGCTTACTGACGAAATAATCAGAACTGTCGGGCTCAGTGCCAAGCCGATTGTTTTCATGCTGTGGGGTGCGCATGCCCAGGCCAAAAAATCGCTGCTGCCCGATGCTGATAGCAGTTGGAGTTCATCGGATCAGCGGCCCGCTTCTTCATCACGCCGCCTGGTGCTGACGGCCAACCATCCTTCGCCCCTCTCAGCATTGAGGCCGCCCCAGCCCTTTATTGGCTGTGGGCACTTCGGCCGGGCCAATGCTTTTCTGCAAGAAGTTAATCAAAGTCCGGTCGACTGGTGAGTCATGAGTCACAATTTCATGGCATAATCCGAGGTTCGCTAAAGGAGAGGTGGCCGAGTGGTTAATGGCAGCAGACTGTAAATCTGCCCTCTTACGAGTACGCTGGTTCGAATCCAGCCCTCTCCACCAGTGATGTGTTTTTTGTCAGTTTGTGATTGTTGGACTTGAATTTGTAAGGTGATTGTTTTGAGTGCTGCAATGTTGCGGGTTCAGAATGGTCGCTTATGAGGTTGACCTGTGCGGGGTTCGTATAGTGGTAATACCTTAGCCTTCCAAGCTAAAGCGAGGAGTTCGATTCTCCTACCCCGCTCCACAGTTGATGTGCGTTGGTGTTTTGCAGGCAGCGCAGAGTATTAAAAAAGCCCATTTGGCTCAGTGGCAGAGCACTCCCTTGGTAAGGGAGAGGTCCCGGGTCCGATTCCCGGAATGGGCACCAGTTTTTGAATTCGCTACCCAGTAGTCATATATATCGGAGTTTGAAATGGGAAAAGAAAAATTCACACGAACCAAGCCCCACGTCAACGTGGGCACGATTGGTCACGTTGACCACGGCAAGACCACGCTGACGGCGGCCATCACCACCGTGCTGGCGGCCAAATTCGGCGGCCAAGCCAAGGCGTACGACCAAATTGACGCGGCACCCGAAGAAAAAGCGCGCGGCATCACCATCAACACCGCCCACGTTGAGTACGAAACGGCTAACCGCCACTACGCTCACGTCGACTGCCCCGGCCACGCTGACTATGTGAAAAACATGATCACCGGCGCTGCCCAGATGGACGGCGCTATTTTGGTCTGCTCCGCTGCTGACGGCCCCATGCCTCAAACCCGCGAGCACATCCTGCTGGCGCGTCAGGTGGGCGTTCCTTACATCATCGTGTTCCTGAACAAATGCGACATGGTTGATGACGCCGAATTGCTCGAACTCGTTGAAATGGAAGTTCGCGAACTCCTGGACAAGTATGACTTCCCTGGTGACGCCACCCCCATCATCCACGGCAGCGCCAAGCTCGCCATGGAAGGTGACAAAGGCCCCTTGGGCGAAGAAGCCATCATGAAGCTGGCTGATGCACTGGACACCTACATCCCCCTGCCAGAACGTGCCGTGGACGGTGCCTTCCTGATGCCTGTGGAAGACGTGTTCTCCATCTCGGGTCGTGGCACCGTCGTGACCGGCCGTATTGAGCGCGGCATCGTCAAAGTCGGCGAAGAAATCGAAATCGTCGGCATTGCCGTCACACAAAAGACCACCTGCACCGGTGTTGAGATGTTCCGCAAACTGCTCGACCAAGGCCAGGCAGGCGACAACGTCGGCATCTTGCTGCGCGGCACCAAGCGCGAAGACGTCCAGCGCG
>JANPAZ010000413.1:0-3248 GCA_031430225.1 Rhodoferax sp. | reverse complement strand
GCGTTGCAGGCCAGGTAGGTACCGTTGGCGTCCTTGAGCCAGACCATGTCGGGAATGGTGTGAATCAGGCTTCGAAAGCGTTCCGAGGTTTCTTGCTGGTTTTCGGCAAGATGGCGGCCGGTGATGTCTTCAACCGTGCCTTCATAAAACAGGGGCTTTCCAAAGGCGTCGCACACCAGATGGGCATGCTCCGAAATCCAGATTCGCTCGCGGGTCTTCGGCCGGTAGACCTCCGACACAAAATTCACCACTTTGCGATGGGTTTGCAGGAGGGATTTGAAGGCATTGCGGCGCCCGGGCTGCACGTACCAGTCGGCGGCGGTGTTGTTGACAGCCATCAACATGGCTGTCTCTGTGGGATAGCCGTGGAGGCGAACGAGCGCTGAATTGGCGCGCAAATACCGGCCTTCGGGCGTCGCCCGATAGGCGCCAATGGGCAACATGTCGAAAAGCGTAGAGAAGTCTTCAGAAGCCATTTGGGGTTTTCCTGGGGCCTTTTTAGACTTCGAAGTCTAGCGAACTGTTACAAGTTATAACGCGCAAATAAGACCCAAACACAGGCCAAATGCGGGCTTGCAAGACCTGCTTGAGGCACGGACACGCGCAAAACCCTACAATCGAGGGTTACCCCCAAGGCCCCATGAACGCCCCTGTTGACGTCTCCTTTTTCGCGCGCGCCGCCAAGCCACTAACCAGCTACCGCAAGTACTGGGCAGCCCGTTTTGGCACGGCCAAATTTTTGCCCATGAGCCGCAAAGAGATGGACGTGCTGGGCTGGGACAGCTGCGACATCATTCTGGTGACGGGCGACGCCTATGTGGACCACCCCAGCTTTGGCATGGCCGTGATTGGCCGGATGCTGGAAGCCCAGGGTTTCCGCGTTGGCATCATCGCCCAGCCCGACTGGACCAGCGCCGAGGCGTTCAAGGCATTGGGCAAACCCAATTTGTTCTGGGGCGTTACCGCGGGCAACATGGATTCCATGATCAACCGCTACACGGCTGACCGCAAAATCCGCAGTGACGATGCCTACACGCCCGGCGATGTGGGCGGCAAGCGCCCCGACCGCGCGGCCATCGTTTACAGCCAGCGCTGTCGCGAAGCCTTTAACGACGTGCCCATTGTGCTGGGCGGCATTGAGGGCAGCTTGCGCCGCATCGCGCATTACGACTACTGGTCTGACAAGGTGCGTCGCTCTGTGGTGGTGGATGCCAAGTGCGACCTGCTTCTGTACGGTAACGCCGAGCGCGCCATCGTGGAAATCGCCCACCGCCTGGCTGCCAAGGAGCCTGTGCAACAGATTACCGACGTGCGTGGCACCGCCTTTGTGCGCCGCAGTGACGATGACACCCGCCATGGCTGGTTCGAGATCGACTCGCGCAGAGTGGACGAGCCGGGCCGGGTGGAGTCGCACATCAACCCGTACCAGACCACATCAGAGCAGGCGGCGGAGCAGGGCAGCACTTGCGCCAAGGAAGATGCCAGCAAGGAAGCCAAAGATGCCGCCACGCAGGACGCTACAAAAACAGTAGCTGGTAGCGATTATTCTGCGGGGGCTACAGAGCAAAAAGACTCTAAAAACGGCGTGAACCCGGTGATTGCGCCACTGACCTTCATGCCCAACCCTGCCTTGTATGGCAAAGGCACCGTCAAAGTGCCACCGCGCGACCGCTCCGTGATTCGCCTCCCATCGTATGAACAGGTCAGGGCCGACCCCGTGCTTTACGCACATGCCAACCGCGTGCTGCATCTTGAAACCAACCCCGGCAACGCCAGGGCACTGGTGCAGGCGCATGGTGAAGGCACCACCGCGCGCGACGTGTGGATCACCCCGCCACCCATTCCGCTGACGACGGCCGAGATGGACTTTGTGTTCGATCTGCCCTACGCGCGCAGCCCGCACCCGGCCTACGCCGACGAGAACGGCAGCCACGATCACGCCACCAAAATCCCCGCCTGGGAGATGATCCGTTTCAGCGTCAACATCATGCGCGGCTGCTTTGGAGGCTGCACGTTTTGCTCCATCACCGAGCACGAAGGCCGCATCATCCAAAGCCGCAGTGAAGACTCGGTCATCAAGGAAATCGAAGACATCCGCGACAAGGTCAAAGGCTTCACCGGCACGATTTCTGACCTGGGCGGCCCTACCGCCAATATGTACCGCCTGGGTTGCAAAAGCCCCGAGATCGAAGCTGCCTGTCGCAAGCCCAGTTGCGTGTATCCCGGCATCTGCTCCAACCTGACGACCGACCATGGCCCGCTGATCCACATGTATCGCCGTGGCCGTGCGCTCAAGGGCATCAAGAAGATTTTGATTGGTTCCGGGCTGCGCTACGACCTCGCTGTGAAAAGCCCCGAATACGTGAAAGAGCTGGTGCAGCACCATGTGGGTGGTTACCTGAAGATTGCGCCAGAGCACACCGAGCAGGGCCCGCTTACCAAGATGATGAAGCCGGGTATCGGCAGTTACGACAAGTTCAAAACGCTGTTCGAGAAATACAGCCTGGAAGCCGGCAAGAAGCAGTTTCTCATTCCGTACTTCATCGCCGCCCACCCGGGCACCAGCGACGAAGACATGATGAACCTGGCCCTGTGGCTCAAGAAAAATGGTTTCCGGGCCGACCAGGTGCAGACGTTTTACCCGTCACCCATGGCCACTGCCACGGCGATGTACCACACCAACAAGAACCCGCTGCGCAAGATCACGCGCGACAGCGAGACCGTGGACATCGTGCGCGGCGAAAAGCGCCGGCGCCTGCACAAGGCCTTTTTGCGCTACCACGACGCCAACAACTGGCCATTGCTGCGCGAAGCCCTCAAGACCATGGGCAGGGCAGATCTGATCGGCAATGGCAAGCACCACCTGATCCCGACGTTCCAACCCCTGGGCGATGGTGGCTACACCAGTGCACGACGCAAAAACTCGACCAGTGCACCGGCCAGCGCCACGCCTGTCAGGGGCCGCTTGTTGACCCAGCACACCGGGTTGCCGCCTCGTGCCACCGGAGCCGGCAAGCCAACGGGTGTGGTAAGAAAAAAGGGCTAGTGGCCCACATAGCCATTGCGATGTTTGCTATTTATTTGATAGTTACAGGCGACAGGCGACTGGCGAAAAGCAAAAGCTAGCGACTCTACTTTCGCAACCCAGGTCCGCCGCTGGCCTGTGGCGTGCCATCCCTGGCGTGATTCACCTTCATACCTTGTAGGCACCCAGCACCTGGGGCGGGAACAACTCATCCACGTCCAGC
>JANPAZ010000412.1:0-3522 GCA_031430225.1 Rhodoferax sp. | reverse complement strand
ACCTTCACCGCCATTCTGGCCAAAGGCCTGCAGGCGCTGGGCTACACGCTGAGCCATCGCGACACGCTGGTCAAGGCGTTTGACACCTTATCGATCAAGACCGACGACGCTACAGATTCAATAGCTGTACGCGCCCGTTCCATGAGGGCCAACCTGCAAAAAGCATGGGGCACCTACCTCTATGTGTCGCTGGACGAGACCACGACGCGCGACGACATCGTTTTGTTATGGTCCATCTTCGCCCAACCCGGCCAGGCCGTGCCCCGGGTGGAAGACTTCGAGCGCGATACAAAGCCGCTGATCCCGGCCGCTCTACGACGCCAGAGCAGTTTCCTCACGCACCCTGTCTTCAACACCCATCACAGCGAGACCGGCATGCTGCGCTACATACGCAGCTTGAGTGACAAGGATCTCGCGCTGGACCGCAGCATGATCCCGCTGGGCAGTTGCACCATGAAGCTCAATGCCACCAGCGAGATGATCCCCATCACCTGGCCGGAGTTTGCCAATATTCATCCCTTCGCGCCGCGCGACCAGATGCAGGGCTACCTGGAACTCGATGCGCAACTGCGTGCCTGGTTGTGCCAGGCAACCGGCTACGCGGGCATCAGCCTGCAACCCAACGCAGGTTCACAAGGCGAATACGCAGGCCTGCTGGTCATCAAGGCTTATCACAAGGCCCAGGGCCAGGGGCACCGCAATATCTGCCTCATCCCCAGCAGCGCGCACGGCACCAACCCGGCCAGTGCGCAGATGGCGGGCCTGACTGTGGTGGTGACAGCGTGCGATGCGCAGGGTAATGTGGACATGGCAGACCTGAAGCTGAAATGTGAGCAATACAGCGCACAGCTCGCCGCCGTGATGATCACCTACCCCAGCACCCATGGCGTGTTCGAGACCCGCGTCAAAGAGTTGTGCGCGCTGGTGCACAGCCACGGGGGTCGCGTCTATGTGGACGGTGCCAACATGAATGCGCTGGTCGGAGTGGCTGCACCGGGCGAGTTTGGCGGCGATGTGAGCCACCTCAACTTGCACAAGACGTTCTGCATACCGCACGGCGGCGGCGGCCCCGGCGTGGGCCCAGTGTGTGTGGTGGCCGACCTGGTGCCATTTCTGCCGGGCCATGCGACCGGTGAAGCCGCGAGCGGGCAATTCCCTGCCGGGCCGCCCCACCGGGAATTAACCCCCTCGGCGGGCAGCGCAGTACGCGCAGCGACAAGCGTGGGGGCCATATCAGCAGCCCCTTTAGGCAATGCGGCGGTGTTGCCCATCAGCTGGATGTACTGCCGCATGATGGGGCCAGATGGCTTGAAGCAGGCCACCGAGATTGCGATATTGAACGCCAACTACATCAGTGCCCGCCTCAAAGACCACTACCCAACGCTCTACGCCAGCGAGAATGGCCACGTCGCACACGAGTGCATTCTGGACCTGCGCCCGCTCAAGGAAACCAGCGGTGGTGCCAATGGCGTCTCGGCCGAAGACGTGGCCAAGCGCCTGATGGATTACGGCTTTCACGCCCCCACGCTGAGTTTTCCCGTGCCTGGCACATTGATGGTGGAGCCGACAGAGAGCGAGACCCTTGCCGAGCTTGACCGCTTCATCCACGCCATGATTGTCATCCGCGAAGAAATTGCCAAGGTCGAGCGGGGTGAATGGCCGCAAAACAACAACCCGCTCAAAGCCGCGCCACACACCGCCGCCAGCCTGATGGCGGCAGACTGGGATCGTCCTTACTCGCGCGAGACCGGCGGGTTCCCGCTGGCCAGCCTGAAACAGGTCAAATACTGGCCACCCATTGGCCGGGTAGACAACGTTTACGGTGACCGCAACCTGTTTTGCAGTTGCGTGCCTTTGGCGGACTATGCCTGAGCTGATGGCGACCGAGGCAACGGCACGGGGAACGACAACGGCTAACCTTCGCCGCAAGGCGCTGGAAGCTTTTTGCGAGCCAGATCCAGAGAAAAAGTGCACATTGGCCCACGTATCATGGGCACAGTTAGCTACACTTTCTATAGCAAACGATAGGGTAAACACCGTGCCGGATGCCCAGCCCGGGCGCCCAAAGCGCCCCCTGCTGACCCACCCGGCCAAGGTTCCGCGCCGCTCGCCGCTCACCTTGGATGGCCGGGCCGCCATGATTCATGCGATTGCCCACATCGAGTTCAACGCGATCAATCTGGCGCTCGACGCACTGTGGCGCTTTGATGGCATGCCAGACGCGTTCTATCAGGACTGGGCGCTTGTTGCCAAGGAAGAGGCCTACCACTTCTCGCTGCTGCGTGAGCATTTGCGGCGCATGGACGTCACGCCAGACGGCACCCCACGCTGGGACTACGGCAGCTTTGAAGCCCACGACAACCTGTGGGCCATGTGCGACCAGACCCGTCACGATGTCGTGGCCCGCATGGCTTTGGTACCGCGCACCCTGGAAGCACGGGGGCTGGATGCCACGCCGCAAATCCAGGCCAAGTTGCGCCAGATAGGTACGCCGGACGCCCTGCGCGCGGTGGACATTCTGGACATCATCCTGCGTGACGAAATCGGGCACGTGGCGATTGGCAACCACTGGTACCACTGGCTTTGCACGCGGGATCGGCTGGAGCCTATGGCGCACTACGCCGTGCTGACCGAGCGCTTCAAAGCCCCCCGCCTCAAGCCTCCGTTCAACGAGAGCGCCCGTTTGAGGGCGGGCTTTACACCACTCGAACTGAGCCTGCTCGCGAATCCGGCAGACAAACCGGCATCGGCCCCTAAAATGAAGCCTAAACCACTTCAGACTGAGCCATGTCCAACCCCTCAGACACTGCGCCCGCCCCACTAATGGCCGACCCGACGGCCATTGCCCGTCAGGCCATCGTGGACGAAAACCGTGCCGTGTTCGGCTACGAGCTGTTTGACCGGTCTACCCGGCCAGGTATCCATACGGCAGCCACCGATGCCGAGCTTTTGTTCAATGTGCTGTCCCACGCCGACAACGAGGTGCTGGTGGGCCGCAAGACCTTGTTCATCAATTGCACGCACGACAGCCTGGCTGGAGGCCATCTGGAACTGATCCAGCCCGAGCGCCTGGTGCTGGAGCTGCCGCCTCTGGACACGCCTGACCCTGACGAAATTGAAACCCGCCTGAGTGCCATCAAAGATGTGACCCGCCGGGGTTTCCGCCTCGCCTTCAATCACACGGTGCTGACCAAGGCCTACGCCTCGTGGCTGCCCTACGCCACGTTCATCAAGTTCGACATGGCGCTGCTCAAGCCCGAAGCTGTGGGCCCCTTCATCGTCTATGCCCAGGAAGCGGCCAAAGCCCGCCTGATTGCCGAAAAGGTTGAAACAGCGGCGCAGCACGAAATGCTGCAAAAGGTGGGCATCAAGCTTTTTCAGGGTTACTGGTTTGCCAAGCCGGTGCTCGTCAAGGGCCAGACGATCCGCCCTGCTCAGGCCAACATCATCCAGCTGATCAACCTGGTTCGCAAACAGGCTGACACGCTGGAGATAGAAAACGTGCTCAAGCGCGACCCGACC